>CAWEFI010000001.1:0-8436 GCA_963808285.1 uncultured Methanoregulaceae archaeon
GGCAGTAAAATCCTTTAACTTTTTTCGCGTTCCGGTTAGTGAAGAAATCCGGGAAATTCCACGAGATAAAAACGGAGAATCCATGGCATCGGGAGTTTCTGTCAGGTTGTCAGCAGTTCTCAAGCATTACCACTCCGAAGGAACGTGACAACCTGCCAAAGACTTTACAGAACCTTTTAAAGACCCTATCCCACCTTCTTCATCAGGTATTCTGACGCTTCAAGCGCCGCTTTTGCCCCATCTCCTGCGGCGATGATAATCTGCTTGCCCTTTACTGATGTGACATCCCCGGCGGCAAAGACACCCTTCCGGCTCGAGTGGCAGTTGATGTCCACCACGATCTCCTTTTCATCATTCAGCTCCACAAACCCGCCAAGCATTTCGGTATTGGGGAGCCAGCCAATCTCAATAAAGACGCCGTCAACACTGACGGTCTGTTCTCCTTTTCCGTCCATTATCGTCATGCCGGTGAGGAGCCGGTCCCCGTGAAGTGCGCTCACCCGTGAATTCAGATGAACTGTGACGTTGTGTTTTGATTCGAGCTTCTTTACGTAGACCGGGTCGGCCCGGATCGGTACTGCGGACGATGAGACTGACAGACTGCGCGATCCCGCTCAGTTCGAGGGCAGTCTGAAGTGCCGAGTTGCCTCCGCCCACCACGGCCACCTTCTTTGCCTTGAAGAGAGGGCCGTCACAGGTCGAGCAGATGGAGAGCCCCCGTCCCATGAACTGCTCCTCTTCGGGCACCCCGAGCTTCCGGGGCCGTTTTCCCTGCGCCAGGATAAGGCATTTTGCCTTCAGAATGTTTTCCGAGTTGGTCTTTACCGCAAAAAAATTGTCTTCCTCGGCGATGCCGGTGACCCGGTCAAGTTCAAGCCTCAAATCAAATTTCCGCACCTGTTCCTCGAACTTTTTCATCAGATCTTCACCGGTGACCATCTGGTATCCCATATAATTTTCAATCGCCCACGACTCGGTTGCCTGACCCCCGATGTCTTCTGAGACGATGATGGTCCTGAGAAGCTTCCGCGCACAGTACACCCCGGCGGTCAGCCCGGCCGGGCCTGCCCCGACAATGAGGACATCGAAGATCGACTCGGATGAGGGTTCCCCGAACAGTTCATTCAACCGCCGGGCATCAAATCCGATGATAACCTCGCCATCGACCGTAATGACCGGCCCGGCCCGCTGGCCGGACATATCGAGCATTTTTTGGGCAGCTTGGGGATCTGTATCGACATCCATATTCTCATACGGCACGCTGTGTTTCTCAAGAAAGGCCTTTGCCATACTGCAGTACGGGCAGTCTTTTGTGGCGTAGACAGTAACTTTGCTTACCATTCCGACGATCACCCGGTGCCGCTAGTGCAACAGACTCTCCATCTTTTTCGGATCATATCCGAAGATAAACTGATCTTTAATCTGGACTATGGGGACCCCAAAGCGCCCGGTTTTCTCGAGGATCATATTTCTCGCTTCCTCATCGGCAGAGATATCGATCTCATCGAATTCAACATTATGAGACCTGAGGAACTCCTTGATCTCATGACAGTGATGGCACGTCGGGGTTGAGTAGATTTTAACTTTTTTACCCGTCCCCCATGTCTTCTCAATGAAGGCCTCACGGCCGGAATTGGTCTTATACCGGTGATACTCCTGCGGCTTCTTCTTCGCATAGTCCTGATGGTATTCCTCGGCAGGATAGAACGTGGTGAACGGCCGGATCTCCGTTGCAGCGGGTTTTTTGAACTTCCCGGACTCGTCGAGTTTCTTCTTCGAATCTTCTGCGATCCGCTTCTGTTCTTCGTCATGGTAGAATATGGCAGTCCTGTACTGGGGCCCCTTGTCCGCAAACTGGCCCTCCTGGTCAGTCGGATCGATCTGCGTCCAGAAGACATCGAGAAGATTCCCGTAGGAGACCTTTTCGGGATCGTAGGTGACCTGTACCGATTCGAGGTGTCCTGTTTTACCGGAAGAGACCTCTTCATAACTCGGGTTCTCCTTTATTCCACCGGCATATCCTGCCACCGCTTCAGTTACCCCATCGATCTGCTGGAATGGCGGCTGCATGCACCAGAAACAACCACCTGCAAACGTTGCCTTCATCAGTTTCCTGTCCAT
Organism: uncultured Methanoregulaceae archaeon; assembly: GCA_963808285.1. Lineage (GTDB taxonomy): Archaea > Halobacteriota > Methanomicrobia > Methanomicrobiales > Methanospirillaceae > Methanoregula. The sequence continues at coordinate 2,122 of CAWEFI010000001.1, forward strand.
GGTTTCTCTTCCTGTGCACTGTCACCCGAACGTGAACGTGTACGCATTCAGGCCCGCTCCGGGATATCGAGCTCCAGTGTATGCAACCCGTAATCAGATCCCTGCACAAGGGAATACAGCCGGTCTGCCTGAATCATGACGGTCCCGTTGGTGACATCAGGACCGGCCATGTCTGCAACCGGTTTTCCGTCGAGCAGGACCTGTACGGCCGTGGCATTTTCCGCACTGGCAACGAAATAGACGTTTTTCGCATCGTACGGGAACACGATGCTCGCATTCCCGGTGTTTTCTGGTACTGGTCGGCAAAATCCCATGTCCCGGACAGGTACAACCCGTTGACTGTACCTGCGCGGGAATCACAAGGGTCTGGAGCCCGGTCACCGAGGCATTCCCGTTTGCCAGGTACTGGTTGCGTGCTGCACCAAAGTACGTCTCCGGGCTGCCGACCTCGGAAAAGTTTACAGCGACTGCATCTGACGGGACACTGGTCGTGTTTGAGATGCTGATATTGAGGCCGAGCGCCCCTGCCCGTTCCCTTAAGAGGTCCTGGATCTCGGCCTCGGTCTCGTTATAATCGCCTTCACCGATATGGTGGTACACGATGAAGCCGTCGATGTCGATCAAATAGTCCTCCGGCCAGTACTGGTTCCCGTACGAATCCCAGGTGGCGTAGTTATTGTCGAGCACGACAGGGTACTGGATGCCGAACTTCTGGACCGCCATCCTGACATTGTTGATGTCGTGCTCGAACTGGAACTCAGGGGTATGGACCCCGATGATCTCCAAGCCCTGGTCATGATATTCTGAGTACCACAGGTTCAGGTACGGGATCGTACGTTCGCAGTTGATGCAGCTGTATGTCCAGAAGTCCACGAGGATGACATCCTTGCCGACAAGGCTTGCGATGGTGATATTGTCAACGTTCACAAACCCCGACGGTTCTGCAATCTCCTTTGCGTACGGGTACAGCTTCGCCTTTTCCGCGTTGATTGCGGTCCGGTTTCCCGGCGCTACCGCTGTGCCGGTATAAGACCTGTTCGGGCTGAGCGATGACAGGAGAACGATTGCCGCTGCGATGAGGATGAGTGCCCCGATAAGTGCCAGTGTTCTTTTTTCCATGGTTCTTCAGCTCCCGAGGAGGAACCCGTTAAGTTCCGGCAGGTTTGCGATGAGGGAGAGCGTCTGCGTGAAGATCAGGATGCCGATAACGATCAACAGGATGCCGAAAACGATGTTGACGTAATGCAGCACCCGGGAATATTTGCTGATCCAGCCCACCGCCTGTGACGCAAACAGCCCGGTGATGATGAACGGCACGCCAAGGCCTGCCGAGTACGCAAGGAGGAGGGTGAATGCGATGCCAGGCTGGGTCGCCGCAAGGCCAAGGATCGCGCCCAGGGCAGCCCCGACGCAGGGAGTCCACCCGGCCGCGAATGCGGCGCCGAACACAAACGAGGTAAGGTATTTCGATTTTATCCCGGTCACGGAAAATTTATGCTCCTGTTCGAGCCAGCCGATCCGGATAAGCCCGACCAGGTAGAGACCAAAGAAGATGATGATAAGTCCCCCTGCCCTCGACAACCAGAGCTGCACCCCGTACGTGACTGAGTTCAGTATCGTATTCAGGAGAACTCCAAGGAGGGAGAAGACAAGCGAGAACCCGGCGACAAAGAGAATGCTTGCAAGGACAATATCCCACCGCTTTCCGGATCCCTCCTTGGCCGAAGTGCCGGCCAGGTAGATAAGGAAACCCGGCACGAGAGGCAGAACACAGGGTGCAAGAAACGAGACGATTCCTGCGAGAAATGCAACGAGATAGGATACACCGGCCATGTACTGCCTCCGAAATTCCCGGGATGATTCTTAATACACCCTCCAGGCCGGGTTTTCCCGGGGATACCTTTCCGGGATCCGGGCAGGGTAAATTACCTTATCCCAAGTATTTAAAAAAAAGGGATTATAATAGAAGTTTTCCTTAAAAAGCAATTTTTGAAACACAGGATGAAATGATACGTTTCATTCCGGCCTGACCGTGAATGGCAGGATCAGGGCCCCGGTTCGTGTGCGCCCTCCTTTATCCTGACTGCCCGTCCAGTGCGTCTCTTAGTGCAGCAAGGAGATCCTCATCTGATACCGGTTTTATGAGATATGCGAAAGACGACACCTCTTTTGCCTGTTCGATCCGGCTCCTGTCAGAATATGCGGTCAGGAAGACGATCGGGATATCATACTGGTGCCGGATTTTTATTGCGGTCTCGATCCCGTCAAGAGATCCTGCAAGCCCGATATCCATCAGGATAAGATCGGGCCGAGGAGATTTTTCAAGCGCCTTGATCGCCATCTCTCCGGAGAAAACCGGGTCGATTACCCGGTATCCCGCCCTTTCCAGTGTTTCCGTCAGGTGGAGGGTGATCAGGCCCTCATCCTCCACAATCTGTATGATTTTTCCTGTCATGTGTTAATCCCCGGTGTCCTTAAGGCGGAAAATAAACGCAGTGCCCCTCTCTGCCTGTACGTCGATCTCTGCCCGGAGCTGGTGACGGGCAAGGAAGTTCACCAGCCTGAGGCCGAGCGATTTTGCGGTAAGCGGATCGAACCCCTCCGGTAACCTGCAACCGTTGTCAGCGACCTTGAGGATATCCGTCCCATCATCATGAGTAACCGAGACCCTGATTGTACAGGGCTCTCCCCGGGTTGCCATGCAGTCGAACCCCGGCGGGAATGCATACTTGAACGAGTTGGTCACCAGTTCGTTGATGATCAGGCCGGCGGTGGTGGCCCGTGCGATATCGAGGGTTACGTTATGAACTTCGATAACCAGCCGGACCTTTGAACTTTCTGCATAGGAACCGGCGACCTGGGTGACAAGATTGTTCAGGTAGACCTCCATATCCACGTTTGAAAAGTTACTGGTCCGGTACAGGGTTTCGTGGATCAGGGCCATGCTCCGGGCCCGGTTCTGGAGGTCTTTTCTCAGGGCCCGGCCCGCTTCGGTATCCTCATAGGAGCCATCAAGACTCAATAGCGAGATGAACGCGGTGAGGTTGTTCTTGACCCGGTGGTGGATCTCGGAAAGGAGGACCTCTTTTTCTGCGAGGGCTTCCCTGAGCGTTTCTTCCGCCTTCTTGCGGTCGGTGATATCGACGTGGATCCAGAGCCGTCCGTAGGTCTTTTCCCCAAGGATAATTGGTGTATAAGCCCGCAGGAATGTTCGCCCGCCACTCATACTCACGTCTTCGGCTGTTACCGGTTGCCCCAGGCTGACTATTTCCTTGATACGGGCTATTTCTGCGTCAGGATCCTTATACGCGGGCCGGATTTTTTCGAACATTTCAGCTGAGGACAGGTCCGACAGGTCATAGGGCGAATCATCCAGGCCAAACAAATCGCAGAAGGCCTGGTTGGCATATTCTATCCTGTCTTCATCGGTAACCAGCAGGATTCCATACCGCATGTTTGAAAGAATCCGGTAAAACCTCTGCAGCATGGTCTGGATTTTTTCGTCCATCTGCTTTCGTTCAGTGATGTCGGCAACAACGCCGGTTATTCTGTCGGCACGGCCATCTCTGGTATAATTAACCTTTCCCTGCGCCGCAATCCAGTGTATGCTCCCGTCAGGCCAGATAATCCGGTTCTCGTGCGCCAGAATGCCGGTCTCCTCAAGGTGGGCGTAGGCTTCCGTGACGATTTGGCGATCCTCCGGCAACACATGCTGCATGGCGATCTCCAGTCCCCAGTCCGGCTGAAGTTCATGGAATCCCCAGATCTGATCGTGGCGGAGTGAACGGACCGCGATATCGGTGGTAAGGTCGAGGTCCCAGGTGCCGAGATCAGCTGCTTCGAGGGCGAGACGCAAGCGGTCCTCGCTCTTTTTGATTTCCGCTTCGGCATTGGTGAGTTCTTCCAGATTCTTGTGAAGTTCTTCCTGAGTTGATATAATTTCTTCATACGCGGCATTGAGGTCTTCATTTTTTTGCAACAAATCCATTTCCGCCTTTCTTCGCTGGGCAATTTCCTGTTCAAGGTCGGTTTTTAATGCAATGACTTCCCTGAGGTCTACCGTCATCTGGTTAAAGGCCCCGATAAGATCGCGAATTTCGTCGTCCCCTTTCTCGGGAATCGTGTAATTGAGATTACCGGATCCTACCACGTTCGCTCCATTTTGAAGTTCTGCGATCGATGAGAGAGTTCGCCGGTATACAATGAGATAACTCGTGAGGATTAAAAGCGAAAATACCCCCAGCAGGATCAGAATCGAGAGATTGCTGTAAAATGTTGCCTGGTCTGTGGCAATTCCTAATTGCTGTGAGAGCTGATCGGAATCGGATACGATCTCCTGAACCTGGACTGCAAGCCTGTTCCATGAGACCCTTGTGGCTGTTGGATTGAGTGCCAGGCCTCCCTGTTGTGCGGTTTCAACGCCAGATTGCACATCATCGAATACAGTGTTCAGCCTCTCATTATCCGCCCTCAGGTTATCGACAATTGTCTGCTGTTCCGGCGTTTCCACGGCAAGCGTTGAGAGATCGGAAGTTAATACCGAATCTTTTAATTTCCATTCTTCTGCCTGCTGGCTGTTGGGATACAGGACATATTCGGCTGACAGGTAGGAAAGATCATTGGCTTCATTTTCAATTTTATTTGCCAAATCCTGCTGCGTGTTCAGCTGGTTCACGCGCTGAGTTGTAACAACAACAGATCCGGCAATAAATACTATGGCTATGCCAAAGGCGATTATGGCTATGGTCAGCTGGGTCTTGATCTTCATAGATGAGCGCTACCCGAGATCCACAGACCCGGGTGCGACGGTCTGAAGTCCGTTCACGTACATAGAGGCGGGGAAATCCGGGATCTGCGTGGTATTCGTCAGATTATTCTCCATCTCCCAGCGTGCCTCATCCTTCATTGCGGCCATCATCCCCCGGTCAAGTGAAAGAGAATACTGGTTGGCCGGTATGACTGTTGCCATGTATGCGTCATCGTACCCCAGCCGTTTCTGGATAATGAGATCCGCCTCCGCAGGATGCTGCTCTCTGAACTGCTCGGCCTCGAAGATCGAACGCAGGAAACGTTCAATCTCGGTCTGGTGGCCTGAGACCCAGTCTGCCCGGCACACGGCATCCCAGTAGGTCAGCTGACCGCTCTGGATATCCCAGACCGTAACATTGCCGGTATTTTGCCCGGGGATTGAATCAAGATACGGATGCCAGGTAACGACGGCATCCACGGTCCCGTTCGTTATCGCACCAGCGGTATTTTCCGGTCGCACATCAACCATGGTTATGTCGGTGATGTTTAACTGGTTGAGTTCAAGGAATCTTCCGAGATAAAAATCGGCGCTTGTTCCTTCAGGGATGCCAATGATCTTCCCTTTCAGGCCCGGAATGGTATCGGTCCCCAGGTCCTTGCGTCCAACGAGGTACATGTTATCGAATTTATCGATACTTCCCACGCTCGTAATATTCTCCCCTTCAAGGATACTGTTGGCCATAACAAATTCGGACATCATGCCGATGTCCACGTTGTTGTTCAACAACTCACCAACTGTTGCTCCTCCGGAATCATACATCTGTTCGGTGACGTTGAGTCCGTTCTCGTCAAAATAATGCTGATCTTCAGCGATATAGATGAGTCCCGATGTTTCGAGTGCCGGGCCGCCGATAGTGAGAGGCAATGTCTGGCCGGGAGGACGTGGGAAAAGGTTCGATAAGGAAAATACGGCAAATCCTGCCGCCACTATAGCAATAATGATCAGGGACGCGATTACGTATTTTCTCATAATGTATTTCCACGACTGGCAGGTAATTTCTTTTGACAAATCAGGATTATTTGATAGTTAGATCTTGAGGTAATATATCTGGCGATTCATTCACGTCAGGCAATCACATTCACACGCTCATGACCGGATTGTTATCAATGCACTCAGATGAACGTCCCGTACGAGGAACAGGAAAATCCAATTGCCGTTGTGGCTCTGCCGGGCGCCCCACCAATCGAGTCCCGGTGTATTTTTTCTATAAAGAAGATTGTCTACCCGGCGGTGCTCCCCTTTGGTTCGACAAGTTGCATCGGCTCATTGTGGCAGATAAGTTCTCCGCCGCCGGCTTCTTTTACCATAACAACATTTCCGCATATCCTGCACCGCTCTATTTCACCGGCCTTCTTGACGTTTACCACCCGATTGCCTCCCGGAGTTTCTTTGTATCTTTCATGCTCTTAATCCCGTTGGAACAATATTGGATCAATTATAGATTTCGTTTATTTTCAAAATGTGTGTTAAAATCTGATAATCATACAAGAATCTATTAAAAGGCA
>CAWEFI010000002.1:0-18336 GCA_963808285.1 uncultured Methanoregulaceae archaeon
AAAAATAACTATCCTTCCTGCCTTGAGCGAAAATGATATGTGCCGGTATCGAGGAGGGTACCGGATTGCCTGATGCCGGCAGGGATATGCTTTTTTAACGGCCACTAAGAGAAGTGGAATGGCATTCTGTATCATAGTGCTACCGCAATTGGACATAAAAGATCCCGGGAGCGATAACCAAGCCTTGACTCAGGTATCGACAGTACCGACAATTACTCGTTTCAATATTCAGGGACAAAATCCTGACTGGAAAGACGGGGTACTATAATTCCTAGACGATAGGGCCGTTTGGATCAAGAATCATTTTACCCAACCCCATCGTTATGGTAAATTGACGTAAGAGACATTCGGGCCCTCAAATCTGTGTTCCTATAATCAGATGAACAGCATATGTGCGTTAAGGTTATGAGAGAATACCACCCCCTATTTACACAAGTGTTCGCGTGCCAGATGGAACGTCTCAGGTTGTACGAGAGAGAAATATGAAAACAAGGATCACAGCCGTAACCCTGCTTACACTGCTCGTAGTGCTCGGCCTCCCGGCATCTGCCGCGCTCACCGCAGTGACCAGCAGCCCGCAGACTATTGTGAAGGCTGATACGGTGACGCTCTCGGGTACCAATGCACAGAATGGTTCGGTAACCCTCTGGATTGTCGGGCGGAATTACTTTGCGACCCAAACGGCAAAAATGGATAAAAAAGGAAATTTCACATTTATTATCAAATCGGAAGAGACCAACCGGTTTTCTGTCGGAGAGTACGCATTTTTGATTCAGGATCCTGGTGCTGACAGGAGTTTCGAGATCGGTCCGCTGGTCTGGAGCGATGGCATACGCATTGCAGATCAGGGAATAATCATCGCTAACATCGGGCAAATATCGTCGTTCCCATCTGACATTGGTCCAATAGCCGATACCATCCTCAATGCATCGGTGCGGCCGGACGTCGACGATATATTTACCCCGTATTACTTCTATGTTGAGAATCCATCAATGCATTTCAACCGGGTCAGCGGGAGCAATCCAGCCAAACTACCCGACCAGACAACCGGAGAAGCCATTCTTATTACTGGTACAACGAACATCGGGCCCGAGAATCTTCTCCATGCAGAGATCAGAAATGCGACCTCCAATGATCTGGTAACATCAGAAAATATTCCGGTTGAACGAGATACTAATACAAACCAGTGGACCTATTCGCTCAATGAGCCCGGACTGCCGGCAGGTACATATATCGTGTCGGTTGGCGAGCAAAAATACACCACATCGGGCAATGCATCAGCACAGCTCACAATTCTCGAATACCGTATTGCAGGCAATTCCTCTTTTTCCCTGCAACCGGAGTTGCCGGCAGGAATGACTGCCTACAGTGTCATCCTCCCCCTGCTTATCAGTTTTGCCGCTCTTGTAATCATTGGGATTATCATGCTGGTATCATTACGGAAATAAGCCGACGCCACAAACAATCAAAGGGATTATTTCCCTCGTTATGGTCATGATTCATAAGGTAAGCAGATACTAAATACACAACATATATCAAAGACGTGTGATATACAATAAAAAATAAGGTTTAGTGGAAACCTTTCATTTTTAACACATTGAAAAAAACATATTGACGGAGGTGACAATGCCTGTCTCCCTGAATCGCTTCTTCACTTTGCGATGATGCTGTATTACCTTTTCGGGATTATCGCTCTATGATGTCTTAATACGCAGGGGCAAAATGCAAAATTTGAGAAACGCCTCCAAGAACATTAAAAGTGATGTTTTGAGATTTACTATAGGGACCCAAATCCAAAAAAACCGGAGCGGTGAGTGTTTTAGCACCGGTTGCACACATACTGGATATGTACCGAGGTGTGGCGCATGTCACCGGTGATTTGTTTTCGTCCGCCCCCCACAAAGAGCCGGTTGCACTTCGCACATCGCTTGGGCCGGATCCTGTCGAAAATCCCCATCGGGAGTTCCAAGGAGAACTCCGTTTTCGTCCACTCTTCTGCGGGTTTGTCTGCATTCTGCTCGTACTTGGACACAAATTCCATGATCTGCGAAGGCGGAACCCCTAGATCGACAAATTTCTTGAAGACAAAATAATTGAAGATGAGCCACGAAAGGTCTGAACGATCGAGAATGCCCTCATACTCGCCGATTGACTCGTCAAAGTCTTCCAGTGAGCACCCGCACAGGGGGCATTTGCCGCCTACAAGCTCATCAAGAAAAACCTCTTCCTGACAGCCCGGGCAGGTGGTATGGGGGGCATGCATGCGTGACGTCATTGGTATCTCCGGTTTGATCTATTGCGTATTCAGAATGAAAGAAGAAAGAATAATTCTCGGGGTTCTGTTTTTATCAGAATATACATGTACCGAGTGGACACTTATAGGTATCATCCTTGCACATTCACCCCGATAATATCTTTTTGGTACAGATAATACTCAGGAGGCTTCAGGCTCCTGTGGCTCCATAACGAGAGTACCAAAAATTACTTTTTCCAGTACCTGCGAGACATAGCGAATATGCATAGCCTTCTCCAGATCCTCGTTCCGGTGGATATCTGCATAAAGCTGGAGGCGCAGAAGGGCAAACCGGAACTGATCGAGCCTCTCATCGTCGAGTTTCATGGCTTCGCGGTAAACCGGTTCCAGGAGATCGGGAAATGCCTGAGGGTTATCCAGGCATGCGATGACTGGTTCATATATAGGGAGGGGTGCAGCTTTTCCGGAAAGTATCCGCAGGTAGTCCATACCGTTTTATCCCTCGATGACTTTCATGAGCGCTTCCATAACCTTGTCCACGCTCGCCCATGTAGCACTGTCACCGCGCCGGATAATGAACGGCCGGCCTTCATCCCCAGCCTTGCGCATATCTATATCAATCGGGATGGCACCAAGGAACGGCACTGAAAATTCATCGGCGATCTTCCTGCCGCCTCCTTTGCCGAAGAGATCAATCTCCTGGCCACAATGGGGGCAGAGCATCCCGCTCATGTTTTCGATGATACCAAGGACCGGCAGGCCGAGTTTCTCCACGAATTTTATAGCCTTTTTCGAGTCAAGCGTCGCAACATCCTGAGGGGTTGTCACGATAACCGCACCGCGCACGTTGGGTGAGATCTGGGCAATCGTGAGCGCTTCATCACCGGTTCCCGGGGGAGATCTACGACGAGATAGTCCAAGGAGCCCCAGTTAACCTCAGAGAGAAACTGGTTAATTGCTGCCATCTTCATGGGCCCACGCCAGATGATCGGCGTACTCTTATCAGGCAGCAGGAAAGCCATGGATATGACCGAGAGCGCCCCGGTGACATGGACCGGTTCGATTCTGTTGCCGAGCGTCGAGAGCTTGTGATCTTCGATCCCAAGCATCTTGGGGATGTTGGGGCCGTTTATGTCAAGATCCAGAAGCCCGACTTTATAGCCGTGGCCGGAGAGTGCATATGCAAGGTTCACGGATACAGTCGATTTTCCCACCCCGCCTTTTCCCGAAAGAACCAGGATAACGTGTTTTACGTCAATGTCTGCCTTGGGGGGAGGCCGGGTTTTGCATCGGAGCAGGTTCTCGCTGTCGCACAGCTGGAACATTCGTGGGAGCAGGAATCTTTTTCGGGTTTGGCCGGTAGGGTGCCGGCAGGTTTCTTTACCATGGGTTGCCTCTGGAGTACCGATAGGGTACTACTATCCTCTAACGTTTTCTTTTTAAGACAATAAAGATGTGGAGATGGTGACAGTTCCTTTGTGATATAGACCGGGTTCAATTGGCTCGTAGATCTCAATGACATATCCCGTATCTGAGAGCGGCTCTGCCAAGGGGCCTCTTTTGGTGTTTTGCATGCTGAATGGATCGTTTGAATCGGTATGACTTCAGAGCGGCCTGTTCCAGTCATCGCACTTCATCACTCTTTTCTCAGTTTTGCGGTGTGATATGAGTGATTGCCGAGAGGTACTGGTGTCATTCGTTGCCGCATTTAAAAGCGATCTATGATACGTCAGTATCGGTACAGTATCGGTCGTCCGGCAGATGGGTGTATAAACAGTACGTTTATGAGGCCTGCCATTTATGATACGAGTACTGGATGTGAAGACCCTATGGAAACCTTAAACATACGAATATCTGTCAGAAAGCTCCCGAGCGCGTACACCTGCGACGGCGAGGACAAGTCACCGGAGATCGATGTTGGCGGTGTAAATGTCGAGCACTCAAAATGCCTTGCCATCATCTGCAACGATCCCGATGCACCCGGTGGCGGCGGTTTTATTCACTGGATTGCATGGAATATAGAACTCGCGAAGCTAATTCCGGAAAAAATTCCAAAAGATCCCACGGTTACTTTCCCGATCAAGGCTGTACAGGGAATAAATAGTTTTGGAACAATCGGGTATTCCGGCCCCTGTCCACCTCACGGTCAAACACACCGTTACTTTTTCAAGATATACGGGCTGGACACTGAGCTCGACCTTGCACCCGGTGCCACTAAAGATGAGTTTTTACGAGGCATGGGCGGGCATGTTGTCCAGTACGGCGAGACCTATGTGACATATGGAAGATAGCCCAAACACCGAATCTGGATATGGATCAATAAACTCACGATCAGCAATGAGAAGGATCACTCTACCGGTACATTGCCTATGCTGAACCAGTCCAGATTGCCTTTTTTCTTTTTCTTTTGATTCCATTACACCGGTGGATGTCATGAGGGCGTCAGCCTTAAAGCCCTCCACTACCCAGATTGACGTTAAGTATGAGAGCAAAAAGAGCTCACTCCGGATCGGATCACATGAGTGAGTCGCAGACTTATCGGTATACACAACAACGCGAAGCCCTGCTCTCGCCCCATGCCACTCGTAGTGATCAGGCGCTGCGGCGGAAGAACCGGAAACTGGAAGATATCCGGACCCCCTATTCGCGGGATGCGGACCGGATCCTCCATACCCGGGCATATACCCGGTACATCGACAAGACGCAAGTCTTTTACCTAGTCGAGAACGATCACATCACCCACCGGGTCATCCATGTCCAGCTCGTCTCGAAGATTGCCCGTACAATTGGCCGGTGCCTGCGCCTCAACGAAGATCTTATCGAAGCAATCGCACTAGGGCACGACATCGGCCACATCCCGTACGGGCATTTCGGTGAGTCCTGCCTCTCGGCACTCTGCGAAGAACACAATGTCGGAAAATTTTCCCACAACGTCCAGAGCATCAGGTTCCTTGACCTGATCGAGGACCAGGATCTGACCATGCAGGTGCTTGACGGTATCCTCTGCCATAACGGCGAGGCGGATGACATCTGTATCTCCCCGGAGCCCTGCCCAGACTGGCCGGCATTTGACCGAAAAGTACAGGATTATACAACCGGGAGTCGGTACGGGGCACCGATGACTCTGGAAGGCTGTGTCGTAAAATTTGCCGATACGATTGCCTACATCGGTCGGGATCTCCAGGACGCACAGGAAGTCGGTCTTATACACGATACTCATGATATCCCCCCGGAATGTACAGAGATATTCGGTATTGATAACCGGGCCATCATCGATACCCTGATCCACGACCTGATCGACAACAGCAGTGCGGAGGAGGAGTATTTTATTACCTACAGTCCGTCGGTAGAGCACGCACTTGCTGCCCTCCGGGCATTCTCCCGGGAACGTATTTACAACAACCCGAAACTGACCTCTGAACAGGAGAAGATCAAAACCATATATCGCATCCTGTTTTCGAAGTACCTTGAGGATATTCGGGCAGATCACCGCACCTCAAAAATTTTTACGGAATTTGCCTGTTCACCATGGGTCAACCGGGACTATGTCTGTTCGACATCTCCAGCCGGACTCGTCCGCGATTTCATCGCTGGTATGACCGACCGGTATTTCCTGAAACGCTTCGAGGAATGCGTGCTCCCTCACCGGATCGAGGGCTCATTCCCGTAAAGGGCACGCCTCAGTCGTACTTGCCCTTCGGGTGCCCCCAACCGGTAAACCCACAATAGATGCACCCGACACCCTCGCACTCCGCACAGACTTTTTTTGGCGTCCGGACAAGAACCGTTCCTGTTTTGTTACAGTATGTGCATCCGATCCCGCCGCAGTGCCCGCAGGTCGCCGGCTCGTATGTTTTTTGTTCATCCGCGATACCGATCACCACATTTTACTCCTCATCATCCTCATCAAGGTACCGGGAGAGTGCGTCCAGCAACTCGTCTGCAGACTGGTACCTGTCTGAGGGATTTTTCGCAAGGCATTTTAAGATGATCTTCTCCACTGCCTCGGCATCAGGATTATATTCAATTGGAGGTATCGGGTCGTCCCTGACAATAGCATTGCCAACCTCAACGATACTCTCCCCCCCAAACGGTATCGAACCGGTGACCAGTTCGTAGAAGAGCGCACCCACCTGGTAGATGTCGGTACGGACATCCGTCCTGCCAAATTCTGCAGGAGAGACCTGCTCCGGTGCCGCGTACGAGAGCGAGAAACCGGCAACGCTCGACTTCTCCATCGTCGTCGCGATAACCTTGCTCATGCCCCAGTCAGTAATTTTCGGGACAAAATCGCCGGTCACCAGGATGTTGTGCGGCTTGATGTCACGATGGATGATCCCGTGGGCATGGGCGTATGCAAGCCCATCGGCTATCCCATGAACGAGATGCACGGCCTTCCAGACCGGCAGGGGTTTTGCCACTGCCTCAAGCGATCCCGGCACGTACTCCATCTCGACATAGGGAACAGGAAGGATGTTGACCTTGAGTACCTCGACGATATTTTTGTGCCGGAGTGTCTGCCATGCAGCGATCTCGTTCAGGAAACATTTGCCGGTCACTTCGTCAAAACTGATGGGGATCTTGACGGCAACCAGCCGGTTGTCCGATTTGCGATGTGCGGCAAAGACATGCGCAACACCCCCCCGGCCGACATGCCTGATATCCACGTACCGGCTCTCGAGTTCCGGCGGGAAATAATATTTGGGCCCTGCTGCCGGCGGAGTTTCCAATGGAGTTGGTTCGACCTCGGTCTCGTGAGCGGGGGTTGTGGACTTGGTGCCTGTATCCGGGCGACCGGGAAAAATCCTGTGTATCTCCTCCTGTTCATGGATGTCCAGTACAGGACGGGGGTGCGTCTTTCTGGCAGAGGACGGGTTTACCGGGGAATGCTCCAATTGCTTTTTACGGTACCTGATGAAGAGCATCCCCCCGGCGCCGACGATACACACCAGCAGTACAAGCACAAAAAGTGCAACAACAGGCCTGCCGGCACGTTCACCGGTTACGGCTGATCCGTTATCCGCCAGGGGAACCCCCTGCCTGGCCGAAGCTGTTATATCTGTATTCCCGGGGGTCGGCGTCATTTCAGGTTCACCGGATGTAGCTGGCTGGAGCTGAGAATAATACTCAATTGGATCCATCAGGGGGGAAGGATCAACTTCATTCTGGTCTGCAGCAGGATTGCGGTTTAAACCAGACTCCACAACATACGGTGTATCCCCGATGCCATCGGAATTCTGGTCAGTTCCCCGGTAATCGCTCCAGTAATTCCCCAACCTTCCGGTGAATGTCCTTCCCAGATACATATAGGACATCTCATAAGGTGATTCCCATTGCAGACCAGTGCCTTTTGACAGGACGTTCTCGGTATTGGAGAACGTATTGAACGTGATTGTATCGGCGGCGGATTGTTCATCAAGCGTTATTCCAAGAGCGTTCTTCGTGATCTGGTTTCCCTCAATCAGGTTGTTTTTTGCATTCCTGAGCAAAATACCTGCGCGGCTGTTGCCCGTGATCATGTTGCCAATGATAGTATTATCATTCGAGGACGCAATCTGGATACCCGCTGCATTTCCCTCAAGAGTATTATTTTCGATGATGTTCCTGTTCGAGGAAATGAGGATCCCGTTCGCGGTCGCGCTGTTCTGGATAATAAATCCCCCGACGGTACAGCCATCCGCGGCAATTTCAAGAGCGGTCCCCTTTCTTCCCGGGTCAATGACCGGCAGCCCCCCGCCGGTATCAACCCCGATGAGCGTGATCTTCTTGTCGATTTTAACCGTTCCCGGATATGTCCCGCTCCAGACCGTGATCGTGTCAAGGGGGGCTGCCCAGGTGACCGCATCCTGGATGCTGGTAAAGCCGGCGCCTGATGGTGCAACAGTATACTGTGCTCCTGCGACCGGAGGAACACATACCGTACTCATGAAAAGAACTGCCGCGAGACAGAACATCGCAAGGCCGGAATGGCGCATCATGAATGGGATACCGCTCTTCTGGATTATTTTTTTATAAGTCGGTCAGTGTCAGTGAAAGGGGACTGCGTCCGTATAAACGTACATCACAGTGTACATCAATTATGGAATTTTAGGGATGATTAATAACAGCCTTGCCCCTCCCGCTCCTTTCGCAAGCTCAAGGAGATCGCCATCGTGAATCGGGGTAGGCACATGACGTTCCAGCCGCGCATTGTTCAGTGCCGTCCCGCCGGTACTCCCGCAGTCTTCAAAATACCATCCATCCTTTTTTGAAAGGAATTTCCCATGAGGTTTCGATATCCTGGTCACAGCTGTATATGCGCCGGATATCTCGACATCTGCATCCCCGGTTGCGTCGGCAGGGCGTTCGGGATCGCTTCTCCCGACACGCACAGTATCATTTCGCAAAAGGAATGTTTTTCCGTCATCATGGCCGCCCAGCACGATGGCTGCAGGCACGTTTCCCAGCACCTCCTGGGAGAGCGTGCTTTTGACAGATTCCAGCCTCCGTGAGATTTCCCCCCCGATGATCTGGACACGTGTGTTGGAGAACAAACCGAGATTACGGATGATTGATTCCAGACCGCCAGGCACGACAGAATATTGCCAGACTGGATGGATGCCTTTGGACGTGGGAGCCCCAAGGCCCGCCTCTTTTTTTATCACCCCGATACTCATGAGTTTATCAAGGTGTTTTTTGGTATTTTCATAGCTGGTCTCGATCTCATGGGAGATCGCACGGGCATCACGAGGTTTTTTTTCGAGAAATTTCACGATCCTGAGCCGGGCGCTGCTCGAAAGCACATCCAGGTATTCCGAGAGTTCATCGAGAGATTCTGCCGTATCCTCAACAACAATCGTAGGAGACTTGTCTGCCGGGTCCATATTCTTCCTGAGAGGTACGTCGCTTTGTCGTCCTATAACCCTATGCACGCACAAAAATGAGGGGTATGCCGTGTGGTGTACCCTGAACGGGTATCATGTAACCAGCAGGTTCAATGGTCTAACCTGCATCATGGGGGTAATATATCTGGCGCTGTGTGTAACCATGAGATCAGGTGATACCCGGGAAGCATTTCGGCGTGTCACCGATTCATGAAAGAAACAAACGGAGGCACTCGCATGGATACCGGTAAGATCCTGATGGGAATGGCAATGCTCCTGATCACGATCGGTCTCCTGGTACACCCTGCGGGTGCTGCAGAAACCGGTGGCATTTCAACGCTTGGGCAGGGAAATGTCATCGGATACACCGGGCCGGCACCGGTATGCAGTGATATCCCCTGCATAACCGGGACCGGAGTCCCACAGGCCCCGCCACGCACCCGTACGAACGATTGACCATGCCACCTATATCGCATCCGTGAATCCCCGTATTTCACACACGAGTTACATGATGGATGTGCTGCGAGGTGGTTGAGCAGTTATATCCATCCCTTCCGGCAGGTTCTAAAAAAGCGTAGAAGCGCCCTGCCGAAAGAACCCTGATACACATCCTCCAGGCTTCACAGGAAAAGCCACCCCATATTCCTTTTTTTCGTTTTCCCGAAAAGCCACAACATCTCCGCAAAGATCTGATATATGACCGGTTTATATTTCATTTCACAGCTGAACCGGTGGTTGGAGGGATCCGGATCTGTAACCTACAAGGGGGTTTTCGGAAAGTGAAGGGGCCAGAACCATAAAACTGAACATGTGTAAGGGTCATGCACCGAATGAAAAGACCACGCAACACCGCCGCGAATACAAAGACAGGAGGAAAATACCCAACAGTGGGTCGTCCTTATCTCTTCTTGTTCATCGTCCTCGCAACTGCACAGGCTCCGATGATCCCAAGCGCGGCAATGGCGACCATTCCCGAAGAAGGGGATTTTTTTGTGGTCGTTGGAATCGGGGTAAAGACTACGGATGTGGTGGTCTTTGTTGTCGGGTGCGGGGCATACGTTGGCAGGGGCGTTGTGGGCTGCGTGATCGGGGTTGTTGATGTCGCCGGGACTGCTGCCGTGAGACGCACGTTATCGATCCACCCCTCGGCAAAGAGGCCCATCGTGCCATAATCACCAACATTGCCCAGATAGATCCGGTTCATGTTCTTGAGAGATTCCGGGATAGTAATAAAGTAACTCCAGACCTGCCCGCCGGTTTCCTTGTTGGTGACAGTTTCGGTTACAACATCCGTATCAGCATTATAGTCCACTTTTACGTGATAGGTGGTATTGAGCGCATACGTAACGGTCGGCCCGGGATACGAGGACATATCACTGGTGACCTCTTCCTGTATTGCATTTTCAGTGACACTGTGAAGCACCATGATCAGGCCGTATTTTGAGTTGGTAAATGCCGTTATAACGTTCGGGCCTTTGTTGAAGTCCATATCAGTCCCGGTAAACCCCATCCGGAACGTTGCGCCCGGATCCATCTCTGTAAGATTGACATCGTACTCAAGGGTGAATGATCCATTGACGTAGTTGATCTGAGGCGAGTATGCAGAATTGCCGGTACTAGGCTGAATACCAAAATGGTACATCTTTTCTGTAGGATCCCAGTAATCCGAAAATTGGTTGTTGGTAGTCCAGTGGGGATCGGTGGCAAACGCATTCTGGTAGAGTACAGCCTGTGTCCCCGTATCTGCATGAATAGGGCACATCAGGATAATAAGCGCTGCAGTCAGTATGATCATTAAGAAAATCCGTGGATGTTTCACGGTAGGGAACTCCCAGGTATCAAACGAGGATTATGGTCAGGTATCCGTACGTCCGGGCGTGTGACCCGGGTATATGAACACAACCAAATAGTGTATTTTATTATGCTGCACCGCTGTTCATAAAAATATCGACCTTTCAATAGTCTGGATGAACATTCCCTGAGCAAACACTATATTTATCTTCGAAATAAGGCAATATCATAGAGCAGTATTAAATGCGATAGTAGTCTAGCGGCAGGACAGGAGCTTCCCAGCTTCTAACCCGGGTTCGATCCCCGGCTATCGCATCAGGTGTTATAGACACGGAACCTGAACGCTGTGCAATGCGGATCATAGCAGAGAATACCCGGGGTGTACTCCGGGATATCGCTACAGTGATTGCCGAACACGGGGCAAACATCCTCATGATAAACCAAGAGATCTTCGATTCCGGCCTCCACGCAGGAATGGGAGAACTCTATCTGGAATACGAACCGGGGCCTGATCGCGAACAGCTGGTGCGCGACCTTGAGGCGATAGGGTCGGTCAGGGATGTAAAAAACTTCCAGCCCTTTGGCGATATTTTCGGTTCCCGGGTGATCATTATCGGGGGCGGTGCACAGGTTGCCCAAGTGGCGCTTGGTGCAGTCAACGAGGCCGACCGGCACAATATCCGGGGTGAGCGCATATCCGTAGATACCATTCCGCTTGTTGGCGAACGGACGCTTGCGCTTGCCGTCGACGCCGTCTCACGCCTGCCCCGCGCATCCATACTCGTGCTCGCCGGGTCGATCATGGGGGGGGATATTTCGAAGGCAGTCGACCGGGTCCGGGAGGCCGGCATCCCGGTTATCGCACTCAAAATGGCGGGAACTGTGCCCCAGCACGCCGATTTGGTAGTCACCGACCCTATCCAGGCGGGAGTGTTTGCCGTCATGCATGTGAGCAGCAAGGCGGTATTTGATATCAACCGGATCCGCGGTAGGGAATTTTAGATGGAGATCATCGAGCGGGCCGTGTCGGTGCTGATGCATGACGGCCTCATCGTCTATCCGACCGATACAGTCTATGGTCTTGGGGCCGATGCCTTTTCAGATGAGGCCATTGAGAAAGTCTACGAGGCAAAGAAGCGGGATTTTGCAAAGCCGATCTCCATCGCGGTCTCCGATTTCGAGATGCTCACCGCAGTCTCGTATATCGACCGCTCTATGGAGGAGTTCATCGAAAAATTCCTGCCCGGGCCAGTGACGGTGGTAGTGCCGGCACGGAGGACGATTCCCGGGATCCTTGCCGGGGGCACCGGGATGATCGGAATCCGTATCCCGGCGCACGGGATTACCCTCAAGATCATCGAGCGATTCGATGCACCCATAACCGCGACCAGCGCAAACCTTCAGGGGGGAAAAGACCCGCAGACCCCGGACGAGTGCACTGTGCCCCGTGATCTTCTTATCGACGGCGGAAGGCTCCCCGGGACACCCAGCACGGTTGTCGATCTCACCACGAGATCAATCGTCCGCCGGGGCGCGGACGCCGATATAATCGAAACATTCCTGAGATCCTGTTGATACCGAGGCCATCCCATGCTGCCAATACGCCTGCGCGACTTTGTTGAAGATCCCGATGGCTGGCTCTATGCGGTCTCTACCTACGATAACGAAAATAAAGTCGGTTGTGTGCTCCGGTATGTGCCGGACGATGAGGGGGATAGAATCGGCCTGTCCGGCCAGCGTTACCAAAAATACGATTTCGAGGACGCATACAGGAAGATCACACGCGAAAAACCGGTATATTCAGGACTTGTCCAGCGCATTCCTCTCGTCGATCTGCGCCGGGTGTTAAAACCGGATCGGGAGATCTCCCGCATTGCAGCATCTCACCCGAGAGTCAAAAAACTGCTCGACCTGTTCCGGCTGCCACCGGGAGCAGTCGGCTGTACCGGTTCGCTCCTGTGCGGGCTCCAGAACGAAAATTCGGATATCGATATGATCGTATACGGGAAACACTGGTTTGCCGCACAAGCGCTCGTGAAACAGGGTATCGCTGACGGCAGAATCGAAGGCTTATCCCCGGAGATGTGGCGGAAGGTATACGAGAAACGCCAGCCTGCGATTCCCTATGATATCTTCGTACTTCACGAGCGGCGGAAATGGAACCGGGGCCAGATCGAGGGCACCTATTTTGATGTCCTGTATACGCGATCCTACGATAATCTCAAGGGTGTCCCTTCCGGGGAAGGGAAGGTGTGCGGGAAGCAGACAATCGTGGCAAAAGTGACCGATGCTTCGCTCACGTTTGATAACCCGGCAATTTATACTGTGGAGCATGAACTGGTAAAGAAAGTCCTCTCATTTACCCACACATACAGCGGCCAGGCGCTCGCGGGAGAGACGATCGAGGCCTGTGGGGTCTTGGAGCAACACGGCGCAGAACACTGGCTCATTGTGGGTACAACCCGTGAGGCAAAAGGGGAATATATTATATCAAAGACGCTGATTGAGGGTTGACAGGTTTTTATCTTCTCAAAGTCAACAACTTTGTCCACGAATGCCGACAACCGGGAGGGGAACATGGGATCCGGATGGTATGTAAGATGGAAAAACATTGCACGGTATTCCGGACGGCTCTTATCCGCACCCACCGGTGAACAAGTACCGGTAAATATTTTTCCGTACCTGTTACCCAGCTAGTCATTGGGAGAACCGGACAGCAGCCATTCTTTCGGGCTGTGCCAGATCTTGACAATCCCTTCGTACCATTCAGGAAGGGTCTCCATGGAAAGGATGTACTGCAATTTTTGAAGAATGTGCTGCATGATGGGTTAGGGAATCACCACCCGGACATCATATCCCTATGCAAGCCATTGCCGGATCAGTGCCTGGGCGTTGCCTTCGCTTTTGTTATGGGATATGATGAAATGAAGGCAGAGCCGGTAGTTCTCCCTGATTTCCTGCCTGCCGTAGTAGAGAGATTCAAAAAACCCAGTGCATCGCCGTCAGGTGTTCCGGACTCGATTCTTTGCGCATTCATGCGTTTCGCTTTCCTTTTGTGATCCATACCCTATACAGGAACTTCCATAAAAGCAGCTGGTTTGTACAGGGTGAAAGTGATGATGCCCCGCAACGGAACGACAGTTCCCACAAGGCTTGCCAGACGGAAACGTGTCCGGCCCCAATCTCTGGTAAAACTTCAGGAAGATGATACGGAACGGGAACTCACGGTGTCAGGTTATTCACCTGTAAGGATGTGTGCATTACCTGCGTCTCCCTGCTCACAAGCAGATTATATGCATCATGCGCCGGGTTGTACCGCACCAGCACATTCCGGACCTCAAGCACCGCACCGTACGGCGCAGACCCCAGCTCCCGGTTTGACGGCATGATATGAAACGCAGGCAGCACCGCGTAGACCGGTTTTTCTGCCGAGCCATCGCAGAGCCTGAAGAGGTGAGTCTCCTCATCGCCGAGATCCTCGGACATCTTCGCCGCCACCACAGTGATCCGTTTTCCCACGTTCAGGTTGACTTTGGACAACCGCAGCGCTTTTGTGACCTTTCGGATGTGACAGGAGTTGCGAACCTTCCCGTCCTTGCGCAGCATTACGTAACTGAACTTGATGTCGGTGTTCACGTACCGGAACGGTTCATTGCATGCGGCAAGCGTGTTCATGATCCGGGTGGGCCGGATGGAGGGGGCAGTCTGGAAACTCCAGCACCGGTCCGGCGTGCAGTTGGTGCCCCAGACAAACGTGCAGGGCGCATAGATGGAGAGCCCCCGTTTCTTGAGGGCAAGGGCAAGGACACGCAGGCCGGTGGAGGTCGCTTCCTCCGCGGGTTCGATAATGAGGATAGTCCCGTCCGGTGCAAGCAACTCCGCATAGTTCATCACAATATCAGCACGTGCCGCGACCGGCAGGCCGGCCAGTTCGTTGAGGACGTTGGAAAAGACCATCAGGTCGATGCGGTCAGGTAGCGTTACATCCCCGGGCGAGGTGATATCCGCTTCCCGGGGGGGCTTTATGGTCACCTGGGGATTATGGGCGGCAACGCTCCTCGTCAGGGCACCAAACGCCTCGATGTTCTCTTTTGAACGTTCTACCGAGAAGACCGTCGCCCGGGCTGTATCCATGCACATCCAGAAATCCTCGATTGCAAGCGGAATGACTCCCGGGCCGGTGCCGAGATCGACGATCGCCATCTCCTGTTTCAGCAGGCCATCCCGGGCCAGCTGCGCGAGCAGGTGCCGGGCCTGCATGAAGTAGACCGGGAAATGATACGCAAGGTAGCCGAGCACCGAATACCCTTTCGTGTACTGGAGCGACCGTTTGTCCGAAGGTTTCCAGTAATCGTCTTTCTGGGCGACAATGGCACGGCGGAGACGTTCGAGGATGACCGGATCAGACCAGTCCTTACCGGTTTTTCCGGCGATGTATTGTTCGATGGCCGCTTCAAGAACTGAAGGGAGCGCGTGAAGGGAAAGGTACGCATCAAGGCGTTTTTCCTCGGCAGCATTAAGGACATAGGGCAGGGGAGGCTGGAGCCGCGAAATGGTATAGTCCTCGCCGGTTTTTTCAGCTCCCAGACCGAGCACCGCAAGATGCGGCTGGAGCACCGTGTACATCTGGCCGACCGTAAGCGGTTCATCCAGATAGGCCGCAATCTCGGAAAGCAGGAAGGCCGGTTTTGTGCCGGCCACGTATTTTACCGTTGAAAGAAACTGCTTTCCGGTCATAACCAGCCGGGATCTTTGCACCGGGCGCTCATACATCTTTGGATAACAGACGCACCCTTTTCCTGTTGTATCCTGCAGGAGATACGAGGATATACCTGGTCGCATCGTTGCCCGTTCCCCTGCCTTTGATGACAGGCAGGTGATCCATCCCGTTCATGAACCGGGAGGACGAAATAGATGTGAGGAAGAGCAGGATGTTCGATCACTGTCCCGGCGCGGCCAACCTGAGGACGCCGACGCTCGCGATTAAGAAGTGCCCGCAGTGCGGGGAAGAAGTGGAACTCTTTTCCAACGACATATCGGTGAAGTGCAGCAGGTGCGGGTTTGTGATCTACAATGATATCGCGTCATGCGTGCAGTGGTGCAAACATGCCCGGGAATGCGTGGGTGAGGAGACGTACCGGAAGCTCACGGAAAAGAGAGTGGCCTGACAGGAAAGGCTGACACGGTTTCCTGGAGATAAACCCGTTTGGTTATTTCCCGCACCCGTGCCGGTGCTCGCCGGGCACCCAGCGGTCCCCCTCCCTGCGAAGCTCCTTTTTCCAGATGGGGACACCGGCCTTGATCGCCTCGATGATAAACCGGGAGCCTTCGTAGGCCTGCTCGCGATGCCCTGCGCCCACCACAATGACAAGAATGTTCTCCCCGACAGCGAGACGGCCGATCCGGTGAATGATATCGACAGAGAGGAGGTTGTAGGTCTTTTTCGCTTCTGACGCGATCTTCTCCAGTTCAGGTACCGCAACCTCCCCGTACGCCTCCAGTTCCATCTCCCGGATATCATCGTCCCGGACGATCCCGTCAAAGACGACGATTGCCCCGGTCCCCCGCTGCTTCGCCGCGGTCATCAGGTTCCCGATATCCACATCGTCTGTCTGTATCGCGATCATGGCCGCATCAGCACCGTCTACCCGCCTGCTACCGGCGGGAACACCGCGATCTCATCGTCATCATTAACCGTGATCCTGTCCGCATCGGAGATCTCGATCCGTTTCCCGTTCTGCATCAGGATAACGAACTCACGAAAGGTGCCGTTCTCATAGAAGATTGCTTCGTACCCCGGCTTGTTTTTTCCTGTCACATCCTTTACCAGGTCGGACAGCACGGTGCCTTTCGGAGCCTCGACCACGATATCGGTCCCGAGCAGTTCGCGGAACCGGGCAAAAAACCTGATCCTTACGGTCATCTCTTTTTCCTCGCTGGTTCTTTCTTTGCTTTTACCGCAGATGCATTCTTTGATGCGTGCCCTGCACCGCACGACAGGCAGGCCGGGTTTCTTGCGACACAAATTTCATCCGCATGGGCCGTCATCCCGTCCCAGATCAGGAGGCGGTTTGCAAGGAGGTCTCCGGTGCCGAGAAGATACTTGAGCACCTCGGTTACCTGGATCATGCCGATGAATCCGGGCGTCACACCGACCACGGGAAAGACTTCCTTTGGGGGAGCCGAGGGGAAGATACAGCGCAGGCACGCGGTCTTCTCAGGAATAATCGTGGTCGCCTGCCCATAAAACCCCCGAATCGCGCCGTGGAAGAGCGGGATCTTCTTTTCAAGCGCAATATCGTTAAGCAGGTACCGGGTGGGATAGTTGTCCATCGCATCGACAATACCATCCGCCCGGCCAACGAGCCGAGCAGCGTTCGATTCATCGATGGTGGTATCGATCACCTTAACGGTAATATCAGGATTGATCGCATGCAGTTTTTCCTCAGCCGATGCAGTTTTTTTTCTGCCGATATCCCGGTCGTAGTGCAGGATCTGCCGGTTGAGATTGGTTTGTTCCACCACGTCCTTATCAACAACCGTGAGGGTACCCACCCCGGCGACTGCCAGGTAGATCGAGACCGGGGAGCCAAGCCCTCCGGCCCCGGCAATAAAGACAGTGGCCTTTTTAAGACGTTCCTGCCCTTCGTCGCCAAAGAGCATCATCTGCCGTTTATATCGTTCGCATTCGCGTTCAGAAAGCATCTGTTTCACCTGATAAACCGGATCTGATACGATGGTGTCACCCTACTGCTGACACACAGGATCTTCACCGTGATCATGTGAATGGGTTGATGTCTCCTCCCACGCAACAAGACCATGTTTTATGCGATAATCGTTGATTGCCTTATGGATTCCCTCTTCTGCAAGAACTGAGCAGTGCATCTTTATGGGCGGTAGGCCGTCAAGCGCCTCGGCGACTGCCTTGTTGGAGAGCTGCCATGCCTCTTCAAGAGTCTTTCCCCGGACGAGTTCGGTGGCCATGCTGCTCGATGCGATTGCCGCTCCGCAGCCGAAGGTCTTGAACTTTGCATCGACGACGATGTTATTCTTGATTTTCAAAAATATCTCCATGATATCGCCGCAGACCGGGTTTCCCACCTCGCCGACACCATCAGGGTTCTCGATCTCTCCGACATTGCGCGGGTTTTTGAAATGATCCATCACGGTTTCGCTATACATTGCATCCTCCGTTCTTTGCTGATTTCTGGTACAAAGGAGACATATCCCGCAGGCGGGATACCACTTTCGGCAGCACCTCAAGCACGAAATCGATGTCCTCATCGGTGTTGGCATCGCCAAGCGTCAGCCGCAGCGAGCCGTGCGAGATCTCCACCGGGAGACCAGTGGCGAGCAGTACATGCGAGGGTTCGAGCGAGCCGGACGTGCAGGCGCTGCCAGTCGATGCACAGATGCCCTCGTCGTCCA
>CAWEFI010000003.1:0-16978 GCA_963808285.1 uncultured Methanoregulaceae archaeon
CCCCTCCTCGTCCGGTACCCCCTGCTCCACCTGGACGTGGAGGCACGCGAGCTCCCTACAGGTGAATTTGGCCGGGCTGAAGAGGTATGGCGGGCGTACCACCGGCAGAAAGCCGACCGGGACACCGACCGCATCTTCGGGGTCTTTGTCGAGGGGGAGCTTGCCGCGGTCGCCCGGTGCCGGGCGGCACCCGGACGGCCTCGAAGTTGATGGCGTCTTTACCGGTGAACGGTTCCGGAACCGGGGTTATGCACATAAGGCGGTAGAGGCTCTCGTTTCTGCGTGCGGCGGCACGACGCTCTATATGCACTCCACCGTGCCGCTGGTCACCTTTTATTCCTCGCTTGGTTTTACACCCATCAACGAACGGGAACTGCCGGAGAGCATACGGGCACGGTTCAATTTTGCCGGCGGCAATCTCGAAGGTGCAAATGCCGTTCCTATGCGGCGCCTGCCACCGGCCTGACCAGGAAAGATTTATCCGGGCAGGGGAAGGGGGAGGATCTCAATCTCCATCCTGCTTATCTTTTCGTAGATCTTTTTCAGCCGGATAATCGGCCAGAGCTCGTAGAGGAATACGGTGATCGGCTGCCACATCGCCACCCACCCGATGATCAGGAGCGAGTAGGAGAGGAGCTGGGCAAGGAGATGACTGTTCATGGCCGCTACCAGCTGGCTGGCGACAAGGGCGACTGCCAGAAACGAGAGCCCGATGAGGAGGCTGACCCGGCCGAACCGGAATTTCGCCCGGAACTTCCGGTCGGCAACCAGCATCTTATACTGGAAATGGTTATGGATGGCAGGAATGATCTTTTTTGCTTCGTCACTCGCGACAAGGCCAGGGGGCAGGTAAATGTGGATCTTAAATTTTGTCTTTGCGGGGAAATCCCGGACCGTATCCACAATATAATGTTCGGCTTCCGTATCGATCTCCTTCTCGTAGAACGGGGCTGGATCAAAGGAGTTGAAGAGCTGGATCACCGAGGTCAGTTTGATCTCGATCAGTACCTGGCCATCCTTACGGTGGTACATCGATGCGATATCCCGTACCGGCTCTGATGCGAGGGGCATGTTGTTTTTGTACAGCGGCTGAACCAATAAATCATACGACTCCGATCGAATAGTCCCGTGAATACGGCCTGACAGGGTGTATGGGGTGCGAGGACCCCGTGTTCCTGTGGTTTTATCGAGAGCGCGATAACTCAATGCCATGCAGAGCACCGTATGGCGCACGGGTGTATCCCGGGATGACGGGTATCGCCCCTTCCTCACTCCCGGGTTGTTCTTCCGGTGAAAAGACGGGGATTCCGGCAGACCGCCGGGACAGACGCTTAAAAAATGACTGGTGCCGGAAATCCCCGGACTATTCCTTTTCCCTGACGTACAGGACGCCTTCAGGCTCCCGGTAATCAGTTTTTATAACGATCGTATTGGAGATCCGGTTGAAGACCCGGAGTTTGGTCTGCGGCATCGCAAGCCACCCGATCAGGCAGTCGAGGGCGAGGACAGGGATAAACGCCTTTCCCAGGCTTTCTATGGCGGCTGTTCCCCAGTGAATCCGTGTCCCATCGCGGTTCACGACCCGTATATTCATCACCATCTTCCCGATTGACTGCCCCCTGTAGCTCTCGCAGATGGTCCAGGTACAGGAAGAAGAAAAACGTCTCGATCCCGAGCTCGAAGATGCCCCAGTGCTGGTAATCCCAGATATAATGCAGGGTCCAGAACGGTTCAAGAATGCCCTGGACAATATTGAGGAACAGGACGATCAGGATAATATCGATAAGCCATGCCCAGAACCGGGTCGACCACTTTGCAAGAATTAGGGTCCTGCCATGCCCGGGCGGGGGGAGGTCCGGCTCAGCCACCGGCAGGGGTTCCGACACCGGTATGGGTGTCGGTACCGGTTCCGGTAAGGGGGAAGTCCCCGGGAATCCTTCTGCCATAATACCATCAATATACGTAGCAGGAGCGAATGAAGGTTGCGAAACCGGCACCTGCGCTTATACCGGTTCTCCTGCCTCATGAGAACAACCCTTTTATGCGCAAAAGAAGTAACGTTAAAAAATCAGGCAGACCGTGAGGTAGAGGGGAATGACAGAATCCGTCATCACTGAATTTTCTGGAACCCAGCGTGAATCGATCAGCCGGATCTACCGTTACAGCGTGAGCGGTGTCCGGGTGCTTGACAGCCATGATATCACCCGCAGGCTCTACCGGTTCGACCCGTCCTCCAACACGATGACGGAGAACGATCCTGCACAGCCGGGAAAGATACTCCGTCGGTTCGTGTTCGACAACTACGGGATGCTCGAAGAGACCTTTTCTTTCGGGCAGCCGCCCCGCACGTTCCGGTACGAGGCCGGCGGCCGGCAGATCGTGATGCGGGAGGGCGGGGACTATGGTGCGGTCGGGAAGACATTCTCGTTTGAGGGCAGCGGGGTTGCCGAGACCGCGTTCGGGCGCGATGGCAGCGTGGAGCGGGTCTATGTCTTTGAACCCGGGGGTGAGGCGATCACTATACGCTCCGGAGGGTGGTTCGGTGACATTGAACGGAAGCTGGTATGCGAGAGGATCAACACATCAGTCTTCCGCGAACCCGAGGCCTTCCTCCAGTTCCTGATGTTTACCGAGAAGAGCGCCCGGGAAGTGGATGCGGAGATTGACGAACAGGTGGCAAAAATCCGGGGCGGGTCAGCAGGAGAACCCGGCCGGAGCAGGTTCGCCTACACCGGTCCACGGCACACGTCCGATGACAGTGCCGGGTCTCAGGGAATGCAAGCGGCACGCGTTCAGGGGCGCCCGGATATGAATGTACAGAACCCGCCCGGCCGCCGCCCGGCGGCACGAGCGGAAAAACGGGACGATGCAGGTATCGATTTTATCCCGGATGCGGATTCGCCGCGGGACTTCCCCCGGGGCTCACCCGGCGCACGCGTACAGAGCACGGCAATCCCGCTTGAGGAACGGTTCCGGAGTTCCCGGGATGAAGACCAGACACTCACCAAAGGGAGGAGTGCCAGTATTCCTCTCGATGAACGGTTCCGGAGTTCCCGGGAAGAGGAGCGGACACTCACCAAAGGGAGGAGTGCCAGCATCCCCCTCGATGAACGGTTCCAGAGCGAGGAGGAGGAGAAGGAGAAACTTACGCCGGGAAGAAGTGCCCAGATATCCTACGAGGAGCGTAAGACCGGCAAACGGACGCAGTAATATACTGGATGTGCTTCCCCGATTGGATGCAGAACTCGGGTACTTTTTTTTCTGGCATCTTTAAAAGACCGTTTTTTGTTCTGGTAAAAATGGCATGAACCTGTTTGAGGATCACAAAACCGGTAAAAAAGTGAGGATTCCCCTGCTCTGTAGAAATCATTAAGAATTACTTGACGCTCCAGGGGCTCCGCCCCGCCACTGGGGCGCCCCGGTTGCGATAGTGTCGTATTACCAGTACACAAAAAACACAGGAAATTTTTGTACGGGTAATACCGAGGCATCACATGCGCCCCCGCCCCCAACGGGGGCAGGGTTGGCGCAAGGGGGGCAATAATATCTCATGAAATAGGTTTTCTACAGTGCAGATTTCCCACCATGATGGCCCCTCCGGGGCACGGTAGAGCCAGGGAATTTTAATGAAAAACAGGGAGGGTTAGTGTTCATCGCAGCGGAGCACGCCGCCATGGCCGATGTCCTCGAGGCTGTGCTCGTCGATCATGATCGTGACGAGATCCGGGTCGATCTTGAGTGTGGTGACAAGGGTGTTCGTGAACTCTTTTACTATCCTGCGTTTCTGTTCCGTTGTCCAGCCTTTGCGCACCTTGAGTATTACGACGGGCATTGCATCATCTCTCTACCCGGAACTATGGGGTGGACGGGTATTTAGCCGCACCTCCCGTATGAGCATCACTGCGATACCTTTCCGGCGACTGCCCGGTGCGGCACGAGCCCCCATAGCATCAGCACCGCCTCCTCCCGATCGTGCACCGCGATCACCGGGTTCCTACTGCCCGGCGCAACATTAAAATGCGATCGGAACCCGATGGCCGGGTCGATAACCCGGAACCTCCCGCAGAGGTCATCGATACAGGCAGGCGAGTACCGGCCGCACATGATAAACGTTCTTCCTTATGCAGGGGTTCATCCGGGTTTTGCCGGGCCACAGGTAAAATAACACACTGTTGACGGTGATTAAATTAACATGACCTTCCTGTAGTATGGCGTGATCGGATTCGTATCAGGTGGGTAACGACACCTCTTCAATGATTTATAACCCGCGTTTTATCCAGAGAACAAGCGCAACGCTGATGAAAATAATAAAAAAGAGAACCGGTACCGAGAGCCAGGCTTGCCGCTATCCCGGCCGGGGAGAAGAAAAAACCACATATGAGAAACAGCAGGGTAACGATACAGACTGCAGGAATTGCATAGTACCTGCTTGACCAGTAAGCCAGGATAAGGGGAATGAAATAGAGCAGCCAGATGGGATCGCCCAGAGGAGTTATAATATCGATCAGGTAGACGGCGAGGAAGACGAGTGCAATTATTATCGCCAGGCCAACATCCGATGCAAGGTGGGCAAGTATCGATGAGATCTGAGATTTATGGTGAGGTCGGGCCGAGATCATGCATTCCACCGGTTATAAAGAATTATATTTTTATTGCACCTTAACCTATTCCGGCCAGTCTTAAAAATTATTGCTGCTTTTCTTTTCGTGTATCTGGCCGGTCTGTGAAAGGGAAGTTTCCGGATTTATCTTTCATCACCATGCTGATGGCCGCCATCACCGGTTTTATTTTATCGTCGGTATGCTTTTTCGTTTTATACCCGAGTAAAGGAAAAGCCACGATCACCACCCCCGCCGCCACCCCGCTACGACAAATAAAGAGTGGTGCCGGGAGTTTCAGGAAGTGGCCGGTTCTTTCCCAAATGACCAGAATAATTTCCGGTACACCCGGGCAAACGATGTTTTCTCCAAGAGGAAGATCAGCACCGAGCAGGCAAGGATGGAAAAAAAGATCACGATATAGGTAAGATCCTGTATCGTCTGCCCTGCTGCAATCCCTGCCTGGAGGGGAAGAGAAGCAAGGACAGCGGCTGCAAGCCCTTTTGGTTCCATGGCAGCAATGATCGAGGCATCCGATGACGGGATAGTCCGTGGGATCGTGAGCCAGACAATCACGATTCGGGCAAGGTAGATACAGATGACGAGTGCGGCGCCGAGGTAAAGGATGACCATGTTGGAGAAATAGATAGAGATGCCGATAAAGAGGAAAAAGAATGTTTTTAAAAGTGAGACCAGCTGGGTAAAGAATTCCTTTTCAACGGGCGTAAGTTCAACCTGCGTGACATCATTGCCAAGGAACGGGAGGATCTTCTCTGCCTTGAAATAATTCAGGTTCCCGAACGTTACCCCGAGGGCAAGTGCCGCAATCGCACCGGAGAACCCGAGCAGGCTGACAAGTCCGAACACGATAAAGACGAATCCCGGTGTGATAAAGATGCTCTTGATGCTCGCAAGTTTTGGGTAGACCGACGACCACCAGACACCGGCGATAACGCCGATGATAATCGCGATGAGAAACGAGGCAATAAGGTTACCGGCGATATGGCCGACGTTGAAATCCTGGAAGTGTACCACATCGAGAAGGGCCAGCAGCACGACAATGCAGAGCACATCGCTGATTGCAGATTCAAGGGCAAGGATCGCTTTCGCGTCGGTCCCGATATTGAGATACCGGGTAAACGGGATGACGACTGCCGAAGAGGTGCCGCCTAGGATGGCCCCGAGCATGCAGGATTCAATAAGGGAGAAACCTGCAGCATAGTTCATGATGACGATGATGATGAGGGTAATGATCACGAAATTGGCGACGGTGATTGCGGTGGTGCCGGCGATGGATTTTTTTAAGGTCTCAATGGTGATGTGCAGGCCGCCCTCGAAGAGGATGATCGCGAGCGTAACCTGCGTAAAGAGCGGGCCGACGACCCCGAATTCCGCCGGCGAAACCAGGCCCAGCAGGGGTCCGATCACGATCCCTATGGCGATGAGAAAGAGCACGTCGGGAATCTTGGTGAGCGTGAATAATCGTGAGAGGATATTTCCCGTGAAGATCAAAAGACCGAGAAAGAGGACGGTGACTGCTGCATCCATTGGTTACCTGTTGGTCTGAATCTTCGATATATGTTTTTGAATATGCAGTCCAGTACTTTGATTATTTATCCTCCTGTTTTGGCTCATGTTACCTTTCCGGTCTGATCCAGATATTCTTAAATAAACGGGATAGTATGTATTATTTGACTAGGGGGCCAGTTCTGTCATGCTGCCTGCAGTCAGTCCCGGCAGGGTTGCCGCTGGGGGTGAGCCATGTTTGAAAAAGTACTTATCCTGACAGATTTTTCGGAACATTCACGGCGGATAATGGAGTGTATTTCCGGCATTCCCGGAATTCGTGAAATCATTCTCCTGCATGTAATCAAAAAAATCCGGAGCCCGATGGGGAGGCAGATTATTGAAGCATTTGTCACCCGTGCCGCTGAAAAGTCTATCCTGGCGGACAAAATCTATCTTGAAACACTGTGCCCGACTATCGCGGTGACACCGGTATTAACAATATCATCCAATTCCGCGGGGACAATTCTTGAGACTGCGGAAAAAAACAATGCCGATCTGATCATTATCAGCTCCTATGGACTCAGCCTCCCGTCAGGAGTGATCACCGGCAACGTCTCTACAGAGGTCCTCTGCCGTATCAGCAGGATCAATGTCCTTGTCATGCGTCATAAGATTGTCAGGACTCTCTTCGGGGAAACATATACAAAGTTCTGTCCGATGATCTTCTCGCGGATCCTCTGCCCGACAGATTTCTCTCCATACTCTGAGCGGGCAATAGCCCTCGCCGGTTCTCTCAAAGGGGTGGGAGAGATTATTCTCCTTCATGTAGTCCCCCGGGACGACACGGGACGCGAGAATAAGGAAACCGCCCGTACAGCAGAGATCCGTATGGGGGCAATCCGTGACACTCTTGCCGCACAAGGGATCCAGTCCAGGGCCATCGTAAAGACAGGACAACCTTCAGGTGGGATCACTGAGACTGCTGAAGAGGAAGACGTATCGGTCATCTGGATCAGCTCGTTTGGAAAAGGCTGTTTCCATGATCTCTTTGCCGGCAGCACGGCGCATGACGTTGTCATGAAGACAAACCGGCCGGTGATCATTATCCGGGCGGTGGATGAGGGGAATCCGTAAGCCCGGATTTTCCCGATGACCCCCGGGACTTCATGCACTACCGGTCACTATCATCTCCCATTTTGGTCACTTATTACCTGTGAGCCAAGAAGAGATTCGGAGGTCTTACAGGTGATGCTCTGCAGATCGAAATCCGCAAGGGACTGGCACTCCATCCATGAATATATGATGAATGATTAATGGACAGAGCCAAAATATCATATATATAACACCATGAATGATTGAACAGAATCGAGGGTGGAAAAACATGGTATTCGACTTGGATATCGTTAATCTCATTAATTTAGTGCTTTGCGTTATTATCGTAATTCTGGGAGTACTTGTCTACACGCAAAAAGACGCACTGGGTGCATTGATTATCGGTCTTGCCTTCGGACTTTTTGGCATTTCCCATCTTTATACTCTGTTGGGGCTCGGAGCAACATGGGAAGTCGCTACGATCTCTGCCCGGACTGCAGGCTACCTTTTGGTAATCGTTGCGTTATACCTGTTTTTAAATCGCGGAATCGATAAAGGAGAGGTATAACAGCCCTGGAGAAATCCTGATCTAAACATGAATTGTTACAGGTTTTGCAATAACAGGAACTTTATAAATACATTCCTGATAATGCACTTTATCATCGAAACAGTTGAGGGATTTTTCATATTTTATGAGAACTTTTCAAAAAATATCATTCTCAAAAAGGGAGGGAAAAAACACAATGACTGACAATTTAAAAGTTAAGGCCAACAAAGGCGTCAAAGACTGCCACATAGCCGCACACTCTGTCGCAGATAATGTAAAAACCGGTGACCCCGGGACCGTCTCTGGAGATTCAAAGTTCTACCCTCAGGATCGGAACAGCGAGGTTACTGCTTCCATCTACCAGGAGAAGATTACATGCCCCCAGTGCGGAAAATCAACACTTCATGCAGAATTCCCAGATCACTATGAAGCCTGAATTAAATGTTCGTCATGCGGTTTTTTTATGGGGATGAGCAACGATGAGTGGCACGGTATGGAGAACAGCCCCAATATTGATGAAAAAATCAAAAGAATGGCAAAAAAACTGAAAATTTTGCCCTGAACCATTTCCAGATTTACGATATTCGGGAATAGCCCGGCGCCGGGCTCTGTTAACTGGGCGCGGGATGAAAATAGTGCCTGTTTAATCTTCAAGAAAAATGGTCAGAATGAGTGATTAAGTCATTTAAATCGATTTTTTAATCTGGCATTTTTATCTCATGACAAGTTAGCGTTACCGATTTTTTAATGAGACCCAAAATTGGTCATCTTCTGCCAGGGCATCAGGAACGATACAGGGGAATAATAAGGAAACAATCACTTTGTTCCCTGTTTATCCAGCTGCTCCTCCATCTCGACCACTTTCTGGGTGATCTTCATCACTGAGTCCGGGTTGAGGGATATGGATTCGATGCCCTCCCTGACCAGGAACTCGGCGAACTCCGGGTAGTCGCTGGGCGCCTGCCCGCACAGGCCGGAATGGCGCCCGTTCCGCCGTGCACCCTGTACCGCCATGGATACGAATTTCATCACGCCGGGGTCCCGCTCGTCGAAATCGTGGGCAACCACCACGGAATCACGGTCGACCCCGAGCGTCAGCTGGGTCAGGTCGTTCGATCCGATCGAGAACCCGTCGAACAACCGGCTGAATTCATCGATGAGGAGGACGTTATTGGGGATCTCGCACATCACATAGACCGATAGCCCGTTCTTACCCCGCACAAGCCCGTTTTTTGCCATCTCGGCCAGCACCTTCTCGCCCTCACCGACCGTCCGGCAGAACGGGATCATGATGACCAGATTGGTGAGGCCCATTTCCTCCAGTACCCGTTTCATCGCACGGCACTCAAGGGCAAAACCTTCGCGGTACCTCTCATCGTAGTACCGGGATGCCCCGCGGAAGCCGAGCATCGGGTTTGACTCTTCGGGTTCGAAATATTTCCCCCCGAGGAGGTTCGCGTACTCGTTGGTCTTGAAATCGCTCATCCGGACAACCACCGGCTTGGGGTAAAAGGCGGCTGCGATCGTCCCGATGCCCTGCGACAGTTTCCCGACAAAATAGTCTTCCGGGTTCTCGTACCCGTAGGTAAGGTCAGCTATCTTTGCCTTCACGGCCTCATCGGTGACTTTTTCCGGGTGGACGAGTGCCATCGGGTGGATTTTGATATAATTATTGATGACAAACTCCATACGGGCAAGCCCGATGCCGTCGTTGGGGATCATCGAGAGCGCGAAGGCCTGGTCAGGCTCCCCGAGGTTCATCATAATCTTTGTTTTCGGTCGCCTGAGACCCTTTAAGGAGACTTTTTCAGCGTGGAATGGCAGGATCCCTTTGTACACGACCCCTTCGTCACCCTCCGAACAGTTGACGGTCACCTCCTGCCCGGTCCTGATCTTCTCGGTAGCATCGTTTGTCCCGACCACCGCCGCAACACCGAGCTCCCGGCTGACGATCGCGGCATGGCAGGTCCGCCCCCCGCGGTTGGTAACGATCGCTGCGGCGGTGTTCATGACCGGTTCCCAGTCGGGGTTTGTTGTGTCAGCGATGAGGATCTCCCCGGGCCGGAACTCGCCAAGGTGGCTTATATCGGCAATCACCCGCGCTGTGCCGGTCGCGATCTTTTCACCCACGCCCTTTCCCTTCGCAAGCACCGGCCCCCGCTTCTCCAGGTGATATGTTATAAGAACATCCCTCGCTTCCTGTGAGTGGACGGTCTCGGGCCGTGCCTGTACAATGAAAAGTTCCCCGGTGATCCCATCCTTTGCCCATTCGATATCCATCGGGACAGTCTGGTGCGCTTTCTCTGAGTAGTGATCCTCAATCCTGATCGCGTACTGTGCCAGTTCGAGGATCTCGTTGTCCGTGATACAGAAACGCCGGCTGTCCGATTCGGGGACTTCCACATTCCTTGTCAGGACCTTGGAGGTTCCCTGCCCGTAGATCATCTTGATCTTCTTATCGCCAAGGTTTTTTCTGATAATGGCCCGGTGCCCAGTCCGTGCCGTCGGTTTGAAGACATAGAACTCATCCGGGTTGACCGCGCCCTGCACGATGTTCTCGCCAAGGCCGTACCAGCCGGTGACAAAGACAACGTCCCGGAACCCTGTCTCGGTGTCGAGGGTGAAGATCACCCCACTCGAAGCCATATCGGAGCGGACCATCTTCATGACCCCGATCGAAAGGGCAACCTTGAAATGGTCGAAATTCTCATCGATCCGGTAGGATATCGCCCGGTCAGTGAACAGGGAGGCAAAACATTTGCTGCAGGCTTCCCTGAGCGCATTATACCCGCGGATGTTAAGGTAGGTCTCCTGCTGGCCGGCAAAAGATGCGGTGGGGAGGTCTTCGGCTGTTGCAGAGCTCCTGACCGCTACATCGGTATCTGGGCCATATTCTTCGCAGAGCCGGTCATAGGCCGCGCTAACCTCGTTCCAGATATCGTCAGGTATGCCGGCGCCGAGGATCAGGTCCCTTGCTTTTTTCCCCCGACCTTCAAGATTGGTGACGCTGGTCTTGTCGAGATCGGCCAGGGTGTCTCTGAGCCGGTCAATGACACCCCCCGTTTTCACCACCCGCCAGTACGCATCGGCGGTGATGGCAAAACCGTTGGGAATTTTCACGCCGACCTTTGTGAGGTCCTGGTACATCTCGCCAAGCGAGGCGTTCTTGCCCCCGACGCTGGCGACATCTTCGTTCCTGATCTCCGCAAACCAACGGATATATTTTGCAGTGCTCATACCCGGGCCTCCATCTGTACAGTTATCAGGCCTGCAGATACCAGCGCATCTTTGCCATGCTGAATAAAGCCATTCAACTCTTTTACGGCTGCGTTTTTCAGGGCGGCCTCAGCGTTGTGTGCAGGATCCGGCTTTGGGAGCCGTGCCGCTGTTTTCTTCCGGGGCTCAATGACGCCGAAAATGGTTGTTGTTTTATCTCTTTCTGATTCCGGCATTGTATCACTATGGGAGCATAGGGTGCCGGGCGCTATTTATTACCTGTGGTAAAGAAAGTGAAGGATACGTTCAGGAGAGCCCGGATTCGTGGGTTATTGGTTGCACCTGATTTCTTATTCGCGGGGCGGGGCGTTATCTCCGCAGGAATGCGGTTTTATGACCCGCCCCCGCCATTCCCATGGTGTTTATTAACCCGGACATTCAGTGAATCATAAGGAATTTTGCCATCAAAAGGCATACGGAATCGAGAGATAACTAGGGCAGGGCAGAAGGAGGATAGTAGTCTGTGACAGGTGATTCTATTACCCCGGATATGACAGCAGCAGCGCCAGCACCGGCTCAGGGATCCATGAACGGGCTGACCGGTGCAGAGGTAACTGACCTCCGAAGCCGGTACGGTTTCAATGATCTCCCAGAAGAAAAGAAACACCCGCTGCTCAAATTCCTTTCCTATTTCTGGGGCCCGATCCCGTGGATGATCGAGGCAGCCGCCATCCTGTCGGCAGCAATTGCGAACTGGGAAGATTTTGCCGTCATTCTGCTCCTCCTGATAACCAATGCGGTTGTCGGATTTCTCCAGGAGAGAAAAGCAGAGAATGCAATCGAACTCTTAAAAAAGCAGCTCGCACCCAATGCCCGCGTGCTCCGGGACGGGACCTGGCAGGAGATCCCGGCCCGAGAACTCGTGCCCGGGGATATTATCCATATCCGGCTTGGGGATATTGTGCCGGCAGATGCCTTTCTGGGAAACGGGAAATACCTCCTTCTCGATGAATCGGCGCTGACCGGTGAATCCCTCCCGGTCGAAAAGAAGCCGGGAGATATGGTTTACTCTGGATCCATCGTCCGTCAGGGTGAGATGGATGCAAAGGTCACCACAATAGGGGGAAACACCTTTTTTGGCAAGACCGCCCGGCTTGTCCAGGTAAAATCTCCGCGAAGCCATTTTCAGGCCGCCATCGAAAAGATCGGGAACTACCTCATTATCCTCGCAGTCGTGCTGGTCAGCATCATTTTTATTGTCGCGCTCATACGGTCTGAATCCTTTCTTGACACACTTCAGTTCGCCCTCATCCTTGTCGTAGCAGCAATTCCTGCGGCACTTCCCGCCGTAATGACCGTGACCATGGCCGTCGGAGCCGTGGCCCTGGCAAAAAAGGAGGCGATTGTCAGCCGGCTTTCTGCCATAGAAGAGATGGCCGGGATGGATATCCTCTGCTCCGATAAGACCGGGACAATCACGCAGAATTCCATCAGCATCGGTGAGATCAGGACTTTCCCCGGGGTTTTGGAACAGGATGTCATTATCGCAGCGGCACTGGCCTCAAAAAAAGAGAGCAATGATCCTATCGATATGGCGATCCTCGAAAAAGCCGTATCTGCCACCACTTCCGGAGAGCCCGGCACTCAAGGGTACGAGGTTATCGATTTTGTGCCGTTCGATCCCGACTCAAAATATGCAAAGGCGAAGGTCAGGAACGCCGGTGGAACAGTAATTGAAGTGGCAAAGGGTGCTTCTCAGGCAATTGCCACCCTTGCCGGGACAGAAGCGGTACTCGGTTCAACGCTGGACGGCTGGATAACGGCATTTGCTGAGAAAGGGTACCGGGCGCTTGGCGTTGGACGGACAAGACCGGACGGTACATGGCAGTATCTTGGCCTGATCGGGCTTTTCGATCCGCCCGGGAGGATGCTGCGGCCACGATCGCCGAAGCAAAAAAACATGGCGTGAACGTGAAAATGGTGACCGGGGATCATGTCGCCATTGCCAAGGAGATCGCCGGAAAGGTAGGTCTTGGCCAGAATATCCTTCCCCGGACTGCGCTGGCTGCCGGTGACGGGGATGAGTCCCGGATACAAATGGAGTCCGCCGATGGGTTTGCCCAGGTTCTCCCTGAAGACAAGTTCCGGATTGTGAAAATCCTCCAGGGTGGCAACCATATCGTCGGGATGACCGGTGATGGAGTGAACGATGCACCGGCACTCCGTGAGGCTGATGCCGGCATTGCGGTTGCCGGTGCAACAGACGCTGCAAAATCTGCTGCGGATATCGTCCTCACAAAACCCGGGCTCTCGGTCATCATTGATGCGATTGAGAGGAGCCGGGAGATATTCCGGCGGATGGAAAATTATGCAGTCTACCGGATCGCCGAGACAGTCAGGGTCCTGATATTCCTGACTCTTTGTATTGTGCTCCTTAATTTTTACCCGGTTACTGCCCTCATGCTGGTCGTGCTCGCCATCCTCAATGACCTCCCCATCATGATGATCGCCTTTGATAACGCACCGGTCGCAGGAAAGCCCGTGCGCTGGCAGATGAACCGCATTCTGACCCTCGCTTCGATTCTTGGGCTTCTCGGCGTTGTCTCAAGTTTTATCCTTCTCTGGGTGGCACGGGAATATTTCCATCTTGATCCCGGCGTCATCCAGACACTCATCTTCCTCAAGCTTGCTGTTGCCGGTCACATGACGATTTACCTTGCCCGCACCGGCCAGCAGCATTTCTGGGAACGACCGTTGCCGGCGTTCGCTCTTTTTGGCACCGCAGAAATAACGCAGGTAGCCGCCACTCTCATCGCGATCTACGGTGTTTTCATCATGACGCCCATCGGTTGGTCGCTTGCGCTGATAGTCTGGGGCTATGCACTGGTATGGTTCGTGATCAACGATCAGGTCAAGGTATTGTTGTTCAGAAAGATCCATCCCTATTCATGATCTGTTCAAATCCCGCATCTGGTTTTTTAGAGAAAACCCGTTGTGAAGGGAAAAGTAAAACAGGGAAGCAAAAGAAATCTTGGAAACAGATACGGGAAGTTTCATGCCAGACCTCTCACCACAGATAACGCCATACAAGCGGCTTATTCTCATCGCCACTATAATCGGCGTCATCTCGGGGTTCGGCGCGCTCATCTTTTATGAAGGACTCAAGCTCGCGATGGCCTTCTTCTGGGGGGATCTCCTTGGCTATGTCTATCCGAGAGAAGGCCAGAGCATTGCCCAGATCGCGCAATGGTCACTTCCGTCATCGCTCATTCTGCTGCTTCCCATTCTCATTTTTGGCAGTCTTATCTCCGGGATCCTCCTGACCAAGTTTGCGCCGGAAGCCGAGGGAGATGGCACCGATGCGGCAATCAAGGCTTTCCATACAGACGGCAGGATACGGAAACGCATCCCGCTGTTAAAAGCGGTGACGTCTATCCTTACGATTTCAACCGGGGGGAGTGCCGGCAGGGAAGGACCGGCCGCCCAGATCTCTGCCGGATTCGGGTCGCTCGTTGGCGATATGCTCGGCCTGACACCCCGGGAGCGCCGCATCGCTCTCGCCACCGGCATCGGGGCGGGGATCGGGACCATTTTCAAGGCCCCCCTTGGCGGGGCGGTCCTTGCCGCGGAAGTCCTCTACACCCGGGATTTTGAATCCGAGGCTATCGTCCCTGCGTTTCTTGCCTCGATTATCGGGTACGGGATATTCGGGTTCTTTGAGGGGTACACCCCTCTCTTCGCGCTTACGGCGATCAACTGGACTATCCAGCAACTTCCGTTCTTCCTGATTCTCGGGTTTTTCTGCGCAGCGTTTGGCTTTTTCTATATCTTCACGTTTTACTGGACCCAGGAAAAATTCAGCGATCTGTCCAGCCGGTACCACATCCCCCCGTACCTCAAACCGGTATCCGGAGCAGTCATTCTCGGGTTGTTTGTACTCATGCTTGCGAGCATATCACCGGATGCGGAGATCCTCGGATTTGGCGGGCTGGGAGCAGGCTATGGCTTCACCCAGCTCATCATTTACTCGATGGTTCCCCTGGCGGTCCTTCTCCTCCTTCCGTTCGTGAAGATAGTGACAACCTCGTTAACGCTTGGTTCTGGTGGCAGCGGGGGTGTCTTTGGTCCTGGTCTCGCCATCGGAGCGTCTGTTGGCGGGGCCATAGGGATCCTCCTGCACCTGCTCACACCGGCTCTTGTCCCCGCTGAATCAGTTCCTGCATTTGTTATCGTTGGGATGATCGCCCTTTTCGGAGCGATTGCAAACGCACCGATTGCTGTTCTGATCATGGTCGTGGAGATGGTCGGCAGTTTTACCCTCCTTGTTCCGGCAATGGGAGCAGTTGCCGTTTCCAAGCTGTTCCTCGGTGACACGAACATCTTCCGGGCGCAGGTCCCCACGAAAGCCCAGTCCGGTGCCCATCGCGGGGAATATGACAGGGAAACGCTCGAACGGATTCTGGTCCGTGACGCCATGATCCCGCGGGAGGCTGTCATCACCTTCTCCCCATCAGATGAGCCGGCGAAAGTCCTCGACTCCATTGCGTCAACAGGGCATTCCGGTTTTCCCGTATCGAGGACGGCCGCTTCAGTAGGGATTATCACGAACCGGGATGCACAATCACTCCAGACCGGGAAGGGATTGTGCCCGGCCGTACGGCAGGCCATGACTCCCGCTCCGCTCGTTGTCCATCCGGAAGATACCCTTGAGAAAGCCCTCGCGATCATGGTCGGCCATAACTTCGACCATCTTCCGGTTGTACGGGCAGGAACACCGGATACGCTGGCCGGTTTTCTTACACGATCCGATATTTTGAGAACGTATGTCCAGGCAAGCTATCTGACAGCCTGCCAGAAACCGGATACCGTCCCGAACCAATAAAAACCTCCCGGGGAATTTCTCCCGAAGGATCATGACAATTTCCGGCGGGCGATCATGTTCCCTTCGCTCAGGGCCGGTGTTTTCTCCCACTGGTACAGCAGGGGTCAGGTGCACTGCAAATTGAGATCCAAAAGGAGGTAATGCTCCAGCCGGGCACCTTCAGCGCCGTGATTGCACCCGGGAAAGAGATGGTCGCTGCCATCAGCAGCAACACGGATCTTCTGGAGGTCCTGTTTTTTCTCCCTCAGGGAAAACTCCTCACGGATCCTGTCAGGCATCGGCCGGCAGTCAAGGAACTTCGATATCTGCGGCATACGCACCATGCACCTCTCCTGAGGAACTCCCATTGAAGATAATTACGGGACAGATGAGGGGCGCGGAGCCGCCGGTTTCCCGGGTTTATTCTCCCCCGCTCATGCGCGCCCGGCTGGTCCGGAACCCGTTTAGCGCGTATTTCCCCCGGGAAAAGACCGGAATTTTTTCCCGCAGGAAATCGCTCCGATCTGCAACCTGAACCGTCCGGAACGATTGTGCGACACAGGGAAACCGCATGAACGACCGGAATTCAGCGGAACGGTAACGACCCTTAAGGCACCCGAACAGGAATATTCACTCAACGGCATAAGCCGGAATATGGAGGGAAAAAACCATGAAGACCAGATTTGGCATGCTGGTGGCCCTGGTAGCGCTGGGAATGCTCTGCGCCATCGGGACCGTTGCAGCAGACAACACTACCAGCACGCAGGGACTGCAGCTCGCAAACAACATTCAGCCATACAATGGACCGATTGGCCCTGAGAGCTCACTATACGGGCTCAAGCTCGCGTTTGAAAACCTTGACGATTCCTTCACCTTCAACCGGACCGATCTCCTGGATAAACAGGTTGACCAGGCAAGCCTCCGGCTTTCCGAACTGGAAGCAGCACTTGACGCCAACCAGACCGATGCCGCGAACCTGGCACTGGACCAATACTGGCAGAAGATGAACCAGACCGGGCAAACCCTTGCACTCTTCAATGAGACCGGATACATACCGGCGTACAATGGGAGTGGGTATACACCAAACGGGTACGTACCCGAAAATCCCGGAAACGTAAACATCCCGGTGCAAAATGGTAATGGATACACCCCGGT
>CAWEFI010000004.1:0-14025 GCA_963808285.1 uncultured Methanoregulaceae archaeon
GGGCAAGGAATGGTATGGCGGCCTCGTCGCAAAGAAGGTAACCGCGGTTTCTACCGTCATGAAACATGAGGTGATGCAGCTCTACAATGTTCCGGACTGGAAATGTGATGTTGTCCCTAATGGGATCGTGCCAGAGCAGTACCGGGCCAGTATCGATCCCGGTGATGTGAAGCGGGCATACGGGATCCACCCGTACGCCCCCCTGATCCTTTTTATCGGCAGGCTCGTGTACCAGAAAGGCCCTGACCTGTTTATCGAGGCGTTACGAAAGGTATGCCGTGACCGCTGGGATGCAAAAGTGATCGTGGCCGGGGACGGTGGGATGCGGCAGTATCTCCAGGAGCGGGCCCGGGATCTTCCGGTCAATTTTGTCGGGTATATTCCTGACTCGGAGTACATCCGTCTCCTGAATGCCTGCGATCTTGTCGTTATCCCCAGCAGGAACGAGCCATTCGGCCTTGTGCTGCTGGAAGCATGGAGTGCGGAGAAACCGGTGGTTGCCTGCGATGTCGGTGGCCTCTCGGAGAACATCGACACGTTCGTCAACGGCATCAAGGTGCAGCCGGAACCCGAATCGCTCGCATGGGGGATCGGCACCATGATCGATGATCCCGTGAATGCGCAGGTGAGGGGAAGGCGGGGAAGGACAAAGGTGGACCGGCAGTTCCTCTGGGGTCCCATCGCAAACCGGATGACGGATTCCTATGCACGCGTGGGAGGGTAATTCATAGCCTTGCATCGTTCCGATCGAGCAGCACGTATCCGGGCATCTGGCTTTTGTGCCTGAAAAAGGGAGAACCCGAATGGAATTATTTACCCCGTATATCATGGGCGGGATTCCGCTCTCAAACAGGATAGTGATGGCACCCATGACCCGGGGCCGCGCCATCGAAGGCAATGTCCCGGGTCCGCTGTCAGTTACGTATTATGTCCAGCGGGCAACGGCAGGCCTCATCATTACCGAAGGTTCCCAGGTCAGCCCGCAGGGTGTGGGTTTTTTCCGAACTCCCGGGATTCACACAAAGGAACAGGTTGCCGGCTGGAAGCAGGTGACTGCTGCCGTCCACCGGGCCGGGGGAAAAATATTCCTCCAGCTCTGGCATGTAGGTCGGATGTCGCACCCGGATTTCCTGCATGGCGAGCTTCCGGTCGCCCCTTCAGCGCTCCCGGTCGGTGAGGAGATCCACACGCCGGTAGGAAAGAAGCAGATCCCGGTTCCTAGGGCACTCGAAAAAAAGGAGATACGGGGGATCACAAAACAGTTCCGGGACAGTGCGACAAACGCAAAAAAGGCAGGTTTCGATGGCGTTGAAATCCATGGAGCGAACGGTTACCTACTGGACCAGTTCCTGAGGGATGGTTCGAACAGGAGAACTGACCGGTATGGGGGAAACCTGGCGAACCGCGCCCGCCTTCCCCTCGAGGTGACCGAAGCAGTGGTCCGCGTATGGGGGGCAAAAAAGGTGGGTTACCGGATCTCGCCGCACTTCAACCTCCACGCAATGTCTGATACCAACCCCCGGGAAACCTTTGGCCATCTGGCAGAGGAGCTCGGCAGGATCGGTATTGCCTACCTTCACCTCGTGGAACCGGTTGGCGGCAGACTCGGGGCAATAAACCCGGATGCAGAGATGGCCCCGCTCATCCGTAAAAAATTTGACGGGACGTTGATCCTGAACGGAGGGTACGATAAAGAGAGTGGGGAAAAGGCGATTGAAGACGGCCTCGCAGACCTGATCGCATTCGGGACTTTGTTCCTCGCAAACCCCGATCTCCCCGAACGTTTTATGAGCAATGCCCCGCTGAACCATGAAGATATAGCGACATTCTATACCGGCGAGGAAAAGGGATACACCGATTATCCCTCACTTGGGAATTAAAAAACGCACCTTTTCAGAACTCATCAAAGAAAACATTCTGCAACTTTTTTGGAAGATTTAATAAAACCGCTCTCCATCGTCGTCCGGTAGGTGCCCACCGGGTACCTACTTCACACCTCTCTGGCCGGCAGTCCATTCCCCCCCACGGCGAAAAAGAAGATAAATCTTTAGCCTGCCTACTCGCGTGATTCAAAATATTTCAGGGCTGCAGGGACATGTTTTTTAACCTCTTCGAAGAAATATGCAGCCAGTTTTGTATCTGAATCAGCGATTGATCCATTGATCGTGGCAATCAACCAATCCG
Organism: uncultured Methanoregulaceae archaeon; assembly: GCA_963808285.1. Taxonomy (GTDB): domain Archaea; phylum Halobacteriota; class Methanomicrobia; order Methanomicrobiales; family Methanospirillaceae; genus Methanoregula. Next base: position 2,185 of record CAWEFI010000004.1, read on the forward strand.
GCAGATCAGGATTCTGCCCAAGGACATTCATTATCACGACGATGGTTTCATCTACGGCAACCTTTGTTTTCCAGCGGTACGGCATCCTCCTTCATCCTCCTTTGTGTGAATTCTATTCTGACCGCTTTTTTACAGCAGTATCAAAGACCATCCAGTTCCTCTCCCATTCAGGATTTTTCGATTTGAGCATCGTAAGAACCCGGCCCTTGATATCCCGGGTGGCGATGCCATCAGTTGCATTACGCTCGATCTCATGGGCGATAGTCCGTGCGAGATCGGGCGGTGCACCGGTCTTTATGATACTCACGACAATTTTTTCGGTGACAAACGGTTCTTTACGACCATCTCTTTTCTTTACGGTGATCATGATCTGTTCTCCCTTCATTTTATATCAGGAATAATTGGTCAGTGATTTTTCACTCTTACGGGCTTTTTGCATCCCTCTTGAAATATACCCCGGGTTTACCATCTTTTTTATAACAGAGTCTTTCTATCAAAGATTATACAGCTGGAAAGAGGAACGGCCTACTGCATCGGAACGGAACAGTTTCTGCATAGAGCGACCACCCTCTTCCAGTTTTGAGCATGTACCATAACCTATAATAGAATTAATCCCGACTATCATTTTTTGAGACATCATTTGAAAAACCTGTAACACTTCTCATTACAACCCCGGCACCCGCTGCACCCCCCCTTTCGGGGCGGGATGAGGTCCCCGCCAACCCAGTAACGCCGACCCGGTGGCAAATAGACGATGATGATAATAAATGCTGAATTCATGGCAAACGTCCCCATGGGAGATGTCTATTTATTTGAATTACGAAAATGAGTGAGTATGAACGTTCAGGACCTGAAAAACTCCCAGGGGAAAGGGATAATTCTTGGGATAATCGTCGCAGTCATGCTGGCGGTGTTTGGCATACCTCCGGCTTTCGCACTCGTTGTGGGAATAATTTTTGGATTTATGGCATATTTTGTCCTGAATGAAAATAAAAAAGAAAAATGAATTAAGTCGGGCTTCTTTAAGGAACAAAAACAGACCGGCTCACCAGAAATAATTTTTCTAAAAAAACGGCAAAGCACAATTACCTCCATGAGTACGAATCGTGCCCTCCTGCATTTTCCGGATACCCGTCCGGGAACCTTATACCGGTGCAGGGAAAAGGAGGATCAGGGTTTCTTCATGAGGGCTTTTCCTGCTGCAAACGCCGTGCCGGCGATCCGACCCAGTTTCCGGTACGAGCGGCCGGCAAGCAGCAGCGGGTCGATCTTTTTTGGATCGGGACTATTGTCCGTCAGGCAATCTTTGTCCACGTAATATTCAACAACGTCGCCGATGAAGACCTCGTTGTTGGGCAGCTCCACGGTCTTTGCCACTTTGCAGAGCACATTTACCGGGCATTCGCGGATCATCGGGGCGTGCTTTTTCTTGCCGTAGAACGCGGAAAAGACCAAGGACTTGTCGGTCTCGCGTCCCGAGACCAGCCCGCAGTAATCGGTCTCTTTGATGAGACCTGCAGAGGGCACGTTGATACTGAAATACCCGGTCTTTTTGATCCCGGCATTCGTGTAATGGGCCTTCATGGATGAGATATAGACGACCGGAGGCTGGACGGACATGACGCCGTAAGCGCCGATTGTCAGATAGTTCTCCTTTCCGTCAACAAGTGCGCCGGCTATCACGATGGGGAGCGGCGCGGCTGGAGCCTGGTTTTGCAGCTGGATCTTTTCCATAGTCAACCTCGTGCGGGCGGGCAAGCCCGGTGATCACCGGTATCCGGACCCGTCTGCATTGTTTTTGGTACCCGGTGGTATGGTGCCATATATACCGGTACTGGAAATAAGGTGAAGATTTTTTCGGATTCGCACCAGGTACCAACTGTGCCGGTCCGCTCATGAACCTGCCGGGATTTTCCCTGAGGCACGGTGCCAGGAGAATACGTTCCGGATCAGAAAACCCAAAACCAGCACCGGAACTGCCGCTGCAATCGCAATGGTCACCCATTCCGCACCCGTGAGCGGCACCGTGCCAAAGATCGCCCCGCCAAACTGGATGATGAGGACCTGGACCGCCACGATCACGCCCATGACAAAAAAGAATGTCGGGTTGCCGGAAAAAACGCCGGCATCCTCCCATCCATCGCCCGGCAGTTGAACCCGTTAACCACTGCCGCAATAATAAAGGCGGCAAAGAAGACCGAGGCGATCTCCGCGCCCGTCTGCCCGCCCAGAAACCCGGTGCCGAGCTGGAGGAGGCCGGCGACGACGAGAAAGGCGCCGGTTACCACGATCGAGACTGCCATGAATGGCGTGATGATCGGGGCATCACGCGGAACAGGAGGCCGGTCGAGCAGCCCGGGATGCGGCGCCTCCGAGCAAAGCGCAAACGCGGCGAGCGTGTCCATGATGATGTTTACCCAGAGAATCTCAATAATGGTAAACGGCTCCGGGTACCCGAGAAGCGGTGCGGCAAAGACGAGGATGCAGATGCTGAAGTTGATGGTGAGCTGGAAGATGAGGAAGCGCTGGATGTTCTCGTACAGCGACCGGCCCCACCAGACTGCGCTCGTGATCGAGGCAAAGGAGTCGTCGAGCAGGATGATGTCGCTTGCCTCACGGGCCACATCGGTTCCGGCGATACCCATGGCAATCCCTACATCCGCATGCCGGAGGGCCGGGGCATCATTTGCCCCGTCGCCGGTCACGGCCACGACCGCGCCGGTCTTCTGGAGCGCCTGCACGAGCAGGAGCTTGTCCATGGGTTCGGCGCGGGCCATCACGTCGAGGCTTGTTGCGGCTGCGACCTGCCCTTCGGCTGGAATCTCCCGGAATTCTCTTCCGGTGATCACGATCCCGCCACTGAGGATGCCGGCCTCGCTGGCCACCGCATGAGCCGTTGCCGGGTTATCACCGGTGACCATCCTCACCCTGATACCTGCGTGCTGGCACCGGGTCACGGACTGCGCGATATCGTCCCGCAGGGGATCACGGATGCCGACGTACCCGTCCCAGAGAAGACCGGTCTCGCTCTCGTCGTCCCCGGTGATCTCCTTATGGGCAAAAGCGAGGGGCCGCATCGCACGGGAGGCTAGGGTGTCCACCCCAAGGAGATCGGGCGCCGGCGTGCAGAGGCCCGCGAGAATCTCCGGCGCCCCCTTGACGAGCAGGAACCGTCTGCCGTCCAGATCGACAACGGTCGACATGCGCTTGCGCTTCCCGTCAAAAAGGATCTGCCTGCCCGGGTGCTCCTCCCGCAGCTGCCGGTAGTCGATTGCGTGGGCCCGCAGCCACCGGAGGAGCGCCCCTTCGGTTGAGTTCCCGATTGCCCTTGCCCTGTTATCTTCCTGCTCTTCAAGGTGCGCGGTTCCGTTTACCGCAGCGTTGAGCGTTATCCATGCCGCCGCGCTCGCCGGGACCGGTCCAGGGTCGGCAGGGGCGGTGACGGAAGCTCCGGCCACCTCCATTTGGTTTTTCGTGAGGGTCCCTGTCTTGTCGGTACAGATGGTTGTCGCCGACCCGATAGTCTCGCAGGCAACGAGGCGCCGCACAAGGCAGTTGGCCCGGGTCATCTTGCTCATGGCAAGGGAGAGAGAGAGCACGACGCTCATCGGCAACCCTTCAGGCACGGCAGCGACGATAATTACGACTGCGAGCATAAAATAACCGAATAGGTAGTCTGCGGTGGCAACATTAAGGCCTGTTACGTCGCCGACAAGGATGCCCCGGATAATAAGTGTGCAGCAGATGAGGATTGCCATCACGTACCCGAATTTCGAGATGAGCCCGGCAAGGTTTTCGAGTTTGGATTCAAGCGGGGTCCTTGTAGCATGATCGATCCCGAGCGCTGCAGCGATCACGCCCATTCCGGTAGCGTCGCCAACTGCTGCAGCGATCATCCGCCCTCTACCGTCAGTCACAAAACGTTCCCTTGAGAACTTTTTCACCGGTCTCCTTGCGGGCCGGCTCGCTCTCACCGGTGAAGTCTGATTCGTCGCAGGAAATCCCGTCAGATTCCAGCAGCCAGCCATCGGCAGGGATAGCGTCACCTGCTTCAAGGAGGATAAGGTCACCGGCGACAATCTCCCGGGAGCGCACGACGGTGGGGTGGGAGTCCCGGATCACCCTGACCGCCATATCGTCGCGCCGGGCGTTGAGGACGTCGAACTCCCGGCCGCTCTGATACTCGTTATAAAAGGAGATGCCGGTGGCAAGCAGGATCGCCGCCAGGATCGCGAGGCTGTCTAAAATCCCGCTCCCTTCAGGAACCGAGACAACCACGGAGACCACGACAGCAAAGAGCAGGATCCTGATGATGGGGCTGTCGAAATTTTTCAGGGTACTGTTTCCAGAGTGGCGTCCGTTCCGGTGGAGTCATCACGTTCGTGCCGTGCCGCTTCCGGCTCTCTTCTGCCTGCAGAAACGAGAGTCCGTTCTCCCCGGTATATTCCCTGATCTCATCTAGCGTGAGCATCTCACCTTCCCCGGTACTGGGGTGCCGTTCGTCCCGGGTGTGAATGAGGTGTTGGCGCCCGGGGACTATAACACCGTATTATTGCTTCCGGGATCGGCAGGTTGTCAGGAGTTTCACCGGTGGTTTCCATGTGCGATCTCATACGCCATGGATGCGTCAGTACCCGGTGGCGTAATACCAACCGTTCTCTTCCTTCACATGCACCGGTACCGAAAAGAGCCGGCCGATATTGTCGTCGGTCAGCATGGCTGGTTTTTTCCCGTCGCCGCAGACCCTGCCCGCCTTCATCAGAACGACCCGCGAGATCTTCCGGAATGATATCGTCGAGGTGGTGCGTTACGAGGATGATGCTGGTCCCCGACTGAGCGATCGCCCGCAGGGTTTTCCGGAACGTGTGGAGAGCGGAAAGGTCGAGGCTGTTCGTAGGTTCGTCAAGAATAAGCGTGGCGGGATCGAATACGAGCGCCCGTCCTATCAAAAAGCGCCGTGCCTCTCCTGACGACATTTCGTTCATAGGCCGGTCTTTCAACCGTTCGATACGAAGGAACCGGAGGATATGAGCGGTCTTTTCTTCCATCGCCGGGGTGATCTCCCGGTTAAAAAGGCCGACGCTGGAAAAAAAGCCGGAGAGGATCATCTCCCTGCCGGTGATCCCCCGCGTGAAGGTGTACTGGAGATCATTTGACACGATCCCGACAAACGACCGGAGATCGAAGATATCCCAATCCTCTTTACCATGGAACCTGAATGTCACGGGACTTTCGGAAAGGACCGGGTAATACTCGCGGGTGATGGTTTTTATAAGAGATGATTTACCCGCGCCGTTTGGCCCGATGATAGCCACGTTCTCACCTTCGCCGATGGCGAGTGTGACAGAATCAAGCACCCTCTTGTCACCCCGGATCACGGATACATTTCTAAATTCGACGAGCGGGGGCAGATTTGTCCGATTAGGTGCAGCGTGTGCAGGCATGGTTTTTCGGGATCCGTAAGCAGTATTTCCCGTTACCTGCTGATATCCGTTTTCTCGCCGGAAGCACCTGCCCGTCATGGGACGGTTTTTCCGGCCCGGGTCGTACCATCAAAAGGACTATCTGGAGAAAGCCGGATAAGCTTACCGTATGCCAGATCATACCCCGTCACCGGCCGGCGCCGGACGGGAGTTCATGGAGCAGACGAAATACCGGGACCTGCACCTTGACACCGGCCACGTTTGCCAGAACCTGTACCTTGCCGCAGAGACAATCGGCTGCGGGGTCTGCGCTATTGCCACGTTCGATGACGATGCAACGGCAAAAATCCTAGGCATCGACGGCATACACCAGTTCCTGATCTATCTTGCAACTGTCGGGAAACGGAAACAGGGAGGCGACTGGATAGAATAACATCTCCGGATCTCATTGGAGTCATCGACTGGGACCGAAATGTAAATCAGATAAAAAGAGTTCAGGTCCGCGAGGTCATCGTTCCCTTCAACGCGTCTGCTGCCTCGTGTGGTGTGGCATAGATGGAGAAGATGGTCGTGAACCCGGCAAGTTTCATGACCTTCTGCACCTCGTACGAAAGGCCACAGAGCGCGAACCGGCCCCCGTTGTTGTGCAATTTTTTCGCTGTTGCGAGCAGGACCCGCAGGCCCCCGCTTGATATATAGGCCAGCCCGGTAAAATCGAGGATGATCTTCCGGTTCCCCTCGTCAATCGTCGCATTAAGAGCTGACTCGAGATCTCCTGCGGTCGTGGAATCCACACGTCCGGTCACTGCAAGGATGGTTGCTGTGTCATGTATCGTGGTGGTTATTTCCATGGGTTTTCTCTCATTAGATCTGGCGCTCAGGGAGACGTCTTCTACAATAATCCTTCATAGGTAAAGATAATCTTTTTCTTTCTTTACTGACGTTCCTTTTATGTCCGTGCGTGTGTACATCTTAACCGGAGGTGTTCCATGTCAACTGCGGTTCTGTCAGAATGTCAGGTACCTGCATTTACGGCATATAGGACCGATGGCCTCCCGGCATCTACGACCCATGCGAAGGTGTGACCCTGTCTCCCATTCCTGATATCGTCATTCCCGCCCGTCTCGAAGCAATCCCTGGCGTCTCGTTTGAGATTGAGCAGTGCATGCGGACCGCCGGCTTCTGCGACGAGGAGATTCTCGATATGCAGCTGGCTGTTGAAGAAGGCATTAGCAACACCATCCGCCACGGTTACCGGGGGAATCCGGGCTCGATAACGATCCACTGCGATGCCGGTCCGGATTTCATGACCGTCGAGATCGCAGATGATGCACCGGCCTTTGATCCGCTGGAAGCACCTGATCCGGACATCACTGCATCACTCGATGACCGGGACATCGGGGGACTGGGCATCTTCTTGGTCCGGCGGGTGACCGATGCGGTCGCGTACCGGTACGAGCGGGGAAGGAATATTCTCTCCTTAATGAAAAAAAGGAAAAAGCCGGGGCCTGAATAAAATTTTCAGGGTTCCCGGATAATATTTTGGATATAGGCTACACCGATTTTTGCCCGCCTGAGACGGGTGCTGTCCAGCAGGTGGCCCATGTCCACGAACGTGGCATCGCTCACAATCTTTTTTACCTGCGAATTCAGGTCGAGCGAGGCGTCGTAGGGCACACCCCGGAACACTACGCCGTGGTTGTGGAGATACATGGCCTTTGAGCCCCCCTTGTTTGCCGGGTTGGGGTAGTACAGCGCATCAAGGTCTTCCTGCCGGTAGCCTGATAGATCGTGTGCAAGGTCGATCCCGACCCCGAAGCTCAACAGCGTGTCCCCTTTGTAGGACATGCCGGTATCGGAAGACATCCACGATGCGGATTGCGCAGGATCTATAATCGTCGCGCCCCGGGTCAACCCTGCACCGGCGATCGGTGCCTTTTTGATACCGGAACTGGCGAGACCGGCGATCACACCCCAGATGGCTACAGCGACCACACCCTTGTACATTTTCACCCGGTTTGTGGCACCAGAGAAGATCATGCGGTAGATATCTGCAATGCTGATACCCTGCGGATTCTCCGTATCGAGGGTCAGGTACTCGTTGAACGGGCCGTCCAGCGTAACATTAAATCCTGTGTAGACCGGGAGATCGGTTTTTGTGTCAAGCGGGGTTAAGAAGTCCGGGGTGTTGTTCCCGTCAGTCGGAAGCCAGACCATGGAGCCGTACAGGGTGATCATCTCGCCAAGGAGTGGCAAAGCCTCTTTCTTGTCGGCCCCCAGTGCTCCAAGGCCAAGCGAATATGTGATCTCAGAGAATTTCTTTGTCTTGATATCAGTTTCGGTGAGCTGTGCCTGCAGGATCTTGTGGAGATCGCCCGTTACCCGGAGAACCGGCGGGCTGGTCATCCAGCCCGGGTCAATCGTCAGCGTAACGCCTTCTGCCTCGATCTTTTTGTAAAAGATTTCGTTAAAAAGCGTCGGGTTTTTGCGCTTTTTCTTTATGTCGTCCACGGCTGCATCCGTGGTCGGGAAGATCTCTAAGATAGTCGAGAACCCGGCCATGTCAAGCACTTTTTGCGGGTACTCCCCGACACCGGCAAGGGCAAAGCGCCCGCTCCTTCGCTTCATCTCCTTTTTTAATACGTTAAACGTGCGCAACCCACCGCTCGAGAGATACGTGGAACCGGACAAGTCGAGCACCAATTCTTTGTCGTCATCATGTAGCGCCCCTTTTATCCAATCGTCGAGCTGCTGAGCACCGAATGCATCCAGCCTGCCGTTGATAAAAAAGACAAGCACGCCCTCTTTTCGTTCGCTTTTTGCCTCCATATTTCCATCTCCAGGATAATACTTCTTGTACCTGCCTTTTTTTAATGTTCGTATTTATATGCAGGCAGGCTATTTGTTTAGACGCCCGTGACAAACCGGGCATTTTTTTCGCGAAAAAAAGGAGTTCAGGATGTTTTTTGTTCAAAGATGAGGAGCGGCCGGTCTTCCGTATCATAAAAAAAGAGGTGTCCGCTCCGGAACCGGATGCCGAAGGTGTTCTCCAGATCGTGCATGTACGTGGATTCGAGCTGCATTAAACCCGGGGCACCGCAGGTCATTGTCGTGGTAACCCTCTTTGTCAGGACAAGGGTATAGTTGCTGACAGTGTACGCATAGCTGTACCGGTTGCAGCCGGAATAACCGCCGAGGGAAGTCCCGTTATCGAGGCCGAAGGCGATATTCACCTCAGTCCCATTAATCACCGGGACCAATGTTCCTCTGTCGTTTCCGTAGTAGGTCAGTAGCCAGCTGGTGCCGGTCAGGTTTACCGGCACAGGCCGTGTCACTCCCTGGACCTGGGCATAGATGATAAGCAGGATCAGGACACCGACAAGTATCATAACTGCCCAGAATCCCCGGCCCATAGATGCCGCAGGCATGGAAACGGGTTCCGGCGGTACCGGTCCCGGTGTGCCGGACCCGGTGCCGGAAAGGTTATCATCCATACCAGTATTCAAAGGTCCACAGGTCACATAAGCCTTCGCGGTTCCTTGTGGCAGGGCAGCAGTACCGGTGCCTCAGGAAATCCGGCAGGTGCCGGAAAGAGAGACAGTGCAGGTCCCGGTATTAAAAACGCTCCCGGACTGTGCGTTTGACCGGTGTTATTTTCCCATTTCTTCGATCAGGTTTTCGATGAGCGGCCGGATACGCGGAAGCGTTTCCGTGCTGATCTTCCAGAGGAGCCGGGGCCGGGCGACCGGGTCGGCCCGGGCAACATCCTCTTCTAGTGCCGTAAGTTCCTTCCATGGTAAAAGCGCGTATTTTACCCGGATGATCGTCGGAACCTGATGAACCAGTTCATCGATTGCTCTGATGCAGCAGGTGACACTTGCATAGGTCTTTTCGTCCCGGTAAAAATCCTCGTACTGGTGTCCCTCGGTCAACCGGGAGACTTTTCCGATTTCATCAAGGATACCGTGAAGCAATTCGGCGGTATTTCGTCCTGTCATGCGTGTGTCTTCCTGTAAATGACTTTACCCGGAAGGTTTTATTCGTGTTCTCCTGCATCTGCCGGTACAACCCCAGCTCCGCGGGGGATTAACACGGCTGTCTGCGAGAGATTGGAAGGGGCGATACAAATACTTTCTTAGGTTGAAACAGCCGGTACTTCTCACCGGGTTTTGGGGGATTTATTATAGGTCACATCCAACTATGCTTATGGAATTTGCCGATGTCAAAAAATGGGTAATCTTTTTTCTGGGTATTCTGTGCGCCATTATTATCGCCAATGCACTCTCGAACCTGATCATGGAGTATACTGCGATAACAGGCTGGGTGAATTTTGTTGTCAGCTTCGTCCTGTACGCCGTGTTCTTCTTTTTCATTCTTTATCTCTTGGAAAAACTGCTGGGCATAGAGTTTTTCGGGTTCGGACGCACCTAGGCGTTCCGCCACCCTTCTTTTTAGCATTGCCAATGATAACCCTATCGTTCACAGGTAGACTGATCAGCAGGTGTCGGGGGCGAAAAAAGAGCAGACATGACCAATACTACCTGAAATTAACCAGAGCGAGAACTGCGTATATCCGGCCATAGTTTCCTGCGCCTTCCGGCTGCAGGATGTTCGTGAAGGCGCCGTTCATCCTGACACCGGCATACGAAACTATTAACGCGAGAAAATAGAGGTAATTCTATGGATGCGAAACTATCCTGCCTCCTGAAGGGGCTGATAGGAGTGATCTTCGGAGGTCTCGCGCTGGTGGTGCCGGGGCCTGTACTCGCTTTCGTCACCGGGATATTCTGGGTGCTTCTGGTGACGGGAATCGTGCTCTGTGTACTGATCGCGATCACATCCCACGTAGAAGAATCATTTTTCTGGTTTCTCTGTTCAGCCGGCCTCCTTGTCATCGGGATCATCGAGGCATTATTCCCGAACTCACTCTCCCTGATCTTTGTGCTGGCGGTTGCCGTACTGGCATTCTATGCCGGATACTCCGGGATATCTTCTGTACCGACACGGTCTCGATCAAAATACTTCCTTGTGGCTGGCGTGATTGTGACCAGTGTCATCCTGCTGTGTCTCTTTATTAATTACGTGCCGGCCATGAGCACCATCATCCTCATGACAGTGGTCGGGACGTTCTCGCTTGTCCTTGGGCTCTTTGCCATCTTCGTGGGACTGGCCATGAAAGAGGGGACAGAAGCGCCCGTTCCCCCACATGTATTTATTCTCAATACATGTGGAATCCCGATAAAAACCGCTGGAAGAGATGCCCCGCAAACAGGTACTCCGGATCAATCTCCGGTAAAGCCGGAAGAAAAACCCCCGCAGTAACCCTGCTTTTTTCCCGGAGTCTCCGATCATGCTACCGGCGTACGATATTGTTGTCGCCGGCGCCGGCCCGGCAGGCTCTGCTGCCGCCCGTACATGTGCAAAAAGCGGGCTTTCCGTGCTCTGTATTGAGGAACAGGGGAGCATCGGCTACCCGGTGCAGTGCGCTGGCCTCCTCTCCCTTGCCGCTTTTGACGAGTGTGCCGTTTCCCGGCGCTCCATCCAGAATACCGTGACCGGTGCGCGGGTGGTATCCGGTGCAGGACGCCCCCTTGTCATCGATGCGAAAATTCCCAAAGCCTGGGTGGTCGATCGCGGCATGCTCGACCACGAGATGGCAGAAGCGGCGGCAGACGCGGGAACAGATTTCCGGCTTAAGACTGCGGTCTGTGGAATTAAGGATAACCGTGTCATCACCCGTGGGATCAATGGGCACGAGGAGTTTTCTTTTAAAATTCTGATCGCAGCCGACGGTCCCCGGAGCACGATCGCCCGAATCTACGGGATGGAGCGGGCGCCGGTGTTTCTTGCCGGCATCCAGGCAGAGGGAAAACGTGATGGCGATCCGGGGCTTGTCGAACTGTACCCGGATGCATCCCCGGAATTCTTCGGCTGGGTCATCCCATCCGGGAACGGCAGGGTCAGGGCCGGGCTGTGCGGGACGATGCAGGTATGTGAACGTTTTTCTGCATTTGTCCGCAGGATCGGTCTCCGGTCCGACCTGCACCTGGTCACCGGAACGATCCCGTTGGGCGTAATGCCACGGACGTACAACCGCCACACTCTCTTTGTCGGGGATGCCGCAGGGTTTGCGAAGCCTACATCCGGCGGCGGGATCTATACCGGTGTCCGCTCTGCCCGTCATGCGGCCGCGGTGGCGATTGCGTGCTGCGAACACGACACCTTTTCTGATATGGCGCTCGCGGCGTACGAGCGGCGCTGGCAGGCAGATATCGGGCGGGAACTTGCACTCGGGTACCGTCTTTTTTTAATGCGCCAGCACTTGTCCCCGGAGACGATCGACCGTTTGATCATCGCAATGAGCGATCAAAAAATTATAGACGATATTGCAATACGTAACTGAGTCCAGCAAAATAAT
>CAWEFI010000005.1:0-19308 GCA_963808285.1 uncultured Methanoregulaceae archaeon
GCATAGTTATTGGTTGGAGCCGGGGGTATTTAATTGTGTGTGCTAATATGTAGCACGGTGGGGGCTGGGATGTAAAATAAATGGGTGTCGGATTTTATCTCTAGTAACTTTGGCTTGGGAATAGATATTCAAGTAACGACTTTTTTAACAATCTCTATTTCCTCTTTTGTCAATCCATACAATTTGTACACTATCTGTTCGATTAGGTCATCCGTTGCATCAATGTTATCCATAAGTGGTTTCAATATCGCTACCGAATTATCGTACCAATCTTTCAGAGTATCATAATGTGCCCGGCTCTTAGGATTGTACCCCTCCTTGATCTTACTCTTATTATTCACTAGGACATCTACAAATTTGGAAAAATCATTTGCATAATATTCATGAATTAGTGTCTTGTTGGACAACATGTCAACTGAGGTCTCAATTTCGTTCTCAACAAAAGTCAGGAACGTCTTGATCTCTGTATTCTTCGTTTTATTCATCTCCACCATTTGTTCCGCAAGGAACGCAAGGAGGTCATGAACAACATCGGACTCCTCCGGTTGAGCTACAAGTCGAGCTTCGACAAATGCAAGGGGTGTCTGCAAGTCTCTATTCTGGATATATAACTGGTATATTGTCTTTGCTTCGTTTACCAATGAAGTAAGGCGCTTTGCGGGAGTAGTGAAGGAGATGCGACGAATCGGAAGTTGATGGAGCATGTATCCATCTATGTCTGTGATAGGGAAACGAATTCTAAAATAATTGTTCATTACGTTAGAGTTAATCAAACTAAAAATATAATGTGATGAATAATCAGTATTCGTTATTTTTATTATAATGAAGCGGTTGCTAAAGAAAATTAAGTCATTAGTTATTGCTGCAACCAGACGCCTTTTTAGTTTTGGTTTTCGAGCTGCATGCAAAACGATTTTTTCACCGGTATGAAGTATTTGATGCTTCGACCAAAGATCCTTTGGGATATATGCCCCACCCCAATTAATTTCATATCTGCGTATTTGATCCGCACTTTCAATTACAGGATAATCAGTGACAAGCTCCTGCCTCATTTTTTTAAATTTTTCTACAGTGGATTTGTAAATTCCATCCGATGTATGACCGAGATCATTTAATAAAATTGAATTTGATTCAACTGATTTACAAAACGATTGATTTTTCTTTGTATCAAAAACCGACATCTGATGCAATAAACGATCAAACCATACATGTTGATTCGCAAAATCCTCCCAAATAGGTTCTGATAAAAATGAAGGTTGTCCTAATAATTCATCGTTTACAACTTGAATTGAAATTTCAATATCTTGTAGTTGATCTTCTGTTTGTCGTTGTTTAACAAAATTTAAAATGACTGGAATAGTATCCGGTGCATCTGTGAAGACACCTTTACATAAATAGTGCAGATTTTTAATTTTGTAATGAACGAGAATAAATTCTCTCAATAAGTTACTATATTTATTAATTAACCACGTGTTCGGGACAATCTGTCCAATTTGCCCCTCTTTTTTTGCAAGATCATAACAATGCGAGAGAAATAAATTGTAAAAGTTAATTTCCCCCTCTCGAATCGATTGAAATTTTGTATCGAGGAAATGTTTTTCTGATGATTTTGCAGATATTTTTTCCCACGGGGGGTTTCCGATTACTGCATCCCAACCAGGATTCTCACTGAGTTTTCCAGTATCGAAAAATATTTCAGGATATTCAAGTTCCCAATGGAAGAACGATTTTTCTTTACCCATCTCAATGGCATTCGTAAACCACGAAGACTGAGACCTCTTCCACCATTGAGAATCAAGAGTATACATTGATCCAATTAAATCATAATAAAAACTAGCAGCAAGTCTATTTTTTGTGTTTTCAATTTTATTTCCAAAGTAAAATGATGTGTTCAGATCTGCTATTTGCATTACGGACTGGTATTCAGGGATATTTTGCAATTCGTTAAAAATTCGCTCCTTCTTTTTAATATCACCCCGATTTTCCTCGCTGGTTTGTTCAATCAATGAAATTTTTTCTAAAATCTTCTTTACGAATACCGGAGGTACAATTGCTTGCTGACCCGTTTTAGATATGGGGGTTCCTTCACCTTCATGATACCACGCAAGATCAGATATTTTCGCTCCAACTAAACTATTCCCATGCTTGAGACGGTGATCAAGGAAGGAAAGGGGTTTGTCTCTGCTTATTGTAGTAAGCCAGAGTCCGACCTTTGCCAACTCCACAGCAAGCTCGTTAAGATCAACACCATATATGCAATGAGATACTATTTCACGCCGTGCCCAGTCATTCGTATATGACCCGGCATCCATGATTCTTCCGGCTTCGGAATCCTTCAGCATAGCCTCCATAAGTTTCTGCGAGAGAAAATCCACTGCCCCGACAAGGAAGTGCCCACTTCCCATCGCCGGATCAAGAACCTTAATTGAGAGGATTGCACCAACGTAACTCGTATTTTTTTCCTGCGCGTCTTTCCATTTCCTTTCAACAACCGGTTCAATCGTGTTCTTCACTATGTAATTAACGATATAGTCCGGGGTGTAATAGGAGCCGGTAGATTTCCGTTCACCTTTATCCGTTGCGAGATAGAGATGCCCTGCCTTCACTCGGTCGTATTCACTAAACTCCGAAAAATCTTTTTTTTGCTTCCGGCTTGCATTGTATACATCAAGAGGTACCCATTCGTCTCCGCTCACAACAAGATCCGATTCAGCTAATCGGAGTTTGTATTCAAGCAACCCTTCATAAATGCTGCCGAGATGCCGGATCTCAAGCGTTGAATAATCAACAAAATCTCTATGTCCGTCTCGAAGTTTGCTGCGCGAAAGTAGATCAATCGCATCCGCGAGGTACTGATCTCCAATCTCCCACTCTTCGAGATCCGGATGTTTGTTCGGATCGAACAACCCTCCATTGTACGCCGGAATTCGGGTTTTTTGTCCCCCTTCCTTCAAAATAGGAAAAGCATCGCTTCCTTGATTAATTAAGTCAAAGAGTGTCTTTAAATCTAACTGGATTGACGTTTTGATTGAATCGTATTTTTGATCGATTCCTCCATCCTGTCGACTAGCAATATCACGGGTAATATGTCGGAAACTGTAATAGTTGAGGTATCGCTTATCTGTAATATCTAGCAGCTCTTTTCCTTCTGCATAGAGTAAGAACAGGAATCGATACAACAGAATCATCGTGTTTTTTTGGATACAGACAAGCGTTACTGGATTGTTTTTGTCAAGATGGTTCGAAGTACGTTCGATATATCCTTCGGCAATCCGTTTCATTGCCCAGTACATATTCTCTTTTAGGCTGCTGCCAATGTCTGTAGCATAGTCAATCGAACCTATCAGAACACGATCAAGAAATGCCGCCCCGTCTTTCGATGATACAAACGCATCTTTACGGAAGAAATAGTAGAAGAATCGGAACGCTTCGGTATTATTTGAAGCAATAATTGACGTCAAATCAATTTCAAAATAATTGTCATAACGCCGATTTTTACAATAAAGCCGCCATAACCTTCCGTTTGAGAGAATACCCCATTCAGGTTCAGTTACACTAAGATAATGCCATATCTGGCGACTCGGTTGCTCTGAGTGACTGGAACCGATCTTGCCAATCTTATCGAGATCGATATTCCATCGTTTTACTTCACCGATCGCGATTGCATTCGTAAAAGAAGAGACTGTATCTTTACTCTTATTAGCATCATCACGAGTTTCCAGATCTGTGAAAAGTGAATAGTCCGGAAATTCTCGTGATCGGGTTTTTGGTGTTACTTCATATGTAAATCCAAGAATTGTAAAAATATATTTAAAAAAATGCTCCTCAAGCTGCTTCTCACTATACGATTCAATGAATCCAGACTCGCGAGAATAAACATCTTTAATTTTATCAAATACCGCGATATGATCTCTCTTATTCCATTCAGGACTTTTGTCTAGATAATTTTCAAGGTAATAATTTGAAAAAAGATTATTATTATGACAAAATGTAAGTGAAAGTTGTGTCATGGAAAACACCGGGTTCTGATGAAAGTTTATCTATTATCTCTATATATTCCTTCATAATTGAAAAAGAAGTTCTCGTAAATTGAGGATCAAAAAAGGATTAAATTGATCATCGTTGACTACCCCCATTATTTCCTAATAGCCTCTCCCAACATACCTATGGGAACTCGTAAAAACCGTGCGAGTCCTCCCCGCCTCAGGGCCCCTCTCGGGGCACGGCGGGGCGAGTGCGATTTTACCGGCCCTAATCCACCGACAGGGGCTTCCCATCTGACTGGGCATTCCTCCTCGCTCGTTCGATGGTATAGAGCCCATCAGCCCCAGACCTCATGATCAGACCGGACGCGAATGTTCTCCGGGTTTCCCTTAAAGAGGCTCCACGCGAAACAACGGTTTGAGTCGTGCAGGAAAAGAGCCGTTCGCGGACTTGGGGGGGAGGGGGGTGATCCCCCACCCATGTGCCGGGCCAAGAGGGGGGTACCCCCTCCCATGATCGCACCAGACCCCACCCCCTCCTCTTTCAATAAAGGCAGGGGGGTCCCCCCTCCATTTCCATCAATCAGAGCATCGTTTCCTGTGGACTTCCGGCGTGAACACCTGCGGAACAAAAAACCGGGAAGGGGGGTAGCCCCCTCCCATTAAAAATTCGGGACCCCCCTCCCCCCCGGCCAACTTTTTTTTGGTCAAGACCCCACCCCCCTCCATCATCAGCATAAGGGGGGACTACCCCCCCTGGTTCCAGTACCGTGACGTGTGCTTCGCGTGGAGCCTTTCGTCGGACGAGGGGGGGTGCCCCCTCCGTACCCTGAGGGAGGAGGGGGTGGCCGATCATGAAAGAAGGAGGGGGTACCCCCCGGGGCTTCCGGATCTGAGGGGGCCCCTACCCCCCCTCCTTCTTTTTTTTAAGAGGGGGTCACCCCCCCACTCATGTGCCGGGCCAGGATGGGGGTACCTCCCACTATCGCGACGATTGAGGAATACCGCCACTCTCGATTGCATCTGCGAAAGTCATATGAGGACTCATATCATTATGCACATGTAGTGACAGGACTGGAATCAAAGGAGTGATCTGGATGATAGAGGAACTGTTAAAGGGAAATGTGCAATTCAGTAAGACCGTTTTTAAAAAAAATATTGATCAGTACCGTAACCTGGTAACGGGTGAAAACCCAAAAGTCTTATGGATCGGCTGTTCTGACGCAAGAATCCAGACCGGGCACATCACCAATGCACCCCCCGGATCACTGTACATTCACCGGAATATGGGAAACCTTGCACCAAACCACGACTGGAATTTTGCGTCAATACTGGAGAATGCGGTTGTTCATCTGAAAGTAAAGGAGATTGTTGTCTGCGGTCATTCAGATTGCAGTGCGATCAGGGCTCTCGATGAGGATCTTCAGGATGCATATATACCGCTCTGGCTCAGTGATGCCCGCGAGGCGAAGAAACGTGTGGATTCCTGCATTGCACCGCCAAGGACACCGAATGAACAACAGGAGAGGTGGAAACAGATCGAAATAGAAAATGTCCGCCTTCAGGTAGAAAATCTGTTAACGTTCCCTCTCGTTAAAAAGGCGGCAATTGATGGGGAAATCAAAATTTACGGGCTGTACTATGACCTGAGTACCGGTCTCCTGTCCCGGATCGTGTGAAGGGAATTGATTCAGCAATACCGGTGGATCTTATCCTTTTTTGGATAACCCCTCCCGGGGCACGGCGGGGCGAGTGCGGTTTGCCCCTCTTGAGCCGCCGCAGGGGCGCCCCGTCAAAGGCGGCGGTGCTCCTCGCTCGTGGGGGTATGGGGGCGACAGCCCCCATCATCATGACTGGGCCGGACAACCGCCCAAAACCGGACAAGGGGGGGAGGGGGGTGATCCCCCTACCCCCCACCTACTTTTTTTCCGGAGGGGGTCACCCCCCCACCCATGTGCCGGGCGATGAGGGGGGTACCCCCTCCCCCATTGGGAATACGCGTGAGGTCCCGGCCAGTCCGGAAGAGAGGTGTCGCCCCAAAATTCAGTGGCTCTGAACATGTTTTTATTCCGGGCGCCACGACAGGGATCTATGAAACTCATCGCGTTCAACGGGAGCCCCCGGAAAAAGTGGAACACCGCGACGCTCCTTGAACATGCGCTCAAAGGCGCCAGATCCGAAGGGGCAAAGACCGAACTCATCCACCTGTATGATCTAGACTACAAGGGCTGCACCAGCTGCTTTGCCTGCAAGAGGATCGGGAGCAAGAGCTACGGGCACTGTGCCATAAAAGACGATCTCCTGCCGGTCTTCAAAAAAGTCGAGGCAGCGGATGCAATCCTCATCGGCTCGCCCATCTACTACGCGATCACGACCGGTGAGACCCGGTGCTTCCTCGAACGGCTGATGTACCCGTATTCGGTGTACGACAAAGAGCGGTCTACGCTCTTTAAAAAGAAGATCCGGACCGGGTTTATCTACACGGCCGGGGCAAAGGAAGAGATGGTAAAGGAGATGGGCTTTGACCGGAATGCGCAAGCGACCGAGATGGCGATGGCCCGGATCTTCGGGTCGTGCGAGTCGATGTTTGTCACCGATACGCTCCAGTTCGATGATTATTCGAAGTATGTCTCCACGCTCTTTGACCCGGAAGAGAAGAAGAAACACCGTGACGAGCAGTTCCCGAAGGACTGCAAAAAAGCGTACGCGCTCGGGATCCGGCTGGTTCGGAAAGGCGTGTGAGATTTTCCGGTAAGTGATCCGCCGCGGGGGCTTCCTGTAGGGGACGGCGGCACTCCTCGCCCGTGGGGGGTGGGGGCGACAGCCCCCGCTTTTATGATCTATGGGGAGGTACCTCCTCCCATGATCGCACCAGACCCCCACCCCCCACATCATTTTATTCTTAGAGTGGGTCTCCCCCATGGCTCTGTTAACTTGGTGAGATATCGGATATTGTTTCAGGCATTGGAAATCTGATAATCCCCTGACACGTAAACAGAACCGAAAAAATGGCCATAACTAAAAGTATAACTGCACGGGGTGATTACCCATGTATGATGAATGGTTCCTATAAAATTGGACGGATATTCGGCATTCCTGTTCTCATCCATTATTCGTTCCTGATCGTGATCCCCCTTTTAGCGTGGATCATCGGCATCCAGATCGCACTTACCACAAATACGATCCAGGATATCTTCCAGGTTCCCTTGGACGTATCCCTGATCACTGCGGGTATTATGCCCTGGATCCTCGGCACCATCGTCGCACTCGGGCTTTTTTTGGGCGTTCTGGTCCACGAAATCGCCCATTGCATTGTCGCCAGGAAAAAGGGTGTGAAGATCCAGAGTATCACCCTGCTCATGTTCGGTGGCGTCTCCCAGATGGAAGAAGAAGACGTCCCGGATCCGAAAGTCGAGCTCCCCATGGCACTTGTCGGGCCATTCACCAGCCTTCTCTTCGGTTTCGTATGCGCCGGTCTCGTCTACCTTGTACCTGAAATGACCACGGATCCCGCGATCGCCGGCATCCTCATATTTATCTTCGGATACCTCGCCGTGCTTAACGTCATCCTCTTTGCATTTAACCTGATTCCGGCCTTTCCCATGGACGGCGGCAGGGTACTCCGGGCGGCACTGGCACAACGGATGCCCATCCATAAGGCGACCCGGATCGCCGCCAATATTGGTAAGGGGTTTGCCATAATTTTTGGCATCATCGGCCTTTTATTCCTCAACCCGTTCCTGATCCTCATCGCTCTTTTTGTCTACATCGGGGCAAGCTCGGAAGCAACCATGGACCAGTTCACCTACCTGTTGCACAACGTTACGGCAGGTACCACGATGAGTTCTCCGGTGACGTCCGTGACACCGACCCTGGCGCTTTCAAAGGTGACTGAGATGATGCTGACCACGAAGCACCTTGGTTTCCCGGTCGTCGAACATGACAAACTTGTAGGGATGATCACGCTTGTGGATGTGAACCGCATCTCACCGGCTGATCGCGAGGCAAAGCAGGTCCGTGACATCATGACCCACAATCCGATCACCCTTCCGCCATCTGCACCGGTTATGGATGCCCTGAGAATCATGTCAGCCCGTAACATCGGGAGGATTCCCATAGTTCAGGACGGCAGGATCATCGGCATTGTAACCCGATCCGATATCCTGAAAGTGGCCGAGCTCAAAAGGGCCTGATCATCGGTATTATTTTTAAGAACCGACCAGGATCGGGAAACCTGGTGCTGTTGCATCATTTTGGATTGATCTTCCGAGTTGGATAACACATCCGGCATCCCATCTTTCCTCAGGATTCTCATGAGTTCCCACCCCGCGTGCTGGTATCAGACCCACAGATTTCCGGAACAGTCCGGCTCGCACCCGGCAGTTTCCCAAAAAGATCGGCCCATGACCCCCCCCTCCCCCAAATGATCCGGGTGGGGGGTCCCCCTGTCCCTTCCGGATCTGAGGTAGCCCCTCGTTCATCTCACATACTATCCTGCATTCGCTGACGACAACCCTTTACCGTGAACATAAAGTATATATTACAAAATGTTACATATACTTTACAATGTGCGGGCGTCCATCGAACCGCACAATATACATCTCCATAGGGATGATACAGAATGAAACTACCTAAAATAAGTTACAGAGCAGTCGCTCTCATCGCGATAGCAGTCTCCATCATCGGGCTTATAGCGAGTCCGGTCAGTGCAGCAGTCTCCCCATCGGGAACTTATATACAGGGTCAGCACTTCGGGGGAAATTTCCTCAGCAACCAGACCCTCATTGCCACAGCAGCACAGACCCTCGGTGTATCAGCGAGTGATCTCACCAGTGCCCTGACTCCCCCGGCCCAGGGTCATTTCAACCTGACGGACGCCGCAGCACAGCTGTCTGCGACATCAGGGATCACCATAACACCGGCACAGCTCATGGCAGCACTCGGAATGCATCAGGGCGGAATGAGGAATGGCGTCGGGCAGGGTCAACACTTCGGAGGAAATTTCCTGAGCAACCAGACCCGCATTGCTGCAGCAGCACAGACCCTTGGTGTATCCGCAAGTGATCTCACCAGTGCACTGACTCCTCCGGCCCAGGGTCATTTCAACCTTACTAACGCGGCAGCACAGTTGTCTACGGCATCTGGCGTCACCATAACGCCGGCGCAGCTCATGGCTGCACTTGGAATGCATCAGGGCGGAATGAGGAATGGCGTCGGGCAGGGTCAACGCTTCGGAGGAAATTTCCTCAGCAACCAGACCCTCATTGCTGCAGCAGCACAGACCCTTGGTGTATCCGTAAGTGATCTTACCAATGCCCTGACTCCCCCGGCCCAGGGTCATTTCAACCTTACGAACGCGGCAGCACAGTTGTCTGCGACATCAGGGATCACTGTAACTCCGGCACAACTCATGGCTGCACTCGGAATGCATCAGGGTGGAATGAGGAACAGCACCCAGTGGAAACAGGGAGGCTCGTTCCGGTCTCACCATGCGGGTTTCGGAAACCGGACCGCATCACACTCATGGATCCCGGCCCAGGGGCAGGGCTCCTGAGCACCACAAACAGGTGTCAAAACCTCACCGCTGGCACATCAGATCGTCAGTACCCATGAGAAGCTCGTGGACGCACGGGGTGTTCCTGCAGGCAGCTCCCGTTGAAATACCCCGGAACTCTGCGACCAAACGAACAAAAAGTATCTTTAACGAGGCGTGATGTCAGACGAGTCCGGGTTACTAAAATATTACCTTCATAAGGTCGAGACAAAAATCGGAATGCCAAAAATTCCCGATAAGCATGATCGTCGGACACGGAAAATCCGAAGGCAGGCAATGCATGTGTTTGATTCAGCGGACGGTAATCATTCCAGCATATATGACGAGAAAAAGAGTGTGGAATCGTAAATGCCGGACTTAAAAACCATTCTTTTTATCTATAATACAAACAACGGGGCGTTGAAGTCCCTCCTTGATTATTTCGCAGGTTCGGCATCTGCGGACGAAACGGATGTCTGCCGCCTCAATGCGCTCACCAGCAGCGCGGCGGGGATAAAGAAAGAGTGGAAAGGTTTTCTCAAAGATTTGAATATCCCCTCACGGCTTTTGGACCGGAATGAATTCTTCTGGGAGTTCGGAGAAATGCAAACTTCATTTCCTGTCGTGCTTATCCAGAGCGGAGCTGAGCTGGCAGTCCTCGTTGGCACAGAAACACTCAACCAGTGCAGGGATCTCAACGACCTGATTCACCTTATGCAGCAACGGCTTTTACAAGTCTCGGCTATATAAAATTTTAAGACGACATAAAAGAGGGTACTTCCCAAATGAACGAACATACAAAAAATGAGTTAGAGATAATCGGTGGAGGGGCGGTATGGTTCGCAATGCTCCTTGCAGGCTTTACCTCGTTGACTGTAATAGGGGGCAGCCTTTATCTTGGGTTTCTTGGAAGTAAGATGTACCGCTAAAGAGTGCTGATGTCGCTGGTGAAGATAACCACGGACTTTTGCGGGCATGGAACGAGTTGTTCAGTATGCATATTCCCTCCGGTCCCCCGGCACTGCTGGCTAACGTACTCCTCCTGGTGGTCGCGCTCCTCCTTGTGGCGGGTTGCACAAATTCGTCCCCGCCGCCCGTACCCCCGACACCGGTCTATACTCCGCAAACGACGATCCTTATAGGAAGTGTCAGTTTCAATCCCCAGATACTTGTGGTCGATCGTGGTATTACTGTCACTTGGCTCAACCTCGACATGGGGCGCCATTTTGTTACGTCTGATCCCGGGGATCCCGACTCGTTTATCTCCCCCCTGCTTGAAACCGACCAGCGGTACCAGTTCACGTTCACCGTACCGGGAAAGTACGGCTATCATTGCGCGGATAACGCGGCGATAAAAGGGACGGTCATTGTAAACCCATGATCCCCCTCTATTTTGTGTTCTGCCAAGTTGTCGACAGACTACAGATAATCTGTATTCTCAAAACTCCGGTGACAAAGGATATGTGTGTTAACGTTATGAGAGCATACTTCCCTCTGGTTACATAAGCAATCGCGTACTTCCCGGTGGCCCAAACCGGGATATACAAGGGGGCCGTATGGAAACCTTTTGTAGTTTCATTGTCTAAAATTGATAGATTAATATTTTAGTGATCACCATGACCGAAAAGAAAGGGCACTATGAGAAGGGGCACTGGGTGGAAGACCCCGTTGCAGCCCCCGCAAAAGAAGAGCACCCGATTGATGTCCGCCTCGCAGCCGCAACCAAATCGGTTCTCTCTGCGATGGACGATCTCGCAAAAGTCACCCACGATCTCGTGGCAACGGACGAGGGCAAGAAGCATATCGAGAATACCGTAAAAGAGACGACGGCTCATGTCCGGAAGTCTTTTGACGATATACTCGCCCGGGCCAAGGCCGAAGTGGATAAGGCAAAGGCTGATGTGGAAAAGGCAAAGGCTGAGATGAGCAAGGCAAAACCTGATGGGGAAAAGGCAAAGGCTGACACGAGCAAAACAGCCGGGCCAAAAAAGTAAGCGCCAGTGGGGAGATTCCCGCACGGGATCTCAAGTCTCTTTTTTCCTGGAGCCTTCCCCCTCACCCCGCGTTCTTTTTTATCCATGCAGCATAGTGGTCCATCCAGTTCTGCAGGTAGGCCCTGCTCCCGGCCCCAATGTTTCCTTCCCCGTCAAACATGCCATCCCTCATCTGGAGGTATGCCTCAGGCTGGCGGAGCACGGCGACATCCAGGTAGGAGAGAACGTTTCTTAAGTGCTGCTGGGCCATGGCCGTGCCGATGGCACCGGTGGAGACGCCGATGATCCCTGCCGGTTTTCCCGCCCACACGCCTTGGCCGGGCGGGCGGGAGCCGCAATCGAGCGCGTTCTTGAGCACGCCCGGGATCGAGCGGTTATATTCCGGGGATACGAACAGGAGGCCATTGGCTGCCCGGATCTCGCTCTTCATCCGTACAACCGCCGGGGCCTGGTGCTCATCGTCGTCCTGGTTATACAGCGGCAGGTCGCCGATCTGCACACGGATGAAGGAAAATTCCGGCGGCGCAAGCTTCACGATGGCATCGGCAAGTTTCCGGTTGAGTGAATCCTTCCGGAGGCTTCCAACGATAACGGCAATCTGGTACTGGCTCATACATCATACCTTCGGCGGGGTAAGGTATCTGTATTTCCCTGCCCCTTCAGACAGGCATCCGCCCATCCGGCACCGCATTCACCGGTTTGGTTTTTATGGTTTATTGCTGGAGATCGGTACAGGTGATTCTATGGAAATTACACCACATATTCATGCTATAAGGACCCCGCTGGGCCCGACACCGGACCGGTTTGTGAATGTCTACCTTGTATTCGGGGACGGCATTACGGTGATCGATACCGGGTTCAACGGGTCCGAGAAGCTGATTTACGAAGATATCCGCTCGACCGGCCGGGATCCCTCCGATATCGACCTCATCGTCCTGACCCATTCGCATCCAGACCATACCGGGTCTGCTAGGGCGATTCATGACCTGACAGGCTGCACGGTCGCTGCGCACCCGCTGGACGCACCTGCAATAGAGAACGTTGATCCGATCCTGCTGAAAAGCCCGGCACCCGGGGTTCCACCGATGGTGGGCGGGCCCGTTACGATAAGCAGGATCCTTCCGGGGGGGGCCACCATCAGCCTGGGAAGAGGTCTCACATTGGAGGTGCTCCATACTCCGGGGCACTCTCCGGGATCTGTCTCCCTGCTCCTCAGGGAGGAAATGGCCCTCTTTACCGGGGACACGGTGCAGGCACCCGGGCGCGCACCCATCTACACGGATCCGGTCGCATTGGTACGATCGATCCGAAGGCTGGAGAAAATCCAGGGCGTCAGGCACTACCTCCCCTCACATGACATGCCCACCGAAGGAGACGTAACGTACTCGCGTCTTGAAGATTCCCTCAACTATATACGGCGCGTTCATGCCGCAGTAAAGAATGCAGAGTCAGAACTCCCCGGGACTCATGACCCGCAGGCTCTCGCTCGCCGGGTTCTCGCCGAGCTCGGGATTCCCTCCGGTGCCGCTTTGCCGTTTATTGCAAGGACCATCCACGCAGACCTGACTGCAGACGGTCTGGATGAAGTACTGGATGAGGAGTGACTGGTTTTGGGGGGGCGCAGGGGACAGGTTCTCCTGCGTCTGCTCTTGGTGACCACGAGATCGCCTCATTAAAATTCATATCAACCGTTAATGCACCGGCACCCTTAAGGGATCCATTTATCAATAATTCGAAGGTTAGTACAAACGTATGAGAAAACTCGTTGCCTTTACCAATGTCTCGGTGGACGGGTATTTTCCGGGCCGAACGGTGAGATCGACTGGTTCAAAAGTAATGACGATGAGGACCGGCAGTTTATGATCGAGCAGGCAAATCCCTCTGCCACACTGCTGTTCGGTCGTACGACCTACGAGATGATGGCAGGGTACTGGCCGACCCCGGCAGCGGTCAGGGACAACCCGGTCGTGGCCGGGGTGATGAACAGTGCCCCGAAGATCGTTTTCTCGAAGACCATGAAACCCGTGGAGGACGGTCCTGTCTGGAAGAATATCAGGGTTTTCCGGGGGATACTGCCGGAGGAGATCGTTGCCTTAAAAAAACAGGCGGGCGGGGACATCGCGATACTTGGGAGCGGCAATCTCGTGCAGCAGTTTGCAAACCTCGGCCTCATCGATGAATACGGGCTTATGGTGAACCCGGTTATCCTGGGTGCGGGCAAACACCTCTTCAGCGATGTCAGAACGATGGACCTGAAGCTCCTCGCGATACGGACATTCAGGAACGGCAGGGTTTTTCTCAGGTACAAACCCGTCTGAATGTGGTTTGTGAAGAAGCCACCGGATCCGGTTCAGGGACGGGGTCCCCCCTGCTACATGCCCGTGGGGCAGGGAAACATCAGCCGCCAGCCCCTGAAAAAACAGGATCTTATCGCACATGAGAGAGCCGGTATACATCCGGGGGGAGGGTCATCTCAAACCGGTACTTTGCCGGTTCACCGGTTTCCCTGATGGTGATGCCGGTGATTGACAGGATCTCGCGGGCGAGAAAGAGCCCGATGCCGGTATTCTTCCCAAAGCCCCGCTCGAAAATCCGCTCCTTATCGGCAGACTGGATGCCTGTGCCGTCATCCTCGCACACGATGATACCGTTATCGTTTCGTTCTTCCCAGAAGAACCGGATGACAGTAATCTTCCCGCCATGCCGGACAGCATTATCCATCAGGTTGTAAAAGACCCTGATAATCATCGAGTCGGCGAATACTTCAGTCCCGGCGGGAAGATCGTTTTTTACCGTGAAAAACGATTCTCCCGCCCGGGACCGAAGTATTCGCCGACTCGATGATTATCAGGGTCTTTTACAACCTGATGGATAATGCTGTCCGGTATGGCGGGAAGATTACTGCCATCCGGTTCTTCTGGGAAGAACAAAACGGCAACGGTATCATCGTGTGCGAGGATGACGGCACAGGCATCCAGTCTGCCGATAAGGAGCGGATTTTCGAGCGGGGCTTTGGGAAAAATACCGGCATCGGGCTCTTTCTCGCCCGCGAGATCCTGTCAATCACCGGCATCACCATCAGGGAAACCGGTGAACCGGGCAAAGGTACCGGTTCGAGATGACCCTCCCCCCGGATGCATACCGGCTCTCTCATGTGCGATAAGATCCTGTTTTTCCAGGGGCTGTCGGTTGATGTTTCCCTGCCCCCGGGCATGTAGCAGGGGGGACCCCGTACCGGAAACGGATCGGTGGCTTCTTCACAAACCACATTCAGACGGGTTTGTACCTGAGAAAAACCTTCCCGTTCCTGAATGTACGTATCGCGAGAAGGTGCAGATTCATCATTTTGACATCATTAAAGAGGCGTTTACCCGCACCCAGGATCACCGGGTTCACCATAAGCCCGTATTCATCGATGAGGCCGAGGTTTGCAAACTGCTGCACGAGATTGCCGCTCCCCAGTATCGCGATGTCCCCGCCCGCCTGTTTTTTTAAGGCAACGATCTCCTCCGGCAGTATCCCCCGGAAAACCCTGATATTCTTCCAGACAGGACCGTCCTCCACGGGTTTCATGGTCTTCGAGAAAACGATCTTCGGGGCACTGTTCATCACCCCGGCCACGACCGGGTTGTCCCTGACCGCTGCCGGGGTAGGCCAGTACCTGCCATCATCTCGTAGGTCGTACGACCGAACAGCAGTGTGGCAGAGGGATTTGCCTGCTCGATCATAAACTGCCGGTCCTCATCGTCATTACTTTTGAACCAGTCGATCTCACCGTTCGGCCCGGCAAAATACCCGTCCACCGAGACATTGGTAAAGGCAACGAGTTTTCTCATACGTTTGTACTAACCTTCGAATTATTGATAAATGGATCCCTTAAGGGTGCCGGTGCATTAACGGTTGATATGAATTTTAATGAGGCGATCTCGTGGTCACCAAGAGCAGACGCAGGAGAACCTGTCCCCTGCGCCCCCCCAAAACCAGTCACTCCTCATCCAGTACTTCATCCAGACCGTCTGCAGTCAGGTCTGCGTGGATGGTCCTTGCAATAAACGGCAAAGCGGCACCGGAGGGAATCCCGAGCTCGGCGAGAACCCGGCGAGCGAGAGCCTGCGGGTCATGAGTCCCGGGGAGTTCTGACTCTGCATTCTTTACTGCGGCATGAACGCGCCGTATATAGTTGAGGGAATCTTCAAGACGCGAGTACGTTACGTCTCCTTCGGTGGGCATGTCATGTGAGGGGAGGTAGTGCCTGACGCCCTGGATTTTCTCCAGCCTTCGGATCGATCGTACCAATGCGACCGGATCCGTGTAGATGGGTGCGCGCCCGGGTGCCTGCACCGTGTCCCCGGTAAAGAGGGCCATTTCCTCCCTGAGGAGCAGGGAGACAAATCCCGGAGAGTGCCCCGGAGTATGGAGCACCTCCAATGTGAGACCTCTTCCCAGGCTGATGGTGGCCCCCCCCCGGAAGGATCCTGCTTATCGTAACGGGCCCGCCCACCATCGGTGGAACCCCGGGTGCCGGGCTTTTCAGCAGGATCGGATCAACGTTCTCTATTGCAGGTGCGTCCAGCGGGTGCGCAGCGACCGTGCAGCCTGTCAGGTCATGAATCGCCCTAGCAGACCCGGTATGGTCTGGATGCGAATGGGTCAGGACGATGAGGTCGATATCGGAGGGATCCGGCAGGTCGAGCGGATATCTTCGTAAATCAGCTTCTCGGACCCGTTGAACCCGGTATCGATCACCGTAATGCCGTCCCCGAATACAAGGTAGACATTCACAAACCGGTCCGGTGTCGGGCCCAGCGGGGTCCTTATAGCATGAATATGTGGTGTAATTTCCATAGAATCACCTGTACCGATCTCCAGCAATAAACCATAAAAACCAAACCGGTGAATGCGGTGCCGGATGGGCGGATGCCTGTCTGAAGGGGCAGGGAAATACAGATACCTTACCCCGCCGAAGGTATGATGTATGAGCCAGTACCAGATTGCCGTTATCGTTGGAAGCCTCCGGAAGGATTCACTCAACCGGAAACTTGCCGATGCCATCGTGAAGCTTGCGCCGCCGGAATTTTCCTTCATCCGTGTGCAGATCGGCGACCTGCCGCTGTATAACCAGGACGACGATGAGCACCAGGCCCCGGCGGTGGTACGGATGAAGAGCGAGATCAGGGCAGCCAATGGCCTCCTGTTCGTATCCCCGGAATATAACCGCTCGATCCCGGGCGTGCTCAAGAACGCGCTCGATTGCGGCTCCCGCCCGCCCGGCCAAGGCGTGTGGGCGGGAAAACCGGCAGGGATCATTGGCGTCTCCACCGGGGCTATCGGGACGGCCATGGCCCAGCAGCACTTAAGAAACGTTCTCTCCTACCTGGATGTCGCCGTGCTCCGCCAGCCTGAGGCATACCTCCAGATGAGGGATGGCATGTTTGACGGGGAAGGAAACATTGGGGCCGGGAGCAGGGCCTACCTGCAGAACTGGATGGACCACTATGCTGCATGGATAAAAAAGAACGCGGGGTGAGGGGGAAGGCTCCAGGAAAAAAGAGACTTGAGATCCCGTGCGGGAATCTCCCCACTGGCGCTTACTTTTTTGGCCCGGCTGTTTTGCTCGTGTCAGCCTTTGCCTTTTCCCCATCAGGTTTTGCCTTGCTCATCTCAGCCTTTGCCTTTTCCACATCAGCCTTTGCCTTATCCACTTCGGCCTTGGCCCGGGCGAGTATATCGTCAAAAGACTTCCGGACATGAGCCGTCGTCTCTTTTACGGTATTCTCGATATGCTTCTTGCCCTCGTCCGTTGCCACGAGATCGTGGGTGACTTTTGCGAGATCGTCCATCGCAGAGAGAACCGATTTGGTTGCGGCTGCGAGGCGGACATCAATCGGGTGCTCTTCTTTTGCGGGGGCTGCAACGGGGTCTTCCACCCAGTGCCCCTTCTCATAGTGCCCTTTCTTTTCGGTCATGGTGATCACTAAAATATTAATCTATCAATTTTAGACAATGAAACTACAAAAGGTTTCCATACGGCCCCCTTGTATATCCCGGTTTGGGCCACCGGGAAGTACGCGATTGCTTATGTAACCAGAGGGAAGTATGCTCTCATAACGTTAACACACATATCCTTTGTCACCGGAGTTTTGAGAATACAGATTATCTGTAGCTGTCGACAACTTGGCAGAACACAAAATAGAGGGGGATCATGGGTTTACAATGACCGTCCCTTTTATCGCCGCGTTATCCGCGCAATGATAGCCGTACTTTCCCGGTACGGTGAACGTGAACTGGTACCGCTGGTCGGTTTCAAGCAGGGGGGAGATAAACGAGTCGGGATCCCCGGGATCAGACGTAACAAAATGGCGCCCCATGTCGAGGTTGAGCCAAGTGACAGTAATACCACGATCGACCACAAGTATCTGGGGATTGAAACTGACACTTCCTATAAGGATCGTCGTTTGCGGAGTATAGACCGGTGTCGGGGGTACGGGCGGCGGGGACGAATTTGTGCAACCCGCCACAAGGAGGAGCGCGACCACCAGGAGGAGTACGTTAGCCAGCAGTGCCGGGGGACCGGAGGGAATATGCATACTGAACAACTCGTTCCATGCCCGCAAAAGTCCGTGGTTATCTTCACCAGCGACATCAGCACTCTTTAGCGGTACATCTTACTTCCAAGAAACCCAAGATAAAGGCTGCCCCCTATTACAGTCAACGAGGTAAAGCCTGCAAGGAGCATTGCGAACCATACCGCCCCTCCACCGATTATCTCTAACTCATTTTTTGTATGTTCGTTCATTTGGGAAGTACCCTCTTTATGTCGTCTTAAAATTTTATATAGCCGAGACTTGTAAAAGCCGTTGCTGCATAAGGTGAATCAGGTCGTTGAGATCCCTGCACTGGTTGAGTGTTTCTGTGCCAACGAGGACTGCCAGCTCAGCTCCGCTCTGGATAAGCACGACAGGAAATGAAGTTTGCATTTCTCCGAACTCCCAGAAGAATTCATTCCGGTCCAAAAGCCGTGAGGGGATATTCAGATCTTTGAGAAAACCTTTCCACTCTTTCTTTATCCCCGCCGCGCTGCTGGTGAGCGCATTGAGGCGGCAGACATCCGTTTCGTCCGCAGATGCCGAACCTGCGAAATAATCAAGGAGGGACTTCAACGCCCCGTTGTTTGTATTATAGATAAAAAGAATGGTTTTTAAGTCCGGCATTTACGATTCCACACTCTTTTTCTCGTCATATATGCTGGAATGATTACCGTCCGCTGAATCAAACACATGCATTGCCTGCCTTCGGATTTTCCGTGTCCGACGATCATGCTTATCGGGAATTTTTGGCATTCCGATTTTTGTCTCGACCTTATGAAGGTAATATTTTAGTAACCCGGACTCGTCTGACATCACGCCTCGTTAAAGATACTTTTTGTTCGTTTGGTCGCAGAGTTCCGGGTATTTCAACGGGAGCTGCCTGCAGGAACACCCCGTGCGTCCACGAGCTTCTCATGGGTACTGACGATCTGATGTGCCAGCGGTGAGGTTTTGACACCTGTTTGTGGTGCTCAGGAGCCCTGCCCCTGGGCCGGGATCCATGAGTGTGATGCGGTCCGGTTTCCGAAACCCGCATGGTGAGACCGGAACGAGCCTCCCTGTTTCCACTGGGTGCTGTTCCTGATTCCACCCTGATGCATTCCGAGTGCAGCCATGAGTTGTGCCGGAGTTACAGTGATCCCTGATGTCGCAGACAACTGTGCTGCCGCGTTCGTAAGGTTGAAATGACCCTGGGCCGGGGGAGCGAGATG
>CAWEFI010000006.1:0-10032 GCA_963808285.1 uncultured Methanoregulaceae archaeon
GCGAAAAAAAATCCTCCGCAGAGGATTGACACAAATGCCCCCAGAATTGTAGATATCCGTTCATCCCGGGATCCTGGGATTATTACAGGAAGGTGATCGCAGCAACAGTCATTTTTGTGGACGATGATTTCCGGCGAATTTCCCGTACTGATATGGCAAGCCCCCGGAGGATTATTATTTCTGGCTGGTATGGCGTGCATAAGGTCTCGTTTAAGGACAAAGGGATCAATGTGGAGATAAAAAAACAGGGTGACAAGACCCAGGTAAAATTTCCCGGGTGATAGAAGGTCCTAAAAAACACGTGTCGTCCTATCACAATGCTTATAGCATTCAAAATGTACTATATAAATTACATATTCGTGGAGCAGGTGGAGGGAACAGGATGCCGGGCAGGAACGTCCAGTATTTTACCGAGAAGGAAGAGGAGTTTACCCATCTCCTCATCGGGATCGGTTTTCCCAGGACCGTGGCAAAAGTACTGGTGTTTCTGGGAAACACTCCCGAGGCCACCTCCCGCGATATCGAGAGGGGCGCCGATCTCCGCCAGCCGGAAGTCAGTATCGCGATGCAGTACCTGCATGAGCAGGGCTGGATCGCGAGCCGGCTGGTCAGGACAAATTCGATCGGCCGGCCGCAGAACCTGATCTCTCTGTCCCGGCCGATTGCCGAGATCATCGATCACATCCAGAGTGAGAAGGAAGGCGAGATCCGGAAAAAAATGGCCCTTACCCAGAAAATCCGGAATTACGTCACCCCGGTGTGAAAAGGAATATTCGGCGATTTTTTTCTGCTGTGCCAGCCGTCCGGCCCCGGTTTACTGGCCGGCTTCATGCTCTGCAGAATACAGCAGGGCTTTTACCAGAAAATAGGCGATCACGGCAGCGCTACAAAGGAGGGTGATCGCAAGGAGGATACGTTCCTGCGGAGGAATCACAAGGGACAGGTATGCATGGTTGGCCAGCATCAGTCATTCATCTGCCGTAAGGTTCTATGAGTGGTTTTCTTACTGCCTCAATCCTTAAAAAAGTGTTGTTTGCACCATCTTTACTTCTTCCGGTAATCCTTCCCGGCCGAGAATGCGTTCCCGACCTGTCTGCCTACACCAAAATAGGTAGCCTGGGCGTAGATGATCGGGTTGATTTTTGCGATATCCAGTTTCCCGTCCGTGAGGCAGGATGTGTCGGCATGGATCTCCACAACTTCGCCGATGTACAACCGGTGGCTCCCGCAGTCCACGGATTTAAACAGCCTGCATTCGATGTTGACCGGGCACTCTTCCGCGAGGGGAGCGGTCTTCAGCGTGCCATAGTACGACCGGAAGACGTTGGACTTGTCTTCCTTTGTACCGGAGACGAGACCGCAGTGATCGGCCTCGACAACCTGCCTGACGGACGGCACGTTCAGGCTGAAGGTCCTGTTCTCCTCGATACCCTTAATGGTATACCGCTCCTTGTTGAGCGCCACGCAGACCATCGGGGGTGCCATGCAGGCTACCGTGGCCCACGCGGCGGTCATGTAGTTCGGTTTCCCCTTCACGTTTGCGCCCACGAGCACGGTGGGCATGACACTCATGTACGGCATCGGGTCGACTGTTACCTTGTCCATATGAATACACCAGATTCAGGTTCGCGAGGGAGGGTTTAAGGCTATCTTTCCCGGGGCCGGGGTATCACGTTGGGTGTGAGAACCTCCCGTGCCTTTTTGTTTTTTTAAGTATACCCGGATAATTCTCTAAAAAGCGATGCAAGATGCGCTAAAACGCCCGCCGCCGGCTAGAGCGCTGCGCACGAACCTTGATCCGGACTCGCTGGGAATGTACGGGGAGTACCCGCTGTGGAATAATAGAAAAAACCCCTCCATGGTCGGAACATGTAAGTGGATAGGTAATAATAAAAAGTTTATTAGCAATTGCTCTGTAGAAAACCTATTTCATGAGATATTATTGCCCCTCTTCGAGCCAACCCTGCCCCCGTTCGAGGGCGCATGGCGCATGTGATGCCTCGGTATTACCGGTACAAAAATTTTCTGTGTTTTTTGTGTACAGGTAATACGACGCTATCGCAGCCGGGGCGCCCCCAGCGGCGAGGCGGAGCCCCTGGAGCGTCAGGCAATTATTAATGATTTCTCCAGAGCATTAGCAATTGTCCTTTAAAAAAATTGGGTAATATGCTATTTTAACACCTAAATCAAAGAAAGATTTACGGAGTGAAAAATGGCAAAAATTGCATGTCCAAAATGCAATTCAAAAAAGTTATACAAACTGCAGAGCGGGAAGAAACGATGTGCGCGATGCAGGTATGAATTCATTCCCCACAAATTGCCATTGACATTTTCACGAGATGAGTGGAAGCAAATTATTCATCTCTTTCTCATGGAACAAAGTTCGAACTCAATTGCTGAACAAACCGGATTCGAGCAACGACGGGTATCAAAGCATTAACCAAGATTCGACTGGTGATGACAAAAGACATCCCGGAAATCTTCTCCGGTACCGTTGAAGTCGATGAAACCTACGTAGGAGGTCAATGGAAGAACAAACGAAAAACAATCCGGGACAAAGGGACCAAACGAGGACGAGGGACCAAAAAACAACCGGTATTCGGGATCCTCTGTCGCAATGGTACTGTCTGGGCCGAGGTTGTCGATAACGTTGAAGCAGATACTCTTCAACCCCTCATCACACAAAAAGTATCAACTGGTTCGATCGTCTGCTCTGATACCTGGAAAGCTTATACCGGGATCGCTGCACGAGGATATGTCCATCGTCTTGTCAATCATGGTGAACGACAGTATTCTGACGGAAAAGGAAATCATATCAATGGGTTGGAGGGATTCTGGGGTTACCTGAAACGAAAATTTGCGTCAAAAGGTGGTGTTCGTAAAGAGCGATTACACCTCTTCTTAGGAGAATACGTCTGGAGATACAATCACAGGACTTCGCCAGAAAGAATAAAAATGCGGAGAATCATTCAACTGTTAGAACAAATTAGGTGTTAAACTGGTAGTTTACCCAAAAAATTTATTCTTAAAAAAAATCTGGTGCCGACTTGGTAATCTACGCTTAATTTATCGTCGTTCCCTGCATGACCGCTGACTCCGGTACCTCGAATGTTGTGCTGGTACCCTCAATGTGATACGGGCCGGTGGCTTTCACCGGGTACGGGTTGTCGCTGCCTGTTGAATACGGGACAATAAATTCCCCATTGACGCTTTCCTGACGGTAGGTGAAATTCCTGCCCTGGTTGGTGACAAGAGGGATATCAATAATGCCGGATCCTTTTATGTGGGCACCTTTGACGTATTCGAAGATTTTCACGTATTTCACGTCACCGGTGTCTGATTTCACCGTGTTTGTCGGCGACTCGTAGATGAGACGGTAATGGCTCAGGGCAGGGATAGTGTCTATAGGCTGAGTAATCGATAGACTGAGGACGGTTGCATGATGCCCTGCAGGGGCATTCAGGTTATACTGCTCCGCCCTGGTGGCTGCATCGGACACATTCATCACCTCTGCATCGGTCATAACCGGGAGGGAGGCCTGCGTAACCGTTGGATCGACATACTCAACATAGTAAGCAGTGGTCGGCAGTGTCATGGATCCGTCAAAGTTGTGGAGCCGGGATACCATGGTCTGGTAGTAGGGCTCCTCATTGAGAGTAACGGCATTGTACTGACTCGGATCAGACTGACTTGGATAGAGCATATTTATCTGGTACAGGGTACCCGCCACCGTCGTATTATACCAGGTCGCCATCGCCCAGAACTTGCCGGTATCCATTTCGATATCGGTAATGACGTACCGGGTGCCATCGGCATCGAGAATGGCATTGGCAGTATTCTCATCGGTGGATATGAAATACGCCGCTGACCCGTTGGGGCCGGTAACCCCTTCCTGGAACGGGTTGGCATTCGGAATACGGTGGGCGATGTAGGTGATCATGTGCCCGTAATCCCACCAGGACATGATCCCGTACGCGGTGGAGGGGTACTGGAATGTCTTCTGGTCGTAGATGGTATAATAATTCACACCGGTATCCGGTGTGTTGTTGCCGAGCCATTCGAGTGCTCCTTTCCAGTCAGGATTCATCTGGTTTACGCCACTGTACCCGATCTGGTAATTATAGGAAACCGAGGTGAAAGCAAAGAGGAAACCGAGGCCGAATACAATCGCCACAACCGTCAGGACAGGATAGTCCGGTTTTGGAGAACTGCCTGTTCCCTTTTTCTGCTTCTTTTTTTTGCCCCGGTGCGGTTCAGCTTTTTCGGCATCTTTTGAGCCATCCGCTGTGGCAGGCGGCATGATGCCCGTGGCCAGCTGGCGGAGATCCCCCCATCCTTTCTCGAAAACAAAATGGATGCATACGGCTGAAAGCAGGGCGATGACGACCGCAAGGTAATACTCGTACCGGACGTGCTGCCAGGTCGAGAATAATATGACAAGAGCCCATACCACGGCAAAAATTTCCTGGGGTCGTTCTTCCCTGAAATTGTTATAGAGCGTGACCAGAATCCCGCCCGCCATGAGAAGGAGCCCGTAATTGAACGACGTCCACGCTTCTGCCGGTGTCCATGCCATTGCATCCATGACCGTCTGGGTTACTGCGGCCTGCCCGAAGAAATTGTAAAGATCGCTGATAAACAGGGTATAAAATTCCGGGAGCTGCAACAAAGAGTATTGCTACAAAAAAGATTCCGCAGCCGAAGATAGTCAGGGAATACCAGTATTTTTCCCTGTTCTTAAGAAGCCGGGCGAGAAGGTAAAGCAATACCGTTCCGCCGATCAGGCATAGATAGGCATACACGTGGCCGACCGAATAGGTCGAGAGATCCATACCGGGGCTTTTGAACCCGAAGATCAAAAGTCCGATCGTCGCAATTACAAAGATTATGCTGTTTGCAATCAGTAGATACTCGCTCGACCGGCCGCGGTGGAAATCGAACACGAACTGGACAAGGGTGAATACGCCGACGATAAAGGCAAACAGGATCATGGTCGGCATGAGGAAGAGGCCGAGCAGGTACGCGATACCCGCGAAGACGGATAACAGTGCGGTTTTTCGCCAGGTGCCAAAATCGGCGAGATTGATCGTTGATCCCTTTTCCGAGATCAGGATATACAGATACGCCAGGCAGAACAGGGTGGAAAAGAGCACCTCGCCATCGCGGTGATTGAAATACCCGTAGAGAGAATAAAGGAAAAAAGTACCGGAAACAACAGCAGTGAACCCTGAAGCAAGAAGCCCGGTCTTCCAGTCACCGAATGCCTTTCCGACAAAGTACATCAGAGATACGGTTGCGGCTGCGAAAAGGGGTGTCACCAGAAGACATGCCCCAATGATATCAGGACGGGTGACCGCACCTGCGATCGTGCAGGCGAAATCCGCAATAAAAATGGTTAACGGGCCCCAGTAGATCGATGTCCCGATGGGAAAATTGGTCATCGGATCAAACCAGGGATACTGGAAGTGATTGGCGAGGGACAATTCGACCAGTCGCAGATCATACTGGGGATCGTCACTTGCGACCATGGAGAGAATATCGGTATGACCCATGGTAAGCATGGGAATAAGACGAAGCCAGAGGGCGACGAGGACAAAAAAGCCGATCAGGCCGATGATCAATAATTTCCGGTGATTTTTAAGGATCATTAAATTCACGATAATTCCCTTTTCCGGTGATGTATTCTATACTTGACATTAACTTGGATGACATGGCTATTATTCATTTGGTTATGCCTAAACTTTTTAAAATGAACAGAAGAAGGTTGTGCATCAGCACCGCTCTGATACGGCCCGTAGTTCTTCCCCGACGCAGGTACCGGGCAAATGATGCCTGCAACGGGTATGATATACTGAACGGGACTTCGTGAAGAATATCAGGAAACATCGGATTTTTGGCTCTTGTAGAAAAATCATCAGAATATATCTCTTCACCTTTCTGTGGGGGATTTTCGCACGTGCTGCCTTTCGCCCCCGCACGCTTGTGGCATTCTTCATGGGGGCGACAACCCCGGGATGGTAATGCAACATCACCACATTCGTGCAGGTGCAGTCCGGGGGATTCCAGGCATCTTCCCCGTAACAGGAAGGTTTGCACAATGGCTATCTGGTGAGCGAAGCTGGTTCACAAGCTTTACTGATTCGATGAATTTATCCTGCACTGGTACGGTTCATAAATTTATCAGAATCAGGTTTGTCTGATTTACCGTTAATTCTTTATATTGCCAGCGTCGACGAAATCCCGGACTATCCAAAATTAACGGCACCCTGAGATAACATTCTGCTTTCGATAATAATTCAGAAATAGAATAATTGACCGTCCGGGTAAAAGCGGGATGATAAAATTATTTGTTGTTATGGGAATCCGTGGTGGGGTCATCCTGTAACACTTGCTTTAGCAGCGTACGAAATTCATCATCATGACGTGCGAGTTTAAAGAATATATTGCGCATTGTTTCAGGAAACCGTTCACTGTTCATGTCATAGAATTGACAATAATAGGCACAAGCATCAATAATAACATCATCGCGATTCAGAAACTTCAGTTTTGCAATAGTATCCAGTTTTTCAACCAGTCCGGTTGGTATTTCCAACGAGACAACAGTGGTATCATGAGCCATGCTTTCAGATATCTGTTTTAAGATTATGAAACTATTGCCTAAGAGTCATGCATTTATAACTCTGGAGAAAACCTATGCTTGTTTCGATATTTCCGAATTTTTTAGGGGTAATATGCTATTTCAACACCTAAATCAAAGAAGGATTTACGGAGTTAGAAATGGCAATACTTGCAAAAAGCCTGAAAACAACGTCAGAAGGATCTCGTAGATCTTCTCCAGAACCCATTTTTCATCAGGAGAGGAAACACATCAGTGAAAAGAAGTGCTGCTAAGGGGATTCGAACCCCTGTCGCGAGCGTGAGAGGCTCGCATGATTGGCCGGTCTACACTATAGCAGCGTAATTGCTCTAGTAACATGGGCGATGGATTTACTTAAAGTTTCTCTGCAGTGACATCGCCCTGAAGGGAGTGGTGCGGGAGGGTTGAACTCGGCCGGGAACCGGGACATTTACGGAGGGTTTTTTCTCAATCCGTCAGTACTCGGGCGTTTTTGTCCGGTGAGCGGGCTTCCCCATAAACAACTATATCCCGACCCTGCGTCGAGTAATATAGGAAATGAGTAGTAGTCTTGAAGAGCAGATAGCCGAGCTGGAAGCAGAGCTGACAAAGACTCCTTACAACAAGGCTACTTCCAAGCATATCGGGCGGATAAAAGCGAAGATGGCAAAACTTCGCGACGAAGCGGTCTTCCGTGCGATGAAGTCGGGCGGGGGCGGGGAAGGGTACTCCGTCAAGAAGTCGGGCGATGCGACCGCTGTGCTCGTCGGGTTCCCGTCAACCGGTAAGAGCACACTCCTCAACAAGCTCACCGGTACCGAGAGCGCGGTGGCCGCGTACTCTTTTACTACGCTCACCGTGGTGCCCGGCGCGCTCGAACACAAGGGTGCGAAGATCCAGATGCTCGATATCCCGGGCCTGATCGCCGGCGCCGCCATGGGGAAAGGGCGCGGCAAGGAAGTCATCGGCGTCGTGCGGAGCGCCGACATTATCATCATCCTCGTGGATGTCTTCAACGGCAAGCATGTGAACGTCCTTATCAAGGAGCTCTACGATGCGGGCATCCGTATCAACGTGCCAAAACCCGATATTACCATCAAGAAGACCTCGGTCGGCGGTATCCGGCTCTCCGCAGTCGGGACGCTTGACCTCGACATCGAGGACGTACGGTCGATCCTCTCCGAGAGCAAGATGATGAACGCGGAAGTGCTGGTCCGTGGCAACGCGACGCAGGAAGATTTGATCGACGCGGTGCAGGGTAACCGGGTCTACGTACCGGCGTTCATTGCGGTCAACAAGGTGGATCTTATCGACAAGGAGACCTTCCTCGATATCGAGCATGACATTAAGGACCGTTTCGGCACCACGCCGCTCATGATCTCCGCCCATTCCGGGTACCACATGGAGGAGATCAAGGATGCAATTTACGACTGCCTCGGGTTCATGCGTGTCTACCTCAAACCCCAGAGCGGCGAAGCTGATCTCGAGGAGCCGCTGATCGTAAGGACCGGGAGCACGGTCGAGACGGTCTGTACCAGCTCCACAGGGATTTCGTGCGCCGGTTCCGGTATGCCCGTGTCTGGGGAAGATCCGTGAAGCATGGCGGTCAGCGTGTGGGCCTGACGCACAAGCTCCTCGATGGGGACATCCTCACCATCATCATTGAACACTGATCCCGAGCGGCCTGCCGGGGGCTCTCCCTTTCAATTGGATGACTGACCCGGTGCACTTTCGTGTCCGGCGTTATTCAGGCCCCTTTGGAAGTGCCGATCGCAGCGAGAAGCACCGGGAGCGGGG
The DNA here is from genome assembly GCA_963808285.1 of uncultured Methanoregulaceae archaeon. Lineage (GTDB taxonomy): Archaea > Halobacteriota > Methanomicrobia > Methanomicrobiales > Methanospirillaceae > Methanoregula. The sequence continues at coordinate 8,414 of CAWEFI010000006.1, forward strand.
CATCCGTTTTTACCCCGGTTCCGGAGAAATGCGTCCGGCTTGCGGCATACCCGGCCGAACGCAGTTGTTCAAGGACCGTGTCAATCGGCGGCGGGGAGACGGCAAGCGACCGGGCGAGGAGATGGTAATCGTAGTGGCTGGAAAGAGGCAGTTCCTCCCGGCAGGTAAGAAGAAGTTTTTCGAGATCCTTTTGTGTACCCAGGCTCACAGCTGGCAAGTTGTCCCTGCATCTGCACCAGTATATCGTCGTTGAACAGTTTTCCCAGGTACAGCGGGCCGATAGGACGGAGCGGTTTTTTGCAGCAGGGGCATGTGGCAGTGACGGGGATCATGCCGGGCTGCTCCTCACGGTAGGCACAGGAAGGGCACTGCATCACAAAACCGATCTTTTCGATTGTCCGGTCTGCTGCCTGTGCACCCCGGGTGATCCTGAGGTTCAGGCGGACAAAGTGCTCCCGGGCAAAGCAGAAGAGCGGTTCAATCCCCCGGTCGTATTTGACCGTTTCCCTGACAACAAACCCGAGGAGGATGCGGAGTCCCACTTCCCTGTGGTACCCGGTATTTGCCGGGCGGGCGAAGTACCGGCGGATGCCGGCCCGGAGATGCGCCCCGCAGAGCGGTGCCGTATCTGTTGCCGTTACCAGGAGGAACCTCCGGCACCCCTGCACACCGGCATCGATAAATGGCGCCGGAGTCCCGAACGGGTCGATGTCGACTGCATCAAAGGACTGTTCAGAGAGCAGGGAGCAAGCGTCCCGGCAGGTGACCGTGACAGGAAGTCCAGACCGGGCGATGTTCTGCCGGATCAGGGAGATTGCTTCCGGGTCGCGGTCGTTGATCGTAACCGGAATCCGGCATTCATTTACCACCCGGACCCCCGCACGCCGGTCGCACCCATGGCGTCGAGGTAATCGGAAGGTTTGAGCACCGAGAGGAGAAGGACGGTGGCATCACGGTTGAGTTCCATCCGGCGGTTGAAAAAGACCGGGCGGTACCGGGCGGGAACTGCTCCCGGTTGTCCTGGACCGGGACAAAAAACGTTGTCTTTCCTTCCGTTGCCTCAATTACGTCCATTGCGGGAGAGATGTTGAAGCGCGCAAAACTTATACATATTCCCCTGCAATTGGTATGAGCAATGGGCGAGTGGCTTAGTCCGGATAGAGCGTTAGCCTCCTAAGCTAATGGTCGGGGGTTCAAATCCCCCCTCGCCCGTAGGGGCATTTTTAGGGCAGGTTAATTACCCAATGGCCAGATACGTGATCCTGCGTATGGGCCATACAGGGTTTTTCACCATCATCCGCCCGGCAAACTCGTTTATTGCCGGGCTAGCGGCAATCGTCGCGTACCTTATCGCCACCGGCACGCTTGTGTATGACGTCATCCTGCTCATGGCTATAGTTACCCTGATCACTGCTGCCGGGAACGTGATCAATGATTATTATGATACGGCAATAGACGCGATCAACCGCCCGGGGCGTCCGATCCCATCCGGCGCGGTGAGCCGGGACGCCGCACTGGTATACGCGGGGATCCTGTTTTTCCTGGGCATTCTGCTCGCTGGTTTTACCTCGGTGCTCTGCCTCGCGATTGCCCTGTTCAATACAATCCTTCTTATTGTC
>CAWEFI010000007.1:0-4970 GCA_963808285.1 uncultured Methanoregulaceae archaeon
CGACCATCGGCGATCTGGCCGCACGGGCCGGGTGAGGCCGCCGGCGGTCATCGTGATCGGCGACGTGGTCCGGCTGTACGACCCTGCGCAGCCGGACCTGATCCCTTCAGGTGATACATGATGCTGGAATATATCGAAAAATTTGAACGCGTGATCTATACTGTCCTCATTCTCCTGCTTGCCGTTGTGCTGGTATCTGCGATAGGTGAACTGGTCTACCTGCTGGTTACGAGCCTGACCAATGCTCCCCCGGGGCTTCTCGCAAACGGCGAACTGGTTACGGTGCTGGGTTCGTTCCTGCTCGTGCTGATCACGGTGGAACTGCTTGATACCATGAAGGCCTATATTACCGAGAATGTGATCCACGTGGAGGTTGTCATGCTCCTTGCGATCATCGCGATTGCACGGAAAGTGATCCTGCTTGACCCGGCAGCCGCGGATGGGATCGAACTCATCGGGATCGGGATCATCATTGTCGGGCTCGCGGCCGCGTACTACCTGCTCAGGAAGGCCGGCTTCGTGATCGGGAGCGGCGTGGCGGGAAAAACAGCTGAAGAAAAGCCGCCGCAGAACGGGTAAGGGACAACTTTTTCCCGCCCGGGACGGGGAACGTTTATCCGGATTACCTTTTTTTGGCTCTCGTAGAAAACATATTTCATGAGATATTATTGCCCCCCTTGCGCCAACCCTGCCCCCGTTGGGGGGCGGGGGCGCATGCGATGCCTCGGTATTACCTGTACAAAAATTTCCTGTGTTTTTTGTGTACAGGTAATACGACACTATCTCGAACCGGGGCGCCATGAGCGGCGGGGTGGAGCCCCTGGAGCGTCAGGTAATTCTTAATGATTTCTCCAGTACACTTTTTTTTTGAATTTCCCGCTGCTTTTTTGTCTGCATGCAATCCCCCCGGCATGCCCGGTACCCGCGGGCATGGTACCCGGATATCTCAAGGGAAACGGTGTACCGGTTCATCCGGCTCCCGTCACTCCGGTGTACCTGCGGGATGTACCTCCGGTGGTGACCCGGGAGTGCAGCAGCGGCCCCGGCTGCTGCAAGGGTGCCATGGCCGCACCCCGGGCGTTCATTTTCCTCCCCCGGGGGCCATACCCGGGCCATACACCGGCGGCTTATGCCCGGAGAGCCTGATGCCCGGTCAGGTTCCGCAATCAGGTTTTTTGGCCGGACCGGAAACTGCCCTCCGGTACCTGGATCTCAAAGAGCACGCCCCTCCCGAACTGCCCGCATTCCCGGATCGAAAGCCTGGTGATCGCGAGGATCTCCCGGGTCAGGAATAACCCGAGGCCGGTATGTTTGCCGAAGCCTTTTTCGAAGATCCTCTCTTTTTCCGTATCCGGGATGCCGGTGCCATCATCCCTGTACAGGAGGACCAGGCCGGTGTCCCGTTTCTCGTAACTGACCTCAATATGCCGGACATGTTCGCCGTGCCGGAGTGAGTTGTCGATCAGGTTCTCGAACACTTTTTCCAGGAGCGGGTCGGCATAGATCTGGAGATCGCCGGTCGAAACCGAGAGATGCACACCGGCCTGTTCGGCAGGCGGCGAGAGGAGGGAGAGCTGCTCTGCCACGCTCTGCCATTGCGGGGCCCTGACCCCGATATCCTCGTACGTCCGCGTAAACTCGATCTGGCGAAGGATATTGCCTGCCGCAATCTCTTCCTGGCCGATGGTCTTTTTCAGTTCAGGGTCCTGCGCCGTTATTTTTGAGAGTTCGATGTACGCGAGCAGCGCCGAGAGCTGGTTCCTGATGTCATGCCGGGTGATGCTGGAGAGCAATTTGAGTTTTTTATTCGCGACCAGGAAGGCCTGCCGGGAGGTATCGAGCCGGGCGTTTACCTCTTTTAGTTCCCGGTTCTGTACGAGCATCTGTTTCTCGTATCTCTTCATCTGCTCCACGACCGTCCCGACAATTACTGCGACGATGACGAGCATCAGGGCGCGGATCACTGCATCAAGCGGGATCGTCCCTTCCAGGACCCAGCTCACGGCAACCTGAAGACCCCCGAAAAAGAGGGCTATTCCTATCGTTTTTCTTCCGTACCAGAGACCGGCCACGACCACGATCAGGTAATAGAACTGCGTGTACACAATGTTAATGCCGTAGTGGTAATGCACGACACCTTCAAGAAAAATGCCCGTGAGAATGAGAATGACAAATACGGGGAGTTTTAACCTGTCAGGGGCATTGTGCCATGATCCTGTCGAACCGGTGCCGTCCACCACATCATCCCCGATACACTTTTTACATTTTATGTCACAGGGGTGCCATATATACCCCACGGAAGGGAACAATAATGCCTGCGTTTTTTCGTCCCGGTGACTGTCCACCGGGCAGACCCCGTGATCTTTCCGGTCCTTTTGGGAGGGCAAAAGGCCATGGCACCCTCACTGCCGGGCACCGGAGGGAAAATGCGAACAACATCAACAATAAAAACCCGTCCCGGCAAATAGAGAGGTAAGCGAGAATTTATGTTTTTTTTCTTCCACCTGGTCACCGGCATTATCCTCGGGCTCCTCATTGCCGATCTCCTATGCGATCGCAGGTGGATCGTCCCGTGCGTCATCGGGGCGGTCCTTCCCGACATTGTCGATAAACCGCTCAATTATATCCTGCTTCCCGCCGTCAACGGGAACGGAAGGTTCCTGTTCCATAACCTGATCGTTTTCGCGATCATACTGGTAGCCGGACTTCTCCTGTGGAAATATTACAGATCCCCGCTCATCCTCGCGCTGGATATCGGGATACTCTCCCACCAGATCCTCGATTCCATGTGGACGGAGCCCGTGCGGTGGCTCTATCCCCTGCTTGGCCCGTACCCGGCACAGGCCGCGTCGCCGCCGGATTATCTCTTCGACTTACTGCTGACGGATCTCTACAACCCTTATGAATGGGTCCTCATTATCCTCTGTACCTGCATCCTGGTGCTCTACTGGCAACGGGGGCCACTCGCCGCTGCTGCAACGCGCCACAAGAAAGCTGTTGGCACGCTCCTGAAATGCGCAGAGATCATGCTCTGGGTCTTCTGCGGGATCGTGCTCGCGTACGGTCTCCTGAAAATGTCCCTGACCGGTCTTGCCAGCGGCGCCGACCAGGATGCGTTCACCCTTGTTGTGATCGCGCTCGCCGCGATCCTCATGATACGATGGGGAGCGGCTCTTAAAAACGCTCACCCCGTGCCGGAAAAACCGCGGCTGACCTGCGACAGCCCCGCACCGTCTCCCGCAGTCACGGGGATCGAGCACATGGAATACCTTGTGCGCCTGATCGGGAAAGACCCGGACCGGACATCATTCTCGTCGGCAAGGGAGATTGCAGGTGCGTTCCCGTTGGCTGGTGACCGGGACAACCGAGCCGGTGATCACCTGACCCTGGCGCTCCTTGGCACCATCGTTATCGTGGCAATCGCCGGATGCATCGTTCTTCTCCTCTCCGGAAAAGATATTCCTGATGGTATGCTGGCAATCGGTGGCATTGCCACCGGTCTTCTGGCCGGGCACCTGGTGATGGCAAAGAGCACCGGGCCTGTACCCTGAAAAGGATAGTTATCCCGGGATTTCACCGGGACTTTGAAAGATCATGCTCTGGAGAAAACCTTTTTTTAAGAGATACAGCCCCCCTTACGCCAGCCCTGCCCCCTAAGGGGGCGGGGGCGTAAGCGATGCCTTTCGTATTACCTGCACAAGAAACATCCATCTTTTTTATCTTTGTGGTGCAGGTAATACGGCACTATCGCTCGCCGGGGGATGCCTCTAGCGTGCGGGGGCGGTAGCCCAAAAAGAGCGTCCTTACAAATCTCATTTCAGGATTTCTCCAGAGCCAAAGATCAGATAATACGGCGTCTCCCGCTATCTTTTTAGGTATCCTCAGTGATAACGTACTTTTACGTATGGCAGAACCACTCACCAGCACTTCACCCGTATCCCCTTCCGAAGAGGCGCCCTCCCATCACGACAGGAATATCTCCGGCGCTACGGTTTCCGAGGTTCAGCGGATTGAGGATTTCTTACGATCCATGGGAAAAGATCCCGGGAAAACGTCCCTTTCGGAAGCAAAAGAGATCGCACACTACCTCAGTTATTCCCCGCATCACGATGACCGGAATTTTTACCGGTGGTTTTTTGTGGTACTGGGAATATTTGTCGTGGTGGCGGTCATCGGCATGGTGATCCTTACCCTGTACGGGAAAACCATACCGGACGGCCTTATCGTGATAGGATCGGTCGCACTGGGCCTGTTTGCCGGGGTACTGGCGACCTCGGGCCGGAATGAATAAAACGCCACACCCCGGTACCGGCGATACAGGATCTCCCCGACAACAGGATCGGATCTCCTTTCCGTGACAGGGACATACCGGGTGAGGATTTCCCGGTGAGGAACGGGAGGGTCACGTTTATGCGGATCCCTCTGTTCGTTCCTGCCGCACAAGGCGTCACCGTGCAGCGGATAGGACCGGGCTTTCCCTGCATATTCCAGATTCGGGGAGATGCTGCGGTTCCCCCGGCCCTCGCGGATCCGCGACCATGAACCGGGCATGCCCCGGGGAGATCTGCGCCTGACCGCAAACGGGCACGATCCGTTCATTCGCCGGAACCATAATTCGGGAACGTTTTTATTTTCACAACCGTTATGATGTAATGACAGATGAAGAGAAAAAAAATATTAACCGGGATCCTTCTCATTCTGGTTCTCGCAGGCTGCGTGGTTATTGCAGAATATCTTGTGCCGGAAAACGGTGCACAGGGTATTTCCCCGCCACCGGTGAACGGCACACTCCATGCAACACCCACGGCCACCCCGACAAAGGTTCCCGCCACGGTCACGGCTACACCCTCACCCACTGCTGCCGTGAATAAATCGACGCCGGCCCCAACCCCGGCCACCCCCACACCAACGCCAACACCCGTGGTATATACGACCACGCAGGTGAACCAGCATTTCATCGATATCGCATT
>CAWEFI010000008.1:0-115395 GCA_963808285.1 uncultured Methanoregulaceae archaeon
ATCGCTACTGTTCTTGTTGTTGAACTCGGCTTTGCCTGGTTTGGTATAGATAGGATGCATTTTCTGCACTTGCCCACACCACCCCGCAGACAACGTTCAATGTTTACGCCCGCACGCCTGGGCTGACATCCAGGATGGTCGTTCCGCGGGGGGCATCAACTTACGGTAACTGGGAAGGAAGGTGACAGTACCCATTCAGGGTTTCCACTCCTGATGAAGGTATTCGCCGATTTCGGCGGCATCCCGGGGCCCGACCAGTACTTTCCAGCCGGTTGCCTCTTCTATCCTCCCTGAAAGGGGGCTGAGTAACCAGGGATGATCAGTTTCCGGTGCGTGACCTCGTTTTCGACCCCGAATTTCTTTATCGCATCCCGCACCAGCGTCTCGTTGAGTTTACCGGCAGCGACGGAGGTGAGCACCGAGAGGCCTTCGGTATCGACGATCAGCATGAAACAGGGGATTCGTGAGGATTCGAGATATCCCTGGAGCGTGAAGTACGTAAGGGAGAAGTTCACCGTCATAAGCACCGGTGCATCTTTACCGGGGGTGCCGACCCTGTACAAACCGGGGTTCATCTGGATGGGCTTCTGCGGATCGGTGTAGATATTCTGGCGGAGGGTGAGGGCAGCCTTCGCGGACGCGGGAGAGAGAGGGGTGGTAACAATGACTGATGCGTACCTGACGATCCGAGAGCAATTGCCGCGTCTTCGTCCCCGAATGACGTTGCGTTCAGGTATACCGGGTACCCGAGTTCCGGGACCACCCGGGTGATAGCAAGCTGCCGGATTGCCGTTGACCGGTAAATAAAATCGCCCAGCGTTTGCGGGGCAGGATCTATGACAATGTTTGGCACCCCTTCGGCGGCGCAGTCTCTGGTGAGCTGTGCAAGCCCTTCGAGCGTGGGGGCCCGTACGACGAGCCGGCACCCATGCTGTTTTGCAAGAGTGCACATATTCCCGGTAATTTGTCGTTGTTGCCGCGCAGATGAGGGGACGGTAACTCCCGCACTTCACAAGGGCGGCTGCAAGGGCAGCCGGGTTCTCTGAAACAAGAACTTCGGGGAGGCCGGCTGTTTTTTCCACAGCCGCGACAGCTCTTGCAAACGCTTCCACTGTCCCACTTGTATTGACAATAGCAGTACCGTTAAATTTCAGGTCCGCCCCGACCCGGGTCAGCGTCTCATCGCGCACCCGTGCGGTTATGGCCATAATCTCCTCTTCGCTCTGCATATCGGAAACCGAGAACATAATGCCCGGGGGATGGTAAAACGTCTTGTCGTGGCGGTACAGCACGAATTCCTCGCCGACGGTAAACGAACGTTCACCGACCCCGAGTTTTACGAGTTTTATCGGCGGCCGGGTCGTCGCCCCAAGAACCGACTTTGCATTCTCGTCAAGATATGGACAGAGATCGACATCGGCTTTTCCGGCCGCAAGTTTCATTGCAAAGGTCAGACAGGTTGGGTCGCCGCATTCCTTGCAGTTCTTTTTGGGCAGGAGCTTGTAGATATCAAGGGCCTTGAGGGGCATATTTTACACCCCCGTCCGAGTTTTCAGCCCGGAAATGGCAGTTTTCAACCTTTTTACCGTGTCCGGGTGGCGCACGCATATAATCTCCGCCCCGGCGACGGCGGCCGCTAGGCTTGTCGCAAGTTCCCACTCCACCGCGATAGCATTCCTGTCATTGGCCTCAGCTTCGTGTACCTCTTTTATCGTCAGCGAATCCGAAGGCGCACAGATCATCGGCATTGCGAGATCCGGGTCACCCTTGAGCGCGGAGAACCGGATCCGTTCCATCGCGGAATACGAGTACTCAAACCCATAGCCCAGTGCACCGGTATAGGGATCGATAACAATGTGATCCCTCTGGACGCCGATCTCCTTGAGGAGGATATTAAGCTGCTTTGCGAGGTTGATGTCGATGGGTGACTGCGCGATGATCGCGTGGTTGTACGCGAGAGCCGCAGCGGCGATGCTCCGGTATCGTCCGGCCTCTGCGGTCCCGAGGAGCATACGCTCGCCCTGCCCGGTCTCCCCACATTTCAGGAATACCTCACTGTCTATCTTGGGTTCGTTGCTCCCCTCAACGATAAGGGGCAGGTTTGTCGATGCCAGAACCGTCCCGAGTGTTTTTCCAAGTGAGTCGACATCGGAAAAACCCCTCTGCCTCGTGCTCGTAAGACAAATGCGGACAAGATCCGCCCCATAGGTTGTTTCCGCCATCTTTGCCCATGCACCGGTATCGTGGACAATATCCCCGCAGAAATCATTGACAATTGGCGACCAGTATCTTGGATCATCGCGGATACCCTAAGGCGATCAGAGGGAAGGCGAGGTGGTCTCCTTTTCCATGAACGGGAGCGTCGAACCCCCGCCGATCCGGTAGGGACCGGGACCGGGGACCGCCCTCTGAACGGGTTGCGCCGAGGATCACCTCTCCCACCGTGCTGGTCCAGCCATAACTCGGTTCAGGTTCCATGCCTCACCTCACATCAGGGATTTCATCGCAAGCGCCGGGTGGCTGACATGGGCGAGGAACGCAGTCAGGTCTTCTAGGGTTGCAGCCGTGTTTTCATCTGCGATCTTATCAAAAGATCCGGGTGTCCCCTGGCCACGAGCAGTGCTGTCAGCCGGGGCTTCTGTCCTCTTTCAGTTGCGAGGGCATCCATACAAGACGCTCAATTCCTCCTTCCCCCTGCAGGAACCGGTCTGAAAGGATAAAGTTTTTTGGATGCCGGGAAAACCCTGTGTTTGGGCCCCTCCACCATGACCTGCGAGGGTTGAGAATGTCATGCCGGAAGGAGTCATGCCTTTGTATTCCCGGTCGAACCACGCGACCGCTTGTAAACCGGGAATACAAAGGCATGACTCCATCCGGCATGACATTCTCAACCCTCGCCGGTACCATCGGTGGAGGGGCCCAAACGCCGGGCTTTGCCCGGGATCTCGAAAAACTTTATCCTTTCAGACCGGTTCCTGCAGGGGGAAGGAGGAATTGAGCGTCTTGTATGGATGCCCTCGCAACTGAAAGAGGAGATGAAGCCCCGGCTGACAGCACTGCTCGCGGCCAGGGGACACCCGGATCTTTTTGATAAGATCGCAGATGAAAACACGGCTGCAACCCTAGAAGACCTGACTGCGTTCCTCGCCCATGTCAGCCACCCGGCGCTTGCGATGAAATCCCTGATGTGAGGTGAGGCATGGAACCTGAACCGAGTTATGGCTGGACCAGCACGGTGGGAGAGGTGATCCTCGGCGCAACCCGTTCAGAGGGCGGTACCCGGTCCCGGCCCTACCGGATCGGCGGGGGTTCGACGCTCCCGTTCATGGAAAAGGAGACCACCTCGCCTTCCCCTCTGATCGCCTTTGAGATCTGCGATGATCCAAGATACTGGTCGCCAATTGTCAATGATTTCTGCGGGGATATTGTCCACGATACCGGTGCATGGGCAAAGATGGCGGAAACAACCTATGGGGCAGATCTTGTCCGCATTTGTCTTACGAGCACGAGGCAGAGGGGTTTTTCCGATGTCGACTCACTTGGAAAAACACTCGGGACGGTTCTGGCATCGACAAACCTGCCCCTTATCGTTGAGGGGAGCAACGAACCCAAGATAGACAGTGAGGTATTCCTGAAATGTGGGGAGACCGGGCAGGGCGAGCGTATGCTCCTCGGGACCGCAGAGGCCGGACGATACCGGAGCATCGCCGCTGCGGCTCTCGCGTACAACCACGCGATCATCGCGCAGTCACCCATCGACATCAACCTCGCAAAGCAGCTTAATATCCTCCTCAAGGAGATCGGCGTCCAGAGGGATCACATTGTTATCGATCCCTATACCGGTGCACTGGGCTATGGGTTTGAGTACTCGTATTCCGCGATGGAACGGATCCGGTTCTCCGCGCTCAAGGGTGACCCGGATCTCGCAATGCCGATGATCTGTGCGCCTTCGGATTCGCTGACGATAAAAGAGGTACGCGAAGCTGAGGCCAATGACAGGAATGCTATCGCGGTGGAGTGGGAACTTGCGACAAGCCTAGCGGCCGCCGTCGCCGGGGCGGAGATTATATGCGTGCGCCACCCGGACACGGTAAAAAGGTTGAAAACTGCCATTTCCGGGCTGAAAACTCGGACGGGGGTGTAAAATATGCCCCTCAAGGCCCTTGATATCTACAAGCTCCTGCCCAAAAAGAACTGCAAGGAATGCGGCGACCCAACCTGTCTGACCTTTGCAATGAAACTTGCGGCCGGAAAAGCCGATGTCGATCTCTGTCCATATCTTGACGAGAATGCAAAGTCGGTTCTTGGGGCGACGACCCGGCCGCCGATAAAACTCGTAAAACTCGGGGTCGGTGAACGTTCGTTTACCGTCGGCGAGGAATTCGTGCTGTACCGCCACGACAAGACGTTTTACCATCCCCCGGGCATTATGTTCTCGGTTTCCGATATGCAGAGCGAAGAGGAGATTATGGCCATAACCGCACGGGTGCGCGATGAGACGCTGACCCGGGTCGGGGCGGACCTGAAATTTAACGGTACTGCTATTGTCAATACAAGTGGGACAGTGGAAGCGTTTGCAAGAGCTGTCGCGGCTGTGGAAAAAACAGCCGGCCTCCCCGAAGTTCTTGTTTCAGAGAACCCGGCTGCCCTTGCAGCCGCCCTTGTGAAGTGCGGGAGTTACCGTCCCCTCATCTGCGCGGCAACAACGACAAATTACCGGCAGATGTGCACTCTTGCAAAACAGCATGGGTGCCGGCTCGTCGTACGGGCCCCCACGCTCGAAGGGCTTGCACAGCTCACCAGAGACTGCGCCGCCGAAGGGGTGCCAAACATTGTCATAGATCCTGCCCCGCAAACGCTGGGCGATTTTATTTACCGGTCAACGGCAATCCGGCAGCTTGCTATCACCCGGGTGGTCCCGGAACTCGGGTACCCGGTATACCTGAACGCAACGTCATTCGGGGACGAAGACGCGGCAATTGCTCTCGGGATTGTCAAGTACGCATCAGTCATTGTTACCACCCCTCTCTCTCCCGCGTCCGCGAAGGCTGCCCTCACCCTCCGCCAGAATATCTACACCGATCCGCAGAAGCCGATCCAGATGAACCCCGGGTTGTACAGGGTCGGCACCCCCGGTAAAGATGCACCGGTGCTTATGACGGTGAACTTCTCCCTTACGTACTTCACGCTCCAGGGATATCTCGAATCCTCACGAATCCCCTGTTTCATGCTGATCGTCGATACCGAAGGCCTCTCGGTGCTCACCTCCGTCGCTGCCGGTAAACTCAACGAGACGCTGGTGCGGGATGCGATAAAGAAATTCGGGGTCGAAAACGAGGTCACGCACCGGAAACTGATCATCCCTGGTTACTCAGCCCCCCTTTCAGGGAGGATAGAAGAGGCAACCGGCTGGAAAGTACTGGTCGGGCCCCGGGATGCCGCCGAAATCGGCGAATACCTTCATCAGGAGTGGAAACCCTGAATGCGTACTGTCACCTTCCTTCCCAGTTACCGTAAGATTGATGCCCCCCGCGGAACGACCATCCTCGATGCAGCCCAGCGTGCGGGCATAAACATGAACGTTGTCTGCGGTGGTGTGGGCAAGTGCGGCAAATGCGTGGTATTTATCCAGACCGGCAAAGCCGAGTTCGACCGGCATAAGTTCGGACGGGTTTTTACCGAAGAGGAACTTAAACAAGGCGCCTGTCTTGCCTGTGTGACCACTATTCAGGGGGACCTCCAAGTTTTTATTCCGGAAAGTACGCTGATCCAGGAACAGAAGATACTCGTTGACGGTATTGATACGGAGATCGAGTTCCATCCGTCCGTGAAGAAATATTATGTGGAGCTCCAGCCGCCGACCCTTGCAGACCCGTCACCGGATCTTTCAAGGCTGCTCTGGGGCATCCAGAAGAAGGGTGGCCCGGTTGCAGAGAAGATGTATGCACCGCTTGAGGTTATGCGCGAGATCCCTGCCCTGCTCCGGCACAGCGACTGGAAGGTGACCGGCACCATTGCCCTTGTACCCGGAGGCTACCGGCTCATCGATCTTCAGGAAAACGACACCTCGCAGCGGCTCTATGGTGCGGCAGTCGATCTCGGCTCTACTACGGTTGTTGCTTACCTCTGGGACCTGATCACCGGAAAAGTAGCCGCCGTTGCCTCCAACTACAACCGGCAGATAAGCTGCGGGGAGGATATCCTTGCCCGTGTCAATTATGCCCAGAAGAACGGGATCGAGAAACTCCGTACGCTTGCCGTAGAGAGTATTAACGCGGCGCTGACCTCGGCGTCCAACACCGCAGGGATCGACCGTGAGGATATTTACGAGGTTGTCGTTGCAGGAAATACGGTGATGACGCACATGTTGCTCGGTATCGACCCCGCATACATTATCAAGGAGCCCTATGTCCCGGTGGTCCAGCGGGCACTATCCGTGGCAGCTGCAAGGATCGGGATCACCTGCAACAGAAACTGCGGGCTCTTTGCATTCCCTGCCGTCAGCGACTTTATTGGCGGCGATATCATTGCCGACATCCTTGCCTGCGGCATGAGCGAGAAAGAAGAGATCTCCCTTCTCGTCGATATCGGGACAAACTTTGAAGTTGTTCTCGGTAACAAAGAATGGATGTTTTCATGTGCAGGGGCCGCCGGGCCGGCACTTGAGGGAGGAGAAGTGCTCTTTGGCATGCGGGCAAACCCCGGCGCGATAGAAAAGATAACGATCGATCCAGTAACTCTTGAACCAGTGTTTTCAACCATCAACGGGATCAAACCTCGGGGCATCACCGGTTCGGGGCTGATCGATATCCTTGCCGAACTTCTCTTGGCGGATGTCATTGACCGGACCGGGCGGATAAATACCGAGCACAAAAATCCCAGGATCCGCAGTGGCGCACACTTCCCGGAGTACGTAATCGCGTGGGCGCATGAGACTGATATTGGAAAGGATATCGTTATCACAGAAAACGACATCAAGAACCTGATTATGAGCAAGGCATCCATTCATGCTGCCTGCGTAACGCTGATGAAAGAGGCCGGTGTAACCCGGCTCGATATTACCACCATCTACTTTGCCGGTGCTTTTGGTAACTACATCAACAAGAAGAACGCGACGATCATCGGGCTGATCCCGGAGATCGATCTCGACCGGATCAGGAACATCGGAAACGGCGCGGTGGCTGGGGCAAATCTCGCACTTATCAACCGCAGGAAGAGAAAGCTTCTCGATGGGATCGCTGGCAGGATCGCGTATATCGAACTCAACGCGGAGCCATCCTTCATGGATGAATACACCTCGAGCGCATTTCTCCCGCATACTGATCTCTCACTTTTTCCCCGTGTTCAGGTACTCCTCGATTCCATTCGCGAAAGGAAAGAGGTACCCTGATGTCACGGATGATCCTGCCTCCAAATTCCCGTGCAACCGGGATCGGCGCCCTCCCGCACACAGACCCGGTCCTCGCATGCAATGACGTGCTCGAACTGTTCCCGGAATTTCCTTACGCCCCTACGCTACCGGATCGTGGGCTCCTTGAAAGCATCGTCTTTAATGACTCCGCACAGCTTCCGGGCCAGCTCATCCGGGAGGACCGGCTGCTGTATGACAGCACCCGGGACAACACGACCGCAATGGAGCAGGTGTACCTGGACTTTATTGAGAAAAATTTTTCGCAGTACGGCCTCGATAGTGCGCATGCCTCCGCATTTACCGAGATGATGACCCGCCAGTTCCCAAAAGCGAAGGCAATCAAGTGCCAGGTGACCGGGCCGGTTACCTTCGGGATGCAGGTTGTCGATGCGGACAAACGTCCGATCTACTACGATTCCCAGCTGGCAGATGTCCTTTCGAAAATGATCGCGCTCAAGGCACGCTGGTGCGAGAGTGAGATACAGACCCGGACAGGAGTCAAAGAGACGCTTGTGGTACTCAACGAACCCTACTTTGCCTCGCTCGGATCTTCGGTCGTGCCACTAGACCGCGGGACGGTGCGGGCAGGCTGGCTGGATATTGCATCGCTCGTGAAAGGCGGGCTTGGTGTCCATTGCTGCTCGAACACAGACTGGGGTTTTGTCATCAGTCTCGACCCCTCGGTAATTTCCCTTGATGCGTACACGACGGTGAACGAATTCCTACTCTATGCAGAAGAGATCAAGGCATATATGGAACGGGGAGGCGTTGTCGCATGGGGGATCGTCCCTGCTGAGTACAAACTCTTTACAGGCGAGACGGTCGATTCGCTGTATGCCCGGTATTGTGCAATTCGCACCCAGCTGACAAAACGGTTACCGGCAGAGCTTTTCGATGCCCAGTCGCTTATTACTCCCAGTTGCGGAATCCGTTTTGCCGACCGGAAGGGTGCCGGTGAGATCCAGCGGGCCGCTGCAGAGATTTCCCGGAGGATCCGGGCAGAGATGAAAATTCCCTGATTATTTCATGAGACCCTTACCATGACCACGCGCCCGTTTACCATTGCACTTTCAGGAAAAGGCGGCACCGGCAAGACCACCATCAGCTCGCTCCTTGTACGGGCGTTCATCGATGCCGGCGAATGCCCGGTGCTTGCTGTAGATGCTGACCCGAATTCAAACTTCCACGAGGCCCTTGGTGTCGTGGTTAAGGAGACGCTGGGGAGCATGCGGGAGGAGGCATTCACCCGGAACATCCCCCCGGGCATGAACCGGCACGATTATGTGCGGTTCCGGTTCCGGCAGGCGCTGGTGGAATCAAACGGCTTCGACCTTGTCGCAATGGGACGGCCCGAGGGCTCCGGCTGCTACTGTTTTGCAAATGATCTTCTCTCAGAATGCATGCAGCAGCTCGAGCGGGAGTACCGGTTCCTTGTGATCGATACCGAAGCCGGCATGGAGCACATCAGCCGGGGCACCATCGGGAAGCCGGATATGCTCCTGATCATAAGCGATCCCGGGGCCCGGGGCTCCGGACGATTACACGGATTCGGGAGATTGCCACCCAGCTTGGGCTTGAACCGTCACGGATCTACGTAGTCTTCAACCGGTATAAATCCGGGGCTGCGCCGGTGGATATCGGCAACGAACGCCCCATCGCTATTATCCCGGAAGATCCTGCCGTCGAAGCGGCGGATCTCGCGGCAACTCCTGTCTCCCACATCCCTTATGACAGTCCGGCCCGGCGTGCAGTCCGAACCCTTGCAGAAAAACTTATAGAAATAGCACATGCCCGGCCTGAGCAATAAAAAATTTACAGGAAAACCGCTGCGGCAATGACAGTTGTCCACAATCCGTTCTTGTCACCCTGCGCCGACTGGCAGACGTGTTTTGTCCTGATGATCTTGCCGCTTGCCTTGTAGGTCTGTTCGCGTTCCTGCCAGGCAGCGTTTGCATCGAACTCGATTCCCAACGTCGTCGCAAGCATCGTTGCCGCCAGATCTTCGGCATATTCCCCGGTCTTGTCCTGAGTCTCACCATATGCATGGTGCTCGGAGAGGTACCCGTATTCCTCCACATCTTTGGGGAGTGCAAGCCCGACTGCGGCAGAAACCAGCCGGTTTGGCTCGTTTGTCTCGTTTCTTGCCATCACGCAGAACGTGATGCCGCCTGACTGGAGTTCCCTGAGTCCGGTGCGGGACGGGATCTGTTTACATTTAGGTGGGAAAATGCTCGATACGTACACGAGGTTGCATTTTTCGATACCGGCTTTTCTGAGCGCCAGTTCGAACGATGCAAGACGATCTTTATGGATTCCCACCCCCTTGGTGAAAAAGATCCTCGTTGGAACAAACATAATTTTTATGCAACCTGTGGCTTTTTTTAATTTTTGGTCAGAATAACGTTCGAAAAATGATCCGGATACCCGATTTCCGGCCGACCCGGATCGCTGCGGTGCAGAATACCACACTGCAGGGAATCCTTTAAAAGCCGGGTCCGGTGCGGGCAGCAGGCCGACCCTTTACGATATCCAGAAGATCCTCCATGCGGTCAAGGACAAAATCAGCCCCGGCATTGTCACGGGTTTTCGAGAACCGGTCCCCGTACCGTGCGTATACTGTGCGGATACCGAGTTTTTTGCAGGGTTCAATATCCCTCCGTGGACTGTCACCGATGAAGAGCACCTCGTCCGGCCGGGCGCGGACCTCCTCAAGGGCCAAAAGAAAGGGGCCGGGGGCCGGCTTTTTTATCCCGACTCTGTCGAAGGTCACCATGCAGTCGAAGAAGGTAGTGAGCCCGCATTTGCCAAGCCGTAGGGTGGCATCAATCTGTTCCGCATCAGTCACGATACCCGTAGTAAATCCCCTTTCCCGGATTGCCTGCAGCGTTTGTGTGACGCCGGGATAAGGGGTAATGTGCCGGAGTTTTTCTTTGGCGTAGATTCTGCAGGCATCTCCGTACATCCCGTTTGTCGGGATCCTCCGCTCCTGCATATACTGCCGGATATTTTCCGTAGACTCAAAACCATGGGAGCCCATGAGGAAATAGGAGAAGAGTTCATTGCCATCGTCATGCCCGAGATAGCGCACCACACAGTCGCACGCGGCTTCCTGCGCCCCGACAAGGTCAAAGAGCGTGTTGTCCATGTCGAATAATAGCGCACTGACAGGCTTTTCGAGAGTTTCCCGGTGCGGGGAATCCTGATTCACGCAGGTACCTGAGTCACGGTTGACTAAAATATAATCGATGGAGGTAACGTGGAGGGCATCCGGCCCGGCACCCCTCCGTACGTGTGAACAGGGCTGGGAGGAATATATGAATCAAGGCAAGTACTGCCACGTGATAGTTTTGGAGACGCGAGATTGATACCCGGAGCAAGTAACGTATGAATCCGATGAGACGTGATGAACCCTGATTTACCTGCCTCTCATTTAATCCGGGTTTCAATCCGATGCTCTCTGATTATTTCTTCGAGACAAGCGTGTGCGCATCCATATCGATTTTGTAGGATTTCGGACGCGCAAGAAGATCAAGCGCATTAACCTTCATATCAATGAGTTCGGAATAATTGAAAGATTCGTATTTCTTCTCGCCCTTCCCGTCCCAGAAAACAACGATCCCATTCTCCATCTTTTTGCTGCTGACAATATCGTGCATATTTATCGATCGGGAAAGGGAGGTAATGAAGGTTACTGCATTTGGGGGCTCTCATGTCTGAAGAACTGTCGCGCCCTTTCATCCCCCTGCCAAGATCGTGGGGGGATGTTAAGAAAAGCCGATTGTGAACTGATAAGTTTTCCGGATAAAAAGTAAATAAAAATAGGGGAGGTTTCATGAGCTGGTAGGCGTGGTCGCCGTTTTACAGTTTCAGTCCTTTTTCAACCCGTTTTCCGGGTTCCTCGTCCGCATTCGAGAAGTCCTCCACAAGTGAAGACATATAGGCTAGGATCCGTCGAGATCGAAGCGATCAAGATTCATCACTTTGGTCCAGGCTGCCACGAAGTCCTGGACAAACTTCTCCTGCGCGTCCGCGCTTGCGTACACCTCGGCCAGTGCCCGGAGCTGGGCGTTCGAACCGAAGATGAGATCGACACGCGTACCGGTCCACCTGGCTTCGCCGGTCTTGCGATAGCGCCCTTCGAATATGTCCCCGGCGTCCGATACGGGCTTCCACTCCGTGCCCATGTCGAGCAGGTTTGTAAAGAAGTCGTTGGTGAGTGCTTCCGGTCTCTTGGTAAAAACGCCGTGCCGGGTCTGTCCGAAGTTGGTGTCGAGCACACGCATGCCGCCGATGAGCACCGTCATTTCGGGTGCGGAAAGCGTCAGCAACTGCGCCTTGTCGACCAGCAGCTCCTCAGCCGAAACGGCATAGCGGATCTTCTGGTAGTTGCGGAAACCGTCCGCCTTTGGCTCGAGCACAGCGAAGGAGAGCACATCGGTCTGCTCCTGCGAGGCATCCATGCGGCCCGGCGTGAAGGGAACCGTCACCGTGTGACCAGCCTTCTTCGCAGCCTGCTCGACACCGGCGCAACCGGCAAGGACGATCAGGTCGGCCAGCGATACCTTCTTTTCGCCGGAGGCGGTGCTGTTGAACGTGCTCTGGATCCCCTCCAGTGTCCTGAGCACGTTGGCCAGCCGGGCCGGCTGGTTGACTTCCCAGTCCTTCTGCGGCGCAAGGCGAATGCGGGCTCCGTTGGCACCGCCGCGCTTGTCGGAGCCACGGAAGGTGGACGCCGACGCCCAAGCGGTCGAGACCAGCTCCGATACGGACAGGCCGGAAGCCAGGATCTTTTTCTTAAGCGAGGCGATGTCCTGTGCATCGACCAGTGCGTGATTGACGGCAGGGATGGGGTCCTGCCAGATGAGCTCTTCGGCCGGAACCTCCGGGCCGAGATAGCGCGTGCGCGGGCCCATGTCGCGATGGGTCAGCTTGAACCATGCCCGGGCGAACGCATCCGCAAGCTGGTCCGGGTGTTCGAGGAAGCGCCGTGAGATCTTCTCGTAAACAGGGTCAAACCGCAGGGAGAGGTCCGTGGTCAGCATGGAAGGGGCATGACGTTTCGATTTATCGTGGGCGTCCGGCACGGTACCGGCGCCTGCGTCACCCTTCGGCTTCCACTGGTGGACACCGGCCGGGCTCTTCGTCAGTTCCCATTGGTACTGGAACAGAATCCGGAGGAAATTACTACTCCACTTCGTGGGCGTGGTGGTCCAGGTAACTTCGAGGCCGCTGCCGATCGCATCCCCGCCTTTACCAGTGCCAAAGCTGCTCTTCCAGCCGAGGCCCTGCTCCTCGATACCCGCCGCTTCGGGTTCTGGCCCCACATGGGACGCAGGGCCGGCGCCGTGGGTTTTTCCGAATGAGTGGCCACCAGCGATGAGCGCAACCGTCTCTTCGTCGTTCATAGCCATGCGTGCGAACGTCTCGCGGATGTCTTTTGCCGCCGCTACCGGGTCCGGGTTGCCGTTCGGGCCTTCCGGGTTGACGTAGATCAGGCCCATCTGCACGGCAGCGAGCGGGTTTTCGAGGTTCCGGTCGCCGGAGTAGCGTTTGTCGTCCAGCCACGTGTTCTCAGAACCCCAGTAGACGTCTTCTTCCGGTTCCCATGCATCCACCCGGCCGCCACCGAAGCCGAAGGTCTTAAACCCCATTGACTCCAGGGCGACGTTGCCGGAAAGAATCATGAGGTCGGCCCAAGAGATTTTCCTGCCATACTTCTGCTTGATCGGCCAGAGCAGCCGGCGCGCCTTATCGAGGTTCACGTTGTCGGGCCAGCTGTTGAGGGGCGGGAAGCGCTGCTGGGCAGCACCGGCGCCGCCGCGACCATCGCCGGTGCGGTACGTGCCGGCGCTGTGCCATGCCATGCGAATGAGCAGGGGGCCGTAGTGGCCGAAGTCCGCCGGCCACCAGTCCTGCGAGTTGGTCATCAGGGCCCGCAGGTCCTTTTTTACAGCCGCGAGATCGAGTTTTTTGAATTCCTCCGCGTAGTTGAACTCCCTGCCCATTGGGTTGGACAAGGGAGAGTGCTGGGAAAGAACCTTCAGGTTCAACTGGTTCGGCCACCAGTCCCGGTTGGATCTGCCCCGCCGGTTGCCTGATTGTTTACCCCAACCTTTGCCGGACTTTTGCTGTCGTCAGTCATACCGTCATCTCCTACCTTTGTGTGATTTTATCCATGCTCTTTTAGACCTGGAAATACCCGTGGGCTCCGGCACCCTTGGCATGCACCACGCATTCGGGGATCCGTTCGCGGTCGAAATGCGACAGCTTCTCGATCAGGTTGACGTTCTGGAAAAGCACCGCGCCACGCAGCCCGGCCGTGAGGGAGTTCTGGTTGTCTGCAACCGGAACGCCCTGCTCTGTTGTGAGGGTTTCCTTGGCCATGTTCGGGAATAATCCAGACATTGCCGTGTGGCGGCAATAAATATTTGGCTTGAGGAATGCAGGTGCATTATCGGTCAGAATGCCATTTTTATCATAGAAAAAATTTCTTTGCCCATTCCATATAATATCAATCCGTTGGGAAGTTCGCTGCTACACTCTTCGTAATCACTGCGGCGGTTGTTCGTAATCTGCTGGATTTTTCTGTTCTTTTGCTATTATTTTTCCAAGCGCGATGGTGCCTGTCGTATCCCCGAGCGTCATTGTCTGGAGAGCGGTTGACGGAACTATGACGATTGTTGACTGTCCTCCTTTTAACCCTTCGTACAGCATGTTCATCGCCCGCAGGTGAAGCGCGGTAGGGTTGTTCTCGTAACTCTTCGCAGCCTGCTCGAACTTCTCGGCAATCTGCCGTTCGGAATCCCCCAAGATGACCCGGGCCTGCCGTTCACGTTCGGCCTGCGCCTGCATGGACATTGCATCCTGGAGTGCGCCCGGGATGACCACGTCGCGGATCTCAACCGAAAGGATCTTGATGCCCCACCCGCTTACGCGATTCCCGATCAATCTCTGGAGTTCAGCGTCAATTGCTTCTCTCCCGGTGAGCATGTCAGAAAGGATGGTTTTGCCGATAACGTCCCGAAGTGCGGTCTGCGATGCCAGAGAAACCGATCCCATGTAATCCTTGACTTCGAGCGCCGCTTTCTCGACGTCAACAACCTGCCAGAACAGGTACCTGCATCAACATTGACCGGAACGGTATCTTTCGTCAGGGTCTGCTCGGCATTGAACGATGTGGTGATAACCCGGAGATCGATCCAGTACGCAACACGACTCAGGAACGGCACGATGAGAAAAATTCCCGGCCCTTTGATCCCGACAAACCTCCCAAGAAACAGGACGACTGCCCGTTCCCACTGGTTGGCAATCTTGATCGCCATCGCAAGAAGCGCAACAACCACGATCAGAATTACTGCTTCAATCATGAGGGTGAATGTATCCATTTTTATTTCCTCCCGAAACTGTCCATCCGACGGTCATCATCCGGCTGTCAACAGAGGATATCCGCCAGAGTATATATGCGTGGTGATAGTTGGTTCTGATACGTTAACGGTTGATCAACCCGGCCAACGGTTGGTGATGCATGGCGGTGGGTTTTAGTCAAAATTTACAAGGTTCTGG
This sequence comes from uncultured Methanoregulaceae archaeon, assembly GCA_963808285.1. Lineage (GTDB taxonomy): Archaea > Halobacteriota > Methanomicrobia > Methanomicrobiales > Methanospirillaceae > Methanoregula. The sequence goes on from CAWEFI010000008.1 coordinate 14,975, forward strand.
TAAATAGCGGGTTTCAAAATTTCGAGGGGATTTTGTGATTCCCCCATCCTTTCCGCAATATACCCTATAACACCTGCATGATCTTCAGAGAGGCCTTTCTTCATTGATCTCATTAATAAGAAAATAATTTGTGAATAAAAAGATATAGTTAAACGTTTCTGACAAATTGAAGGTTAGCATAAATTCATCCATTCCAATCAATAATTTTTGTATATTCTTCAGATTTGAAAAAGAGGATTACTGAATTTTGGGAACCGAACATAGGTTGCCGCAGGAGTTGATACTATATGACGTCAGGATGGCTTCATCGTCAAGATTTTTTTCTCCGATGCCGATCCTGCTCAACTTGTCCCGGATTATTCTTATCTTTTTTTCAGTAGTTTGCATAGGGATACTGCCTCATTGGCGGGTGACACGATAAAGAGATGTATGAGCGTTACAGGAGCTATGGCTCTGGAGAAAACTGTAGTTTCCAACAAATTACAAAACACGTATTGAGGGAGGGGACACTGCCTGTCCCCCCCGGACTCCTCAAGAGCTTTGCGATGATGTGCTTATTACCTCCTCGGATGCTATCGCTTTATGGGGGATGCCACAAGCGTGCGGGGGCGAAAGGTAACACTTGCCGAAGCCCCCAAGAGCGAAGAGGAATTTCTCTGCTGATTTCTCCAGAACCGGGGGTACCATTCGAGCGAATCCCTCATTTCCGGATAGTGCGCGGGAAGCATGGAATACATCTCCCTCCTCAAAACGACTGGAGATTTAATAACAAAAGATAGTATAAGGCGCCACAGACATGAATATATCCGGAGCTGTACTCATGGGAAATGAGGTAATATTCGGGGATATCGTCTCGAAAACCCGGACCCTGATGCCCGAGATCGTGGAACAACTCAAAAGCCTTATCCGGTATCCTTCGGTGGCCTTTCCCGGCTATCCTCCTGAACCGGTAAATACGATGGCGGATGCAACGGCTGCGCTGCTCAGGGAGTACGGGCTGCAGGCCGTCCGCCTCATCGACATCCCCGGGGGATACCCGGCGGTGTACGGGGAGATCCCTGCCCCTCCCGGTGCGCCGACCGTCATGATGTACGCCCATTACGATGTCCAGCCGGCACAGAGAAAAGACGGGTGGGAGACGGACCCCTGGACTCCGGTAGAGAAGGGCGGGCGCGTCTACGGGCGGGGGGCCACCGATGATAAATCGGGCATCGTGATGATTGCGGCCTCCATCAGGGTCTTTGACGGAAAACCTCCCGTGGGCGTGAAGGTGCTCATAGAGGGAGAGGAAGAGACGACCAGCCATCTCGATGCGTTTGTCGCCACTCACCCGGAGCTCTTCCGGTGTGACGTGTTTATCGTGGCTGATAATGGCAACCTCACCGTGGGAGACCCGGCGCTCACGACATCTCTGCGGGGAGAGGTTTCCTGTATCGTCGAAGTCCGTACTCTTGAGGGTCCGGTCCACTCGGGGACGTTCGGAGGAGCGGCACCCGACGCCCTGGTCGCCCTGATACGGATGCTTGCCACGCTCCATGATGCGCAGGGCGACGTGTCAGTGCAGGGCCTGAGATCCTGTACCTCTGCGACCATGGAGTACCCGATTGAGATCTACCGGGAGAGTGCAGGGCTGCTTCGCGGGGTTGACCTTATCGGCACCGGACCGCTCGGCGCACGCATCTGGTCGAAACCTTCCGTCACCGTGATCGGGATTGATGCCCCCTCAATCAGCGCTTCCGCAAATATCCTGATCCCCCGGGCCGCCGCAAAGATCAGCATGCGTATCGCCCCGGATGCGGATCCCCATCGCGAGCTGCATATCCTGACCGGCCACCTCAGTACCGTCGCGCCCTGGAACGTCCATGTCAAAGTGCGGGAAGTGAGTGCTTCTTTTGGGTTTGTCTGCCCGGCCGCGGGTCCCGGGCTGGAGGCAGCCCGTTGTTCACTGGAAATTGCCTTTGGGAAACCGGTCCGGGAAAAGGGGACCGGGGGCTCGATTCCCCTGCTGCACGAGCTCCACACTGCCGTGCCCCACGCTGAGTTCATCCTCTGGGGGGCCGAGGATGCCACCTGTTCGCGTATCCACGGCACCAATGAGAGCCTGGATATCGGCGAGCTGGAGCGGTCCATTGTGGCGCAAAGCCTGTTCCTTTCACTGCTGGGAAACGGGCGGCACAAAGCGTAGCGGAAAAAACCGGGAACCGGTATCATACATTTTCTTCCCAGGTCCAATAAAACCGGGAATATTATAGTAGTGCAATCCTATTACTATTTGAGGAGTTCAGGTGTTCGAATATATCGTCGCATGCGTGATCGCACTGGGCATCGGCATCGTTGCTGCTGTCATCGGCCTTGGCGGCGGTTTCTTTTACGTACCGACCCTCTCCATCCTCTTCAACCTCGACGTCAAAACAGCGATGGGAACAAGTCTTGCGGTGATGATCTTCTCGTCGTTCTCTGCCTCGTTCTGGTACCGGCGGCAGGGTAAAATACTGTATAAAGTTGCCCTGATCCTGATGCCACCTGCGATTCTCTTCTCGGTCATCGGCTCAATTATCACCCATTATATCGACGCCCGAATTCTCGTCGCAATCTTCTCGTGTGTCCTGATCTTGGTCTCGCTGGAGATGCTGATCCCGGCGTTCCGGTTCCTCACGGAGATCCGGTATGGCCCCTCCTTTGTGCTCTCGACAACGGTCCCGTCACAACAAACACAGCCAGTCACCCGCGTCCCGTACTCGCATCTCCTCTGCTGGGGAGCAGTTGGTGGCCTTGTGAGTGGCATCACCGGCACAAGCGGCGGGGCTATTTTCGTACCTGCGCTTGCCACCATCGGGGTGCCGGTGCAATACGCTGTTGCCACCTCCATGTTCACCATCATCGGCACCGCCATCGCCGGCACGATCTCCCATGCTGCGCAGGGCCAGATCTCACTGTCATTTGTGATAGTGTACGGCATCGGTGCAGGGCTCGGGGCATCTCTTGGTGCTGTCGTGGCGACCAGTACCAAAGAGATACAGGTCCGGCGCATCTTCGGGGTGCTGCTCTTCATCATGGCCCTGCTGATGATCTGGGAGCAGTTTTTGTGAGAGGATCCGTTCCACCGGGCAAAGGAATGAGCCGGATACAAACAACCTCACCGGGATGATGAGTGAGTCACCGGAAAAAAGAGGCCCTGTCTGCATATGCAGGGCCTCTGCGCCATTAAGGGTACGATGAGGCAAAGGCCGGGAACCGGACCATACTTTTTCGTTGGTTACCTCCAATGATCCGGTTCATTGTCAGCAGGTGAAAGCATATAAAGTGACGTAACTTATACTTTACAATGCCACCGTATATGATGTATCATACGCACTCCTTTACAGGGCTGATCCTGATGATCGCTCTCTGGGTAGTCCAACTGTTCGTTGCCTATCTCATCTACCGGGACGCAAAGGAACAGAAAATGCTTGCACCAGTCTGGGTCATTCTCGCGATCCTGCCCATGTTCGGGTATCTTGTCGATGTGCTCTACCTGATCCTCCGGGAGATCCGGCCTTCACGGAAGATAGAAAATCCCCCTGCATCCTTATAAGAGAAAACCAGAAGGATTCCATCGCACTTATTCCGAAAAGACAGAGTGAGCCCGCGATAAGCATGATGCGTACCCGCATCTATTCCTCTTTACAAGGAATCGGGCGCCCGAAATGCAGATATTCAAAATATAATGAAGGGATCCGGAAGTTATGAAGAAGAATACCCTCATCATTTTACTGATTTCTCTAATAGTGATTGTCTTCGTGGGGATTTATTTCGAAATGCCCGGTTCCACTGCACCATTATCATCCCATCCCCCTCCTGCTTTGGCACAAACGGGGCCGGTCGTCGAGATTGTTGATACGGCGGTGGGATACTCATCACTGGGTACCCCCTATTTTTACGGGACCGTGAAGTCCAACACCGCGGTGTCGGTCACTGCCGTTATCGGCGCGGGTATTTATGATGAATCGGGCAGGATGCAGCTGGCAAACGGGTACAGCGAAGTCAGTATTACTCCGTATGAGCAGGCTCAGTACACCGTACCTATCTTCAACCTCCATAACCTCCCCCAGAACTGGGAATACCGGGTCTATGTCGAGGATGTCTATTGATCTCACCCCTTTCTCTTTTGTACTGCCGTCAACCGTGAAGGAGAAACACAAAAAATACGTTGCCTCTCCCTGGCCGGAGCCCTATTATGGTGACATCGAAGAGGCGATTCCCGGATATCTCTTTGATAAAAGAATTCTTTTTTGGTGAGCCGGACAATGATTCTGCAGAAAACCTTTTTTTAAATAAAATAAGAGTATACTGTGTAATTATGCATTGAGTATATATAGTCACGATGCAGACGCCATACTATGACAAAGAAAGCAGTACAAAAGGGCGGCGGGAAGATTGCCGCATTCGTGAGCTCTTACTCTAACAAGAGCACCGGGGCGGGGTACAAGAATGCCGCAGAATCTTTTCTCCGATGTATGTATGGACTGCCAAAGAAGGATGCATCAGGGACAAAGATTGAACACAATTACGAATCCCTGTTCGATCAGTACCTTGCCGAAAAGAAACGCGATCACGATGCGGACATGGTGAAGTTTGCCGACTGCCTGAAGACAGAGAGTACCAGCAACTTGTCTGCGCGTCAAATCATGACATTAGGTCGTCGTATCCTTGAAGATAACGGTACGAAATTTAAGGACAAAACAATCCGTGATCTTAAGCGGGAAATGAAAGGTGGGGCGGGAACTGTCGATAAGGTTCTGACACCGAAAGTAATCGAAGCAGCGCTGAAAGAACTTGATCTTAAAGGACGATCGATAGTACTCACGGCGGCCAGTTCCGGCGCGCGCCTGCACGAGATACTCTCCCTTAAGCTCTCCGATATCGATTTTGAAAACAATCCGGTAAAATTGACAATACGAAGCCGTATGGCCGATCCGACCAAAAACAAGCAAAGCCGATATACCTTTATTTCCACTGAGGCCGCGCGGTGCGTTCAAGCATGGATTGAGAAGCGAGATTCGTATCTCAAGGGTTCGGCAGGACGAAATGCCGGATTGGTCCGTGCTGGCAGGAGTTCCGAGAAGAATATTACCAGCGATCTGCTCTTCCCCGTCAGCGACAACGCCGTAACTGCGATGTGGGAAAATGCATTGCGCCAGGCGGGTCTTTTTTCTCCAGACGAGCAAACCGGGCGCAACCAGTACCGGTTTCACAGTTTTCGAAAATTTTTTATTTCACAATTCAGCATGGCAGGACAAAAGGTTCTTGCCGAACATTTGGCTGGGCACGAAGGATACCTCGATGGATCGTACCGGCGGATTGATGAAGAGGCAGCCGGGAAAGCATACCTCGCGGCTCAGCATGTTGTGACAATCGGCTTACCCCCGGAATTCCGGGAGACGGCAACAGAGCTGACCGGAAAACTCCAGTTACAGGGCGAGAGTATCGAAGGACTTCGGGCAATGAATGAGAAACTCGTCGCACAGATGGCAAAAATACAGGATGAGATCGATTCGATGAAAGAAATGGAACAACGCCGCCTCGATCTTCTGGAATATATTGATCAATATCCCGATCTTCTCCAGATTCTCAAAAAAGTTGTTTCAACCAAGGGGAACACCGGCTAATGGTGATGGTCCGGAAGGATCATCATCCTTGGGCTGAGAATGCGCCCCAGACTGCTGTCAGCGTTATCATAAATTTCACGAATTCAACGGAGAAAAATGGATTTTTAAGATATTTTCCCATCGTTATATTTGTTGCAGTATCCGAAAGAATTGGCTCGATCTTTTCACTTAAATGAGGGAACTGAACCTGATCCATAGCCATCCCCAAGTATACGGATGCCAGACCAAATGCCTCGATGCTGGTGAACATTTCTCCCGGTACATGATCGGTTTCCTTCCAGGATTGTAATTGCTGCCGGACTTCCTTCAATTGGTCACGTACAAACGGATATTGATCCGGGTTATCCTGAATGACGGTCTCTGCGATCTGTGTGTACATTCTGGAGTTTATCTGTATGGCATAGAGCCCGGCCCGAATGAGTCGGCTCGGGATAAAGATGTGGATCATTACCGTCGGTGACGCGGATAGTGCTTTGGTATAGTGGTCCCGCAATGCCCGTTCATCAGCCTTTGATTTCCGGACACTCTTCAGGTTCATACCGAACATCGTATTGCATTCGTCCAAAAATGGCGGGGAAGAACAGAGTTTTTGGATTATCAGGGGTTTCACGGATTTATTAAAAAATTTGGTGTTGAACAATTTTACTACATTATCACTGTTCACTTGCAGCCAATCTACAACATCAGCGACAGGTTTCTTATCTACCCGTAAGACGCCCCAAACCTCCCGATCCGACAATAAACCCGGGAGGTAATCCAATGTACTCGGTGGATACCAATGGTTTTCCTGATCATCTTCGAGGATGCCGTTGATGTAATGTTTTTCTTTGAGTGCGGCAAGATGATCGTCGATTCCTGTCTTCTCCCTGACATTGAATTCTTCCCTGAGATATTCACGGAGATCTGACGTCGTTACACCGGATATATTATTGTAAACATGTTCGACAATTTTTAGTTTGGTAAATCCTAGGGGATTGTGTTCCCCCTTCCCTCTTTTTTGAATTCGGCCCATGTCAATGAGGGATTCGCGAGACTGAAATATGAACTCTTTGATTCCCCGGTTCCTGTACCGTCGGGATTTCAAAAATGTTCAAACCCGTGGGGTTCTGCGTTTAAAAAATCGCAAAATGAAATCAGCCAAATATTAAATATGTATATTAAAAGCGCAGAAACCCCGCGTTCACGTTACAACTCGGGATGCAATTGACTCTTTACCGCCGGTGCTGAAAAAGATTGCGGCTGAACTCATAAAATTAGGCAAAATCCGAATTGCTGACGCCCCGGGGAACAGACTCCCGTCCAAGCCTTATCGGAGGCCTCGGCAATGATCGGCCATACCATATCCTCCGCTATGACTGCTCTGCCATCGGATGATCGTGTTCCTGTGATCTTTCCGTTCGAGGGGATGGTTGCGATGTAAGCAACCCGGCGTATCTTGTACTTCGCATGCCATGCTTCGGGCGCGGCATCATCGTATAGATCTTCAGAAACTCCCAATATTAAGGGATGAAACTATGAGAAGAAGCAACGAAACAGCATCCAATTCGGGCGGGCAAGATATGCCCCAGACCCCAACGGGGTCAACCTCTCCTCTGCATCAGGAGAGAATCGCACAGCAGGAGAACACGGATAATAAACCCGTTATAATGGCGTGCACGCCGATTCCTGGTCACCCTGGTAAGTTGCTCTGCAACTACCTGATGCCCGAAACGGAGGTGCAAAAAGCCCTCAGTTCCGTAACCACGCCCCCGGTTGATACACCCCCCGGCAAATCAGACGCAGGTGGTTCAGGGACCCCAGATAGTGGTGTTGAGAACTGGGTCCGGGGCGATGGTAAGACTATCAGCGTTCGGCGGATCGAGTGCGATGGGAGAGTGGTCTTCGAGCCTATCGATACAACCCTGAAACCACAATCTGGAGATCCACAGGTTCCCCAATCGAACACGAAGCAGGATCCTTCGGCCGGACGAACCCAGACCCAGTCATCCCAGCTTGGAGGCCGGATCAAAACCACCTGCAAACTGCCTGGGACACATGGAAGGCAAAGCGACCAGAACAACGGAGGGGCATAAGATGCCCCTCTTTTCCCCATGGAGCAGTGAAATGATGGTACGAGTAGCGATCAAAAACTTGGCATCACGCTATGATCAGATAGTACGGTTCATGACCGTATCCGGACGTGGAGATCCAAGTCTTTCGAGTACAGGATTGCGCATGGGTGCACTACGGTCAAAGAGGCATATGAGCTATGTATCTCCAGCCATTACCTTTCTGCTCGGCCGGCGATGCAAAATCGTACTATCCGAGTGCAGGTCGCGATATATCGATTCCCATACGGAGTGCTGTAACGATTGCGGTAAAGATTGCTACAGAGATTCCTATGCAGCATGCAACAGGCAAACATATGTTTGGAATTCAGGAGGTCGTATTTTATGAAACGAAGTGAACTACCGTCCCAAAAAAAATATCGGGCAAATCATCCGTCAGTATCATTTCGACTGAAAAAGGATGACAAGGATCGATTGGACGCGATCACACGGGTAACCGGCAAAACGCTCACACAGTTTATGACCGAGTTCATCCATGAAAAAATGGAACCTTATGAGGAACCTGCGGAACTGATGTATGCGATACTCGATTATTCTGACTGGGTTGACAGATTAGAAAAAGAAGAGAAATTCACCGTTCCATGTCCTGTTTGCGGAAAACCCATGTACTTCTCATCCAACGATTCGAACTGGAAGACCAAGGTTTACCCAAAATTGACAGAGGCATTTAGCAAATGGCACCATACAACATGCAAACCCAAATGATCACGGGCACGAACAACAATTCACTCTAGGGGGAGGGCGATTCAGACCTCCCCCTCGCACAAACGGTTTTTTAAAACATTGATTACGCCGATACCGGAACGGCAGCTGCTGGAGTCACGGTGGTCGTCACCGGGTGGACATGACGGTAGCCTTTCACGATATCGCGGAACTGGGTGCAGTGTGTTGAGAGCTGCTGGTTTGCAGCCTTGACTGCATTATTGTCCTGGCTATCGAATGCAGCCTTGAGGGCAGTTCCTTCCTGCTGGATCTGGTTCTCGACTGCCTGTGCCTGCGAGACATCTATCCCTTTTGCGGACAGTTTCCCAAGCAGGTTGTTCCGGTTCTGGTCGTTGGTCGTGAACACATCCATACGGGCGGTCTCGCGGTCCGTCCACCATGTGTTTTTGAGGGTCTGGATTGTTCCCGACTGTGCCATGACTGAGGCGTTGACGCTCTCATGGAGGGCCTTTGCAGTGCCGTTGTACTCTGGGAGCGAGCCTTTTGCATCGGTCATGAATTCCTTCCGGTCGGCACCCATCTGCGTTTCCGCTGCTTTTATCTGATCTCCGGTTGTCATTGTCTGCACCGAGGATTCAGTGCCGGTGAACTGCGATTCAAGGGAGGTGAGCTGGCCTGTCCCGGCACCATCGCTAATGGATCCGATATAGGTAATCGCCCCGTTCATCTGTGCCTGCCCGATTGCCCCCACATACGCCACACGTGCCTGCATTGCGGTGATATGTTCGGGATTGGTATTCCATGCGGTACCGTTCACGGGAGCAGCTCCAACGGGCATGACTGCCGCAATGAGGCAGACCATACAGAGGCTGCCAATCAACATTATTCTGGTGTTTTTCATCTTCTTCACCTGGGTATTGTATTAGTATGATGGTCCCGCAACCCTTGCGGGAACTCATCTGCCCCTGATGTTGCCGACCCGGGGGTATATATTTCCATGATTGTCCGGGTTACCCGATCGAACCGCCGAGTTAGAACAAGGAACCGGGCAACACGAACCCGGTGATCGTGACGAACAAGCGATTCTGGGAGACCTTTGCTGGATCGGGGCATTAGGGTGGAAGCCGGAAAAATAAGGCGAACCGGGGAATGATTGGTGCTGCTGCGTTTACGGTCGGTGACCGAGGTTTTACCGGGGAAGCTCTCTCGTCAACTGCCAATACACCGTAACCTTCATCCCGAAGGTTCAATATCCGTAGACAGAGACCGGTGTACCTGATACGGAGAGCGAACATGGATACCTTCTTCCTGACAGCTGCCCTTGCGTGGATCATCTTCTGGGTATACTGGTTCATCTCTGCGTGGATAACTCGGTCGCCAATGAAACGCCAGCAGTCCCAGTGGTCCTGGATCCTGTTCGCACTGTTGTGGTGTTTCTGGGTGCTCTACTCCTCGGGACGCGCGCCCGGCTTTCTCGTCCAGAGAGCTATACCTGACGTTCTGGCTGTTGGGCTGACTGGCACGATCATCACCCTGCTGGGTCTTGGCTTTGCGGTCTGGGCGCGGGTTCACCTGGGGAGGAACTGGAGCAGCATGCCGGCGATCAGGGTAGACCACAAACTGATCCGGACCGGCCCGTACAGTATTGTGCGGCACCCGATCTATACCGGAATACTGTTCGCGATTGCCGGTACGGCTATCATCATTGGCGAGCCCCTGGGTCTAATAGCATTTTTCCTGATACTGGTCGTCTATCTCTGGAAGATCCGGATGGAGGAGAAGTACCTGCAGGAAGAGTTCGGCGAGGACTATGCCCAGTATAAGAAGGAGGTCCCGGCGCTCATTCCGTTTCTTGTTTGATGCACGGTAATCCTGCCGGGCGATCGTCCCCCAGCATTGACGGCAGAGCCCCGCCATCGCGTTACAGTGGCAAAAGTCCCAGCCGATGAGGAATGTTATAGGGCAAGTTATAGGATTGTATTGGATGAACTGTGCTGTCGATATCCAGATAAATGGGAGATTGTTGAATCAGATTTCGACTCAGTCGATCGGAAATAAAGGAGGGTAAATCAAAATTCGGGGGGGGATATCACACGCCAATGGGCTTGAAAGGATGCGGATCCTACAAGCGGGATTTTCTTTTAACGATGTATGCGAAGTTTGGTTTTACAGAATTCACGTATTCTGCGGCAGCTGATCTTCAAGGGTTTGAACGAGGATTGTTCTTTTCTCTCTCAACCGATGGATGGTTAATTAGCAAAAAATCCGGGTTCGGTCCATATACATGGAAATTGAGTCGAGCCCTCCAAGCCTTTAATCTACCAAGCAGAGTTCCTGAAGAACAGATCAACCTTCCTCAAGAGCCGATCTCTGTGCATAAAAAACAGATTGGCCCTCCCAAAGTACCGATCAAATCACCCGAAGAATCAGGTTCATGTTCAATTTCCAACAAACCTCAGCTTTTACGCCCCGCCACACTGCCTTTTTTTAATGAGGATCTTATATCCAAACAACTTTCGTCGAGAATCATGAAGGCACTTCCTGAAATGCTGAATGACAAGGATGCATACACTGCATTTTCACATGACCTTACAGGAATCATGCTGAAACATGCATTGCTTTGGATAGAGAAAGACAAGAAAAAACCTCCCCGGCAGGATGGAATTCCTATCGAATTGAAGGGCGTCTCTCTCTTGAAATGTCCCTGTTGCGAATCACTGAACAGGAAAAACTCTTCATTTTGTAGTTACTGTGGAAATCAACTTCAGGATACCTCCATTGAGAAAATAAGAAAGGAGAATCATCTTGGTTTAAAATAGATTAGGGTCCGAATGTGACTGCAACGGGATTCAGTCCTACATTTTACGATAATTTTTCAACCGGTATTTTATTATCACATAGATCTACGATCATTCATCACAGGAAGATCGAAATGGGCATTTTCCGGTATGCAGACAAGTATGCGGCCCCCACCAGGGAGCAGCGCGAGCGGTACATGACAGGGAAGAGCGAGGAGCACCGCTTCGGTCCTGAAGGTCAGATCATGCTCATCGAATATCACGAGGCCGCATACCTCAAAGATGATATCGACAATATCCGCATCCTCTACACCGGGTTCAAGGACAAACAGAAGGCCCGCGAAGAGGCAAAACGGCTGGCAGAGCATCACGAGCACAAAGCGCCTCACAAAACCTGTTTACGAAAGGACACGGGATAGGAGATACTACAGAGTCTGCCGATCGTAAATCCGGATGATCGCCGGATTTTTCCAAATATTCATAGAAACACCGGAATGCATTTAGCGATATGATAAAAACAAAAGGATAGGTACCCGGGAAAATCAGGTGGTGTAATGAGACAGGAAAAAATCCAATATTTTACGGAGAAAGAAGAAGAGTTCGTCAATCTCTTAATCGAGATTGGAATGAAGAAAATTGTTGCAAAGGTGCTGGTATTCTTTGCGGGCACACCAGAGGCTACCTCACGGGACATCGAGCGCGGGGCCGACATGCGCCAGCCCGAAGTCAGTACGGCACTGAATTACATGATGGAACAGGGCTGGATCACAAGTCGTGAGATCCCTTCCGAGAACAAGGGTCGGCCGAAAAAAGTCTACAATCTGGCAAAGCCCATCGCAGATATCATGGACAGTATCGAGAAAGAGGAAAGAGACAAAGCCAATAATCAGCTCGCCCTCATTAAGAAATTACGGGATTTCATCCACTGATACCATCAAAACGGGCCTTCTTTTATTTGCTCCATACTTTTATCAATCAGCACAGAGAAATGCCCACAGAATCAATCCGTGAGGGGTTCCGAACCGTCCCTCCTGCATGAAAAGAAGGAACTGACATCATAACAGTTCAAGAAAGTTTTCAACGGTAAGATCAGCATCCTTTATGATGATCCGCAGGGTTCCCCGGGCAATTTCCGGGTGGTTGGGTACAGTCAGCGGGCGCCGGACCGGATGCCTGAGGTGGATATGACTTCCTTTCTGGTCATTCACGACATATCCCAGTTTGCCCAGTGCCCTGATAACATCCCGGCCGGAAAGGATGGGGAGTTTGTCCGTCATATGTCAACGGCGACAAACATTTCTTTTGTACCCGGCCGCTGATACAGGGGAATGCCATCCCGGGCGAGTGCGCTGAGATGCAGTTCGATGGCTTCGGCAATGTTTTTCTTCGCATCTGCCTCAGTCTTTCCCTGAGAGACGCAGCCCGGGAGTGCCGGTACGGTGACGATGTACCAGCCATCTTCATCCTGTTCAATCGCAATTTTGAAGTTCATCCCCGCTTCCCCTCGAATCGTATACAGATATTTGGTTCCGGTATTTAAGAAGGTTTATTGCCGGTGCTGTTGCGTTGACGGGACTTAATGAAAACTGATACCGTCGTGACCCAGTAATGTAGACTATTTAAAACGTCCAGCAGGTGCAACAGAATCCAGAATACGACCGCTTTGGTCCGGATTTCCATTGTCGTTTTCACACTCAAGCACCGGATCGATGCTTTTGAAAGCGGACATAAATTCTGTCACTGTTTTAGGATAGAAACTCTAACACACTACACCTAGGCATACATTTACCTCGACTTTTTAACAGATTGTGGACCCCCCCCGTAACAAAAGACTGCATACGTGTGGCGGTACTCCGACTTGTGGGGGTGTCTCTTTCATAATCGTGGGGTTCCTGGGGTTTCCCCTTGGTCTGTTGCATGGCCCGGTTCTGATAATTTGACGGTTGATAGAGAATTTTTCCGAGATAAAAAATCGGAGATCAACCGTTAACTTATCAGAACCCTAATATTTTATCACTTTCACGGTGCGCGGGAGTTAGGTTTATGGGAGTGGGAGGTGAATGGACGAGCAGGAACGTAAATTTATAAAATATCTGGGATTTACGGCAGGCAATAAAATCAGGCAGGTTTTCATGATGATATTATTTCTGGATACGGAAACTACCGGGCTTCCAAACAGACGATCTGCCTCATTTTATCATTTATCGAACTGGCCCCGGCTTGTTGAAATTGCATGGATCGAATGCAATGAAAACGGGACTGTTGAATCAGAGTACGATCGGATAATCAAACCGGAATCATTTGAAATCCCAAGAAGTGCCTCTGCATTGCATGGAATCACCACAGAAAAAGCAATCGAACATGGAATTCCCTTGAATGAAGCCTTGAAATTATTCTGTCAATCTCTTAATCGTTCTGCCATTTGTGTCGGACACAACATAGATTTCGATGTCAATGTTGTCAAAGCAGAATTCATTCGAACTGGTTTTTTCCTAGAGCATTTCCGGTTTCTTTGGAAACAGACACAATGCACTATGAAATCTTCTACGAAATTGTGCAGATTGAAAACAGGACACGGCTATTACAAGTACCCGAAATTATCGGAACTTCATACCAAATTATTTGGAAAAACCTACGAAGATAAGCACAACGCGCTCAGTGATGCACGTGCCTGCATGAGCTGTTATTTTGAATTGCACCGAAGAGGAATTTTATGAATGCTTTGAATTTTTTTCTTTATAGAGTGATGTGCAGGATATCAGGGATAACTTATGAATGGTGAAATTCTGGAACCGTATTACAATTATTGGGGAAAAGCCGCAGGCAGCAGCGGAGAAGATCCATTACAGTATCACCTTCTCGTGTATCACTGTCTGGATGTCGCTGCGGTCGGCCGGACCCTCCTCATGAAGGATCAACATCTTTGTGAGAAAATCATCTCATCATCCTTGCAGCCCCAGAATGAATTTGAAAAAGACCGGGCACTTGATATCGTCGCCCATCTCCTTGCATTGCACGATATCGGAAAATTTTCCGGGCGGTTCCAGAATCGTCGGCCGGATATCATGGAGAGACTTCAGGGACGAACCTGTGAAAACGAGTATACTGTTTATCATGATGATATGGGACGGCTCCTGTTCGAAGAGGATCTCTGGAAACGAGCGTGGGCAGAGAACTGGTTTGGTCTCAATCTATCTGATGACCAGTTTGACTGGAGAGACGCATTGCGCCCTTGGGTTTTTGCAGTAACCGGCCATCATGGGAAACCCCCGGAAAAACCGAAGAATAATCTGACTCTGAGTATGCTCTTTGATTTAAGGGACCGCAACTCTGCCATTGCATTTGCGGAAGCCAGTGCCGGACTTTTCCTGAAACGGCCCTCCTCTCATGTGATGCTAGAATTTTCAGAAGAGACACATACGGAATTCCACCGTACTTCGTGGCTTCTTGCAGGACTTGCCGTACTCAGTGACTGGCTCGGTTCTGACAGCAGGCATTTTCCTTTCTGCACCGAACCGATGCCGCTGGAGAAGTACTGGAATAAGTATGCGCTTCCCCACGCGGAAGACGCTGTTCGCGATGCAGGTATCCTGCCCGCTAGAGTATCAGAGAAAACCGGCATGCAGGCATTGTTCCCGAATATGTCCCCGACGCCTCTTCAATCCCATGTTTCTAAATGTGAACTCGGATCCCACAGTCCCCGTATGTTTATCATTGAGGAAGCGACCGGGAGCGGAAAGACGGAAGCGGCTCTTGTACTTGCGCAACGGTTTATAGCGGAGGGGAATGGTGAAGGGATCTTCTTTGGTCTGCCGACAATGGCAACAGCTGATGCAATGTACGGAAGGATGGAGCCGGCCTACCTCAACTTGTTCATGAAGGAGGATCACCCCTCGCTTGTATTGGCACATAGTTCACGCGACCTTTCGAAGAAATTCCGGAATTCTGTTATCCCGACAAGTGATGCTTTCATCGAACCTGACAGGGATGGAGAGATGAGTGCGTCCGCGCAGTGTGCTGCATGGTTGTCAGATAACCGGAAAAAATCGCTTCTTGCACAAATTGGTGTCGGTACAATCGATCAGGCACTGATGGGGGTATTCCCTCTTCGGCACCAGTCCCTGCGTCTGCTGGGTTTATCAAGAAATATCCTTGTAGTAGACGAAGTGCATGCCTACGATCCGTACGTGCACAAGGTACTTGAAACACTCCTTGAGTTCCATGCCGCCCAAGGGGGCAGTGCAATCCTTCTTTCCGCCACTCTCCCGCAAAAGCAGCGGCAGGAACTGGTCGCCGGATTCTGCAAAGGCTTGGGAATATATGCCGGTGCGGCCACTGTTCAAAAATCCGATTATCCCCTTGTAACCTGTGTGAGCCGCGAGTCACTATCAGAAATTCCCATTGACCGCTGTGAACAGACCCACCGGACGATCATTGTTGAATGCGTTAATGATCCGTCCTTTGTGAAATCCATATTATCTGACGTTATCAAAGAGGGACGATGCGCTTGTTGGGTGAGAAATACCGTTGATGTTGCCATCGAAACGTATCGTGAACTTTCCCACCTCTATGGTCAGGATCATGTCATGTTGTTCCACGCCCGGTTTGCGATGGGGGACCGGTTATTAGGGATTGAGCATACTGTGCTGGATAAGTTTGACAAAAATAGCACTCTTGAAAAACGGCGTGGACAAATCCTTGTCGCCACGCAGGTAGTGGAGCAATCGCTCGATCTTGATTTTGATCTCATGATTACAGATCTTGCCCCGATGGATCTGATTATACAGCGAGCAGGTCGGTTGCACCGACATAATGATCCCATCAAACGTGGTAATAGAGGAACTCCGCGACTCATTGTCTTGACACCCTCTTTGGACGGAATCCCGACAGCTGAATGGTATTCTGCCCTGTTTCCCAAAGGTGCCTACGTGTATCCCCATCATGGGCAGCTCTGGCTTACAGCCCGGCTTCTTGCCGACCGGAAAAGGATTACGATGCCGGACGATGCACGCCTGCTTATTGAAGGGGTTTTTAGCGATGACGTCCAAGGGAAAATCCCGGAAACTCTGACGCAGGCAGAGATTCAATCCGATGGCACTGATTGGGGTAAACGAGCTCAGGCGAATCTGAATGAACTCAAACTGGATGAAGGATACCGGAGTACACCAATGCAGTGGATGGACGATGCCAGAACGCCGACACGGCTCGGCGAGCCACGGGTAACGGTTCTTCTCCTCAAATGGGATGGCGTTGTTCTTTCATTCTGGTCATCTCCATCCGAGTTTGCCCGTGAGATGAGCCAGGTCAGCATTTCTGAACATAAAATTTCAAAGGAATCCGAGTACGGTGGGACGCTGGGGACAGCTCTTGAAAAATTTAAACAAGCTCTGCCGGATAAGGGTCGCTGGCAGGTTCTTGTACCGCTGACCCAGAATAGCGGTGAGTGGTCTGGCAGTGCTCTTAATGCGAAAGGCAGCAGGGTTACCGTCAGGTATGATCCAAGAACGGGACTTGTGGTGAACGAATCATAATGGTTAAGGTGTTGAAAGATGAGGCTTGGATATGGGAAGAATTATTCAAAGAATTCATATTTTTTAGATAGTGGGATTTGTCAGAAAACCGGGAGAATTGCGCTGATATTGGAACAGGACGGTGGGCATGTACAATCTTCTGCATGAACAATGGATTCCCGTAAAAAGGAAAACTGGTGAAAAGCCGGAGTACATTTCTCCATATCAGATCACAGATGGACTGGCAAGCAACCCGATTATTGCGCTGGCTGCCCCCCGCCCGGATTTTAACGGAGCCCTGATCCAGTTTTTGATCGGCCTCGTGCAGACCGCCTGCCCTCCCAAAGATGAATCGGAATGGCGGAAAAAGTTCAGGGATCCTCCTTCCCCTGATGAACTGAAAGCAACTTTTGAGCGATACGCGGATGCGTTTAATCTGGATGGTGACGGGCCGAGATTCATGCAGGATCTTGATTTGACAGAAACTGATGGCGAACAGAATAAAATAGATCACTTGCTCATGGAGATGCCCGGCGATCAGACTCTTGATAAAAATGCGGATCATTTCCTGAAACGGGACACGGTCAGGAACATTTGTCAGTCCTGTTGTGCCATGGCATTGTTTACCTTGCAGACCAACGCGCCTGCCGGTGGCCGGGGACACCGGACCTCTTTGCGGGGTGGTGGCCCCCTCACCACACTCGTGATGGGCAGGACACTCTGGGAAACGATCTGGCTGAATGTAATAAGCCGGGAATCATTTGGCCATTACGGGAATACCACAAAAAGTGGTGAGGCAGATATGTTTCCCTGGCTGGGACATACCCGCACGAGCGCGAAGAATGAGATCACGACTTCCCAGCATGTACATCCTTCTCAGATGTTCTGGGGAATGCCAAGAAGAATACGGCTCCTATTCGGGGCCCATCCCGTGGCAATCCAATGCGATCTCTGCGGATGCTCAGTACATGATTATACCTCTGGGTATTTTGACAAAAGTTACGGTATTAATTACAAAAAGGGCTGGCACCATATCCTTTCACCCTATTCCACCGATCTCAAAACTGGCGAATCCCTTCCCCGCCATGCCCAGCCCGGCGGTATTTCATACCGGAACTGGCTGGGCCTTATCCAGAACAGTTCTGAAAAAAATTTTAAAAGCGAGCCGGCAGTTGTGGTACATCTGTTCAGGGAGGAACGTGGCCCAGATCTATCGGAGATATCAGAGGTTCCTTTCCGACTCTGGGCTTTCGGCTATGATATGGATAACATGAAGGCACGAGGCTGGTATGAAGGGACAATGCCTCTGATTCATGTTGACAAAGAGATCCGTTCCGAGTATGAAAGCAGGGTCAGCCAGATGATTAAAACTGCAAACCTGATCGCGTTTAATGTTCGTTTATCTATTAAAAAGGCGCTTTTTGCGCCGGGTGTAGATACGACCGGTGATCTTTCTGTCATTGATTCAGAATTCTGGCAGAATACCGAACCGGATTTTTACCGGGCATTGGGTGAATTGCATACAAATCTCAAAAACAAGCAGCCTGTCAATGATCTAAAATTACGATGGCTTTCTATTCTTGCACGAGAGGGCGAGGAGCTTTTTGATCGGTACTCGCAATCGAACCTGATCTCTGTTGCTGATCCGAAACGAATTGCTCTTGCACGGCGAGAATTCAAGAAATTTTCTTCACCCTACAACAAAAAAATCATTGAATTACTCGATCTGCAAAAGCCGGAAAAATCTGCAAAAATCAGTGGCAAAGAACGCAAAATTCCGGAGCACGTGATATCGTGAGGTAATGGAACATGGAACAAAAAATGTATCTGACATTTTCCCAGCCGGAAGTGCGGGCTGCACTTCTATCCTGGTGGAAGGAACTGGACATTGCAAGGGGGGACCGGGCAGCACTCAGGCAATGCCACAACCCGCTTGAAGTTGCATTTACACCGGCATTTCATCGGTTAAAAATGCGGCTTGAACCGTTTGGCTCCATAAGTCCTGACCAGATGGACAGACTTGCCCTTGTGGCCGGTGTGCTTTCGCATGTCAAGGAGCATAAACCCGAGGGTCATGAGAAAAATCTCCAGCGATCATTTGCCGTTCAGATGGCCAATCCCCCCTCAAAAGGAGGCCCGGGAAAAAAGGCCTGCGTGAGTGGCATGAGATTCCGGCAGCTGCTCAAGATTGAAGACGCGGACAAATTATACGCAACCATGATCCGTCTTGTCCGGCTTCTTGGAGGTTCTGTTGACATCGTCAGTCTCGCAAACGGGATCTACTGGTGGAACGAACTGTACGAAAAAAGAGTGGGCGTATGCCTATTATGAACATGCACCGAGTGAAGAAAAACAAGGAGTCTGAAGAACATGGCTGAATTTATCCAACTACATATGCTTGTATCGTATCCCCCGTCAAACCTGAACCGTGACGATCTCGGCAGGCCGAAAACGGCTGTGATGGGCGGAACCCAGCGCCTCCGCATTTCGTCGCAGAGCCTGAAACGGGCGTGGAGGACATCCGATATATTCACTGAACATCTCAAGGATCACATGGGAAAACGCACCAAGGAAATGGGCGTGAAAGTGAAAGAAGCACTTATTACCGGATTGCCCCTCAAAGAACTGCTTGAGGAGGGCAAAAATGCCGCTGTTCCGAAAAAAGCAGATGGCATTCCTGAAGAGAAAGCGAAACTGTGGGCATGGAAAATCGCGTCGGTATTTGTTGATAAATCCTCCAAAGAAACCGGTAAAAAATCCAAAAAGGAAGACGCGGAGAATGCCGAAGGCGAGGGCAAAGCCCCCAAAGAAAAAGAGAAAAAAACCAATGTTGACAAGGATTCTCTCAAAGGAGAACAACTGGTTTTTTACTCGAACGATGAAATTGCGGCGATCCAGACCTTGATCGCAATCCTTATCAAAGAAAACCGGGAACCAAAGCCCGACGAACTATCCGCCCTCATAAAAGAGGATCTTTCATCGGTGGATGTGGCAATGTTCGGGCGTATGCTTGCAAATGCAACCCGGTATAATGTCGAAGCCGCAGTACAGGTTGCCCACGCTGTTACCGTGCAGGAAGTTGCGGTAGAGGACGATTATTTCACGGCGGTTGATGATCTCAACAAAGGCGAGGATGATGCCGGTGCCGGGCACCTTGGGGAGACGGAGTTTGCATCAGGGTTGTTCTACGAGTACGTCTGCATCAACAAAACGCTCCTTGAAGAAAACCTTGGCGGCGATAAAAACAGTGATCGCAAAAAACTTGCAGCGACCGCTATCCGGGCACTTGTAGAATCGGCGGTAAAAATTGCACCGTCCGGAAAGCAGAACTCGTTTGCATCTCGTGCATATGCATCGTTCCTGCTCGTGGAGAAAGGCACCCAGCAGCCGCGTTCATTATCAGTCGCGTATCTTGAAGCGGTCAAAGAGAAGAACCTGCTCGGTACTGCAATAACTGTTCTGAATGATACGCGGAAAAAGATGGATGATGTGTACGGGAAATGCTGGAATGATAAATATGAGATGAATGCATTTGCCGGCACGGGGAAACTTTCCGAACTCCTTACGTTCGTAGCTGGTTGATATGCAGGAATTCCTGATCTTTCGCCTTTACGGTTCCATGGCTTCATGGGGCGACATTGCAGTAGGAGAGTTCCGCCCGACATTTGACCACCCGTCAAAATCTGCGGTCATTGGTCTCATCGCCGCCGCCATGGGAATCCGGCGCGATGAGGAAGAGCGGCAACGAGAACTTGCTGCTGGATACCTGATGGCGATCAGAATCGATGGCCCGGGTATCCTGTTGAGGGATTACCATACTGCGCAGGTTCCCCCGGCCGGCAAAGGAAAGATGAAATATCATTTTCTCACGAGAAAAGACGAACTGGCGGTGCCGAAGGATGAACTCAATACGATCCTCTCATCGCGGGATTACCGGTGCGACGCAGTTTATACAATCTGTCTATGGGGCCGTACTGCATCTCCGCCATATCCTGTTGAAACGATAAAGTCACACCTCGCTAACCCGGAATTTGTTCTCTATCTCGGGAGAAAATCCTGTCCGCTCTCTCTTCCGGTTCACGCTCAAATTGTACGGTCAGAAACCCTGGCAGAAGCACTGAAGTCCATTCAGTTCCCGGATCATCCCTTTATTTCACGACTCACCTCCCGAAACAATTTCCGGGTTTTCTGGGAAGGAAATGAACAATCCGGATTCGAAGAAGAGCACACGATAGTCCGTCGTGATGATCCCTCAAGCCGGAGACGCTGGCAGTTTGCTGATCGTGAAGAACATTATGCAATGATAAAAACACCCGGAGGAGTCTGACTATGCTGATCAGCAGGGTACGGCTGCGATCGGATGCAGCAGAAAAAAAAGAATTCTGGGAGCATGTTGACAGCGCCTATCACACGCATTCTCTGATTTGGGATCTGTTCACCGATGGACCGGAACGAAAGCGGGATTTTATTTACCGGCAGGATGCGGTGCATGGCCTTCCCGCCTTCTTCTGCGTATCGAAGCGTGCGCCAAATGATCGGAAAGGGATCTGGATCGTAGAGCCAAAACCGTATGCTCCCGTTGTGAAAAAAGATCAGGTCTTTTCGTTTGTCCTGCGGGCAAATCCCATCCGGGCAAAGCGTGACGATGAACACAAACAACACCGGCATGATGTTGTCATGGAGGCAAAGACTCGCCTCAAGGAAAAACAGGGAGGGTTACCATTAGAAGCCGATATTGTGCAGGAGGCGGGATTTGTCTGGCTGGCGCAAAAAGGGGAAGCAAACGGCTTTTCCATTCGGGGTGAAGATATCAGAGCTGATAGTTATCTCCAGCACCGGTTCAAAAAAACCAAGGGAAATCATGAGATCAGGATCAGCACCATCGATTTTACCGGGCTTCTCACGGTCACCGATCCTGATGCATTTATCCGGGCGCTCTTTGCCGGTATCGGGCCTGCGAAGGGATTCGGCTGCGGGATGATGATGATCAAACGGCCATAAATCCGGAGATTCATGCTCCCTCCCTTAAAACCCATTGCCATTAAGGAAAGGATCTCCCTTGTTTTTCTTGAAAGGGGGGAACTGGATGTTCTTGATGGTGCATTCGTTCTCGTTGACAAAAACGGAATTCGTACCCAGATCCCGATCGGAAGTGTTGCCTGTCTTATGCTGGAACCCGGTATTCGGGTTTCCCACGCAGCGGTGGTACTTGCAGCACGTGTGGGCTGTCTGCTGGTTTGGATTGGCGAGGCGGGAGTAAGGCTGTACGCCGGCGGGCAACCCGGTGGAGCCCGAGCAGATCGTCTTCTCTTCCAGGCCAAACTTGCGCTTGACGAGGAGGCACGGTTGAAAGTCGTTCGAAAGATGTACGAGTTCCGGTTCAAACAACCGGTTCCGACGCACTATTCTGTGGAACAGTTGCGGGGTGTTGAAGGTTCCCGGGTCAAGGAACTGTATGTCCAGCTCTCGCAAAAGTACGGCGTGAAATGGTCGGGCCGTTCCTATGATCATACCCGGTGGGGCAGCGGCGATATCCCCAACCGATGCCTGAGTTCAGCTACGGCCTGTCTTTATGGAATAAGCGAGGCAGCGATCCTTGCCGCAGGATATGCACCGGCAATCGGTTTCATTCATTCAGGTAAACCTCAGGCATTCGTGTACGATATTGCGGATTTGTTTAAATTTGATACAGTTGTTCCCGTGGCATTCCGCATCGCGGCACAAAACCCGGTTGATCCTGAACAGGCTGTGAGGCTGGCCTGCCGTGATCAGTTCCGCGAAACACGGTTGCTGAAAACGATTATTCCCACCATTGAAGAGGTTCTTGCTGCAGGGGGTCTGCCGGTTCCTGAAACGCCGGATGATTGTCTGCCTCCTGCAATTCCTGAAGAGAAGGGGTTAGGCGATGCTGGTCATCGTACTTGAGAACGCTCCACCCCGTTTGCGAGGAAGATTATCGGTCTGGCTCCTTGAAGTCCAAGCAGGGGTCTATATCGGGGATTTCTCTGTAAAAGTACGTGAAATGATCTGGGCGCAGATCGTTGAAGGAATCGAAGAAGGGACTGCAATTATGGCGTGGGGAACAAATAACGAGTCCGGCTTCGATTTTGTTACGGTTGGTGCAAATCGACGTATCCCGGTGGATTTTGATGGTGTCCCTCTGATTTCGTTCCTTCCACCTTTAGTAAATCAAAAGCAGAGAACTTAATTAACGATGAGACGTGATTGAATTGTAGGGAGATGAGGTATATCTTCCGAAGTCGAGAACATGATCCACTCTTACATGATGGGAATTTTCCCAGTCAAAATTAAAAATTGCTTAAATCCCCGGAAGTAATCTTCCTTGTTTTGATATAAAAATTGAAGAGAGTTCCCCACATGCGTGGGGATGAACCGTCCGCCAGGGCGAGGCGCAGAAACTGGTCTACGAGTTCCCCACATGCGTGGGGATGAACCGTTCGGCGTTCCTTTCTTTGATCCGCCTGATCTGAGTTCCCCACATGCGTGGGGATGAACCGAGACTTGCACCTATTCGTCCTGAACTTGTGTAGAGTTCCCCACATGCGTGGGGATGAACCGTTACAAGTTTCAAGTTAGACGAAAAAGTTACAGAGTTCCCCACATGCGTGGGGATGAACCGAAGAACCTCTGCCCGGCGTGTTAGACGATACGGAGTTCCCCACATGCGTGGGGATGAACCGGCCGAAGTTACGATCTCACGGCGGTTTATGGGGAGTTCCCCACATGCGTGGGGATGAACCGTCAAAGAAATCCAAGTGCAGCTGCACCGCTAAGAGTTCCCCACATGCGTGGGGATGAACCGGTTTACGATCATGCCTCCGGGATTTCCCGCCAGAGTTCCCCACATGCGTGGGGATGAACCGCAATAACTGCTCTCTCTCCGAGGACTGCACCTGAGTTCCCCACATGCGTGGGGATGAACCGCGGGGGAGGGGGGTGAGGCGTATGCCCCCCCCGAGTTCCCCACATGCGTGGGGATGAACCGAGGATAGAGGTTCGGGAGTTGCGTCGAGAATGGAGTTCCCCACATGCGTGGGGATGAACCGGCACCCCGGACGAGGATTGCAAAATCACAAAGGAGTTCCCCACATGCGTGGGGATGAACCGGCAAAATACCCGGAGCACAATACAAATTCTTCCGAGTTCCCCACATGCGTGGGGATGAACCGCGATCCGAATGCACCGATCTCCGGGGATACCCGAGTTCCCCACATGCGTGGGGATGAACCGGTAGCTATGGCCGCCCAGGCATTGTTAGCTGTAGAGTGCCACAATTAATGTCCGTTTTGTTGACAGAGTTTCTGTCCGCTTTTGATATATTTTCGGTCTTTATTGAAATTGATTTTGTTCATGTATACTGAGGCCGGAGTCATCCAGTCCAGGATCTCCTGCTTTCGCCAGTGGTTGTATTGGTGGTCGAAGGTCCAGAGTTCTCGTTTGAAGTGACTTAACGAGAGGAATTCCTTGAGGGCGATAAGTTCCTGGTAGAGAGTCTTGTGATACCGTTCGATCTTTCCACGGCCACGCGGGTTATATGGCCGGCCGAAGATCAGTTTGATCCCATGTTTCTGTGCTTCAGCCTTGAAGACTTTTGAGACGAATTGCTTTCCATTATCGAGATAAATTTCACGCGGGATTCGTCCGGCTCGGAGCGCCCAACGAAGAGCGTTGACAGCGGCGGTCGCATCTTTGTGAAGGTACACCTTGCTCTTCACCCTATACCGTGAACAGTCATCAGTAAAACCGGTGACATAGACCTTGCCGACGCCCCGAATACGGAACTGAAATGTATCGCCCTGCCACATGCTGTCAACGTGCCGACGTTGGAATCGCTTCCCGGCGGGTTGAGGTTTAGCTTTAACACGAATGAGAAGTCCATGTCGCTTGAGAATTCGATGAACAGTTCTCCAGGAACACGGGAGATTAAACTGGTGCTTGATCCGCCGGGCACCCCATGCAGGATATTTCTCCTTAAGTCGGATAATTCGTCGTTCCAACGCCAAAGATATTGCATGAGGAGACCGTTTCGGCCCGGTCTTTTTTGGCCGTAATCCATTCTCCTGATCCTGACCATGGGCCTTTGCCCATCGTCTCACGGTCCTTTCGGAGATGTTATACGTCTCTCCGATCTCCTTTGCACTTCGTATCCCTTCTTCATAGAATACGACGGCTTTGGTACGAATTTCCATTGTCGCTTTCACCCGCAAGCACCTGTTCGGTGCTCTTGAAAGCGGACATAAATACTGTCACTATTTTAGGACAGAAACTCTGGCACGCTACAGTTAGCAAAGAGTTCCCCACATGCGTGGGGATGAACCGAAAACCGAGTCAACAAAAACATATTTCCCCGGGAGTTCCCCACATGCGTGGGGATGAACCGTCGAGATCACGGGCTCGAAGGTCCCGGTCCACGAGTTCCCCACATGCGTGGGGATGAACCGGTACACGGGTCCATGCGTTTCTGGTCGATGCGGAGTTCCCCACATGCGTGGGGATGAACCGGAAATTATGCGTAGATGGATCTGCCGTCTCCGGAGTTCCCCACATGCGTGGGGATGAACCGGAAGAGTTCGTGTTACCGGGGTATGTCGAGATGAGTTCCCCACATGCGTGGGGATGAACCGTACCGTTCAATCTTCGCAATCTGCCGGTGTTGGAGTTCCCCACATGCGTGGGGATGAACCGTGTAAATAGTTCATCGTTATTCTGCGCCTGGAGAGTTCCCCACATGCGTGGGGATGAACCGAGGCAAAACTTACAGAGTTGGAAAACGGTTTAGAGTTCCCCACATGCGTGGGGATGAACCGAGTTATTAGGACACACTTGATTATAAATTTATGAGTTCCCCACATGCGTGGGGATGAACCTGCCCTACCACTCCTGCTCATCCGTGCCATGCCGAGTTCCCCACATGCGTGGGGATGAACCGGGTTGGAACGATTACCGTGACATACCCCGGTGGAGTTCCCCACATGCGTGGGGATGAACCGGTGCAGGCCGACCCACGGGAACACCGGTGGGAGAGTTCCCCACATGCGTGGGGATGAACCGGTTAGATCGCCTCCTTTGTCCTCATTGCCGAAGAGTTCCCCACATGCGTGGGGATGAACCGAATGACCGCACCAAGGGACATTCCCGCCACAAGAGTTCCCCACATGCGTGGGGATGAACCGGGTATCATCAAGGGTCAAATTTAAAACTAACCGAGTTCCCCACATGCGTGGGGATGAACCGCTTAATATTGAAATCACCATCGACAATATTATGAGTTCCCCACATGCGTGGGGATGAACCGGAAAAGGCAGACCTTACCAACTCCGTGAAGTTGAGTTCCCCACATGCGTGGGGATGAACCGGAACCCCTCATATTCAATCTCTTTAGAGTAATGAGTTCCCCACATGCGTGGGGATGAACCGCGCGGGAAAAATGAAGGCGTTTAAACTCTTCAGAGTTCCCCACATGCGTGGGGATGAACCGGCGCCCATTCCTGCCTGTAACATTCTGGACCTGCAGTTCCCCACATGCGTGGGGATGAACCGAGCTGGTCATTGCTCTGAATTTTTAACAGATCGAGTTCCCCACATGCGTGGGGATGAACCGATCAGTCGTCTGGTTATAGTGGATAATGTCGTGAGTTCCCCACATGCGTGGGGATGAACCGTTACAATATTTTTGGGACACGTCGATTCCAATGAGTTCCCCACATGCGTGGGGATGAACCGGTACATCCCTTGGTCTAGGGAATATACCACCAGAGTTCCCCACATGCGTGGGGATGAACCGCTCCGGGAGTTCCAGGTAGAGGGACCGTTCTGGAGTTCCCCACATGCGTGGGGATGAACCGGAAAGAGCGTTACCTTCTGCGGGACCTTCCGGGAGTTCCCCACATGCGTGGGGATGAACCGGAATATTCCCGGTTTATCCTGGGGGGCTCATAGAGTTCCCCACATGCGTGGGGATGAACCGACCCCTGCCAGGCTCGGCTTCCAGGAGGATCCGAGTTCCCCACATGCGTGGGGATGAACCGATCCTGAAAGAAATCGCACTGAAACAGATGATGAGTTCCCCACATGCGTGGGGATGAACCGATCGAACTCGAACGCCTCAATCCGGGACTTGGGAGTTCCCCACATGCGTGGGGATGAACCGAACCCCCGGTAGATACACCTGCCCTTCCCGCTCGAGTTCCCCACATGCGTGGGGATGAACCGGGGGTGTATACCATTACTCTTCCTCGTGGTATGAGTTCCCCACATGCGTGGGGATGAACCGAATGGAAACACAGTTGGGCACTATGGGTTGGAGAGTTCCCCACATGCGTGGGGATGAACCGATGCCTCCGCCGGGACTTTAATTATCCATCACCATCATCTTACATTCCGGGCAGTACCGCCACGGGATCGCGCTCCTTGATTGCTTGCCTTCCTTTGTGGTCTTGATGTGCGTACGGTGTATAACTCCATGACCGTTCGGTATCTCTCAGAAGTCGCAATTCGTGATCTGTGTGCTCTTCCTGCACTTTATGTGTCGTTCTTTTCAGCGGGCCTCTATGGCCGGGTATCTTGCCTGAAAGCTGGGGCACCCCCAGTACGGGATCTGGATGCGTCAGGCCGGGCTCGGGAACGTGTTGATCGGTATCTTCAGGCTGCTTCTCGGATTGATACCCGTCGTGATCATATCAACAACGGCATGAAACCTTTACCATGGCCTGTTGTAGGCGAATCTAAGAGTTGATCGTGGGATTATACGTCCAGATCGAAAAAAACCCCTGTTTTGATCCTTTCTTACGGTCCGGACCTGTTCTCTATGAAGCGATGTCGGGCATGTCAGGTTTTTGTCGGGAATGGACCTGCTACCCCGTGCAGGATCCTATCTCCACGGTATCCCATTGGTGCAGTTACTGCGGACACCGGCAGCAACATGGGAAAGCCGGGGAAAATGAACGCACGCACGCGATTGCTTGCCATTTATGTCCGGCGATCCGGTCGATCCGATCCGGTTTCCCGGTTTATTCTCTTTCAAATTTTGAATTTCAGTATAATTTCCATATTTTGAGCTTCCCGTCCCAAAACCCGTGTATTTCGTTTTATTTGAGTAAAAGGAAAGGAAAAAATTGCAACATTTTCTAAGCGAAAAACCGGAAAATCCGGAACCGGGATCCGGACCGGATCCGGATTCCCGGGCCGGCCGGATCACAAAAAATATTGCCAGACATGACAAATGGAACTGGAATTGGATTCGGCCGGAGACCAACATGACCGACATAGTTTTATGCGCGCTTTCAGACGTAAACAATAAAAAACACAGTACAAGTCTTTAAACTGTTTATTTATTTGACAAAAGAACCGGCCGTACCGGCCAAAACGCACATGAACATATAACACGACGGGCTGATCAGGGGCAATTGTGCCGGACGATAAAAAACCGCGTTCCTGTGCCGGCTGCTACCAACACCTGCCACTTTTTTCGAACGGTGCTTCCCTTATCCTTGTCTGTCAGCGTGTGAGGAGGCGCCCATGGTTCGTTATGAGGAGGAAAAGAGATGTTCGCTCCAAGTGTCCGGACAGGAAGGCCTTATGCAGGACGGTTACAGATATCAGCATGGATACAAAAAACACTGTGCAGGAACCTGTTATGACCGATACCGGATGTGAAGATCTCAGGGAAAAAGTTCTCGAAGTAAACGACCTCGTCGCGTACCAGCCCGGCACGGTGGCAAGCCGGATGATTGTCTTTAAAAAAGCCGGCTCGATCACGATCTTCTCCTTTGATGCGGGAGAAGGGCTCTCCGAGCATACCGCCCCTTATGACGCGGTACTCATGGTGACCGACGGCAAAGCGGAGGTCCAGATCGCGGGAACGTCCTTTGTGATCGGCGCCGGCGAAATGATCATCCTGCCGGCGAACAAGCCGCATGCGGTCTTTGCCCACGAGCGGTTCCGGATGATCCTTACGATGATCCGCGAGTAAACCCGCCCGGCCTTTTTCTCCGGGTGCCTGCCGGTCACTCCACGATGGTGATAATCGCCGACGGGCAGAGGTCAGCGGCATCACGGGCGCAGTCGATGGTATCGGGAAGCGTGACACTTTTTGCGGGATCTCCGTTCTCACGGTACTCAGGAACGATCTCCGAAAACGAGTCATCCACGTTCTGGACAAAGAGCACCGGGCACGCATCCCAGCACGAACCGCAGCTCACGCACTGCATCCGATCGATAGTCACCTTCATGGGATCCCTCAAATGTACTCGTCCTGCATGTCAGCGTGCAGCGCAATAAATATTCCACCCGTACCAATCTGCTCCCTTCAGAAACGTTATAAGCACAAAAAAGAGAGATGCCGGGCAGAGAAAATCTGTCGTTACAGGAAGGATAACCCGTGCCGGAACCGGAGAAGAGAAGAGCCGAACTCAGGATTGCCGGGATGCACTGCGCGACGTGTGCAGCTGCCGTGGAAGAAGCGCTTGCAAACGTCAGGGATGTCGCTGGTGCACAGGTAAATTTCGGGACTGATACTGCCCGGGTTGAGTTCGATCCTTTGAAGGTTTCCCTTGGTGATCTCGAAAAAGCGGTGCGTGACGCCGGTTACGAGGTGACCAACCGGGAGGTGGTGATCAGGGTCGGCGGCATGATGTGCGCCACCTGCGTCCATACCATCGAGGCGGCACTCCGGGCGTTGCCCGGGGTCGTCGCTGCAAACGTGAACCTCGGCAACGAGCGGGCGTATGTCACCTACAACCCGTCCCTCTCCTTGGCCGGAGACATGAAAAAGGCAATCGAGGATGCCGGCTACCAGTACCTCGGAATTGCCGGCGAGGTGAGCGACGAGGCGGAAAAGGCGGCGAGGGACGCCGACCTCCACGACAAGCTGATGAGGTTTTCGATCGGGTTTGCGGTCAGCATCCCCCTGATGATCCTCATGTGGGTGCCGGTGGGTATCCCCATGCAGGCGCTCGCGTATATCATGCTCGTGATCTCGACGCCGGTCTTTGTCTATGTCGCATACCCCATATTCAGGGCCGCGTGGATGGCACTCAGGAACAAAACCCTCTCCATGGATGTCATGTACGCGATGGGCACGGGCGTCGCGTATGGCGCAAGTGTGATGGGGACGTTTGCCATCGTGCTCACCCGCGAGTTCATGTTCTACGACACGGCGATCATGCTCGCCGCATTCCTGATGCTCGGGAGGTACCTCGAGGCCCGGGCAAAAGGCCGGACTTCCGACGCGATCAAAAAACTGGCCGGGCTCCAGGTAAAGACCGCGACGGTCATCCGCAACGGGAAAGAGACCGAGGTAGCCATCGAGGATCTGGTGGTCGGCGACATTGTGGTCGTTAAACCCGGCAGCAGGATCCCGGTAGACGGCGAGGTCGTGGCCGGCAAGAGCTACGTGGACGAGTCGATGATCACCGGCGAACCTGTCCCACCCTTAAAGGCGAAAGGGAGCAGGGTTGTCGGCGGCACGATCAGCACGAACGGCGTCCTTTCGGTGAAAGCCGCAAAGATCGGGAAGGAGACGGTTCTTGCGCAGATCCTGCAACTCGTCGGGGACGCACAGGGCTCAAAACCGCCCGTCCAGAGGATCGCGGATGTGGCAGTCACGTACTTCATCCCAGCCGTCCTTATCATCGCCGCGTCGGCGTTTATCGTGTGGTACTTCCTGCTCGGTTCGACCCTGCTCTTTGCCCTTACCGCGCTCATCTCCGTGCTCGTGGTTGCCTGCCCGTGTGCGCTCGGCCTCGCTACTCCGACGGCAGTGACCGTAGGGATCGGGAGAGGCGCAGAGCTGGGTATCCTGATAAAAAACGGCGAGGCTCTCGAAGTTGCCGAGAAGGTCACGACCGTAATCTTCGACAAGACCGGAACGCTTACCAGGGGAAAACCGGAGGTGACCGATATCGTGGCAGACGGCATCACGGAAGAGACGCTCCTCTCCCTTGCTGCCACCGTCGAGAAGAACTCCGAACACCCGCTCGCCCAAGCGGTTGTCCGTGCTGCACAGGCAAAAGGAGTGACGACTGGAACGGCAGAGAAGTTTGACACTGCCGGCGGCAAGGGGGTTCGTGCGCTGGTACTTGGCGAAGAAGTGCTGGTGGGCAACCGCACGTTCATGCAGGAGAACGGCATCGCGTTTGCGGACAGTATGGATTCGAAGATCCGCACCTTCGAGCAGGACGGCAAGACCGTGGTTCTCATTGCTCTTGGCCACGAGCCTGCTGGAATTATCGCAATCGCGGACACCCTCAAGGAAACCAGCGCGGATGCGGTCCGGCGGCTCAGGGAACACGGTATTGCCGTCGTGATGGTGACCGGGGACAACCGGCGCACGGCAGAAGCCATCGCCCGCATGGCCGGGATCGACCGGGTAACAGCCGAAGTCCTTCCGGGGGGTAAAGCAGCGGAAGTCAAAGCCCTGCAGGACCGGGGGGAGCGTGTCGCGTTTGTCGGAGACGGGATCAATGATGCCCCGGCACTTGCACAGGCGGACGTGGGGATCGCGATCGGCAGTGGGACGGATATCGCCATCGAGAGCGGGGAGATTGTTCTCGTGCGGGATGACCTGCTCGATGCGGTTGCGGCGCTTGAACTCTCGAAAAAAGTGATGGGCAGGATCAGGGGGAACATCTTCTGGGCGTTTGCCTACAACTCGGCGCTTATCCCGGTGGGCGCCGGGATCCTCTACCCGTTCTTCGGCTTCGTGTTCCGGCCCGAACTTGCCGCCCTCGCGATGGCCGCGAGTTCAGTGACCGTCGTAACCCTCTCGCTCCTCCTCAAGGGGTATATGCCGGAAGCAAAAAAGAAGGATCAATTGGTGAAGAAAGGATGGCAATCGACCCGATCTGCAAGATGACCGTCGACGAGAAGACGGCAAAGTTCACGAGTGAGTACAAGGGGAAGAAATATTACTTCTGCGGCCCGGGCTGCAAGAGAAAATTTGATTCGGATCCTGCGAAGTACGCATGACGGCCCGGCACAAAACCGGGCGCACTTATCCGCGCGATTACCTGGATCCTCTCGTTTTTCCCGTATTTTGGCCGGATTTTTAAATAACCTTGATATACAAACGACGGCAATTTTTCTTGGAGCGTTCCGGTATCCGGGCATTCCGCGGGATTACGTGACCTGAGGCGTATGTATGTCGTTTTTTATCATCAGCCCTGAGATCTATGCATGGGTCATACTGCCAGCGCTGATATTCCTTGCGCAGGTCGCAAATGTCTGCATGGAAACGCTCCGGATCGTCTTTCTCTCCAAGGGGATCAAGTATCTCGCTCCCATTATCGCGTTCTTTGAGATCATCATCTGGCTGCTGGCCATCGTGGGCGTGATGAGCAACCTTTCAAATATCGCCAACTTTTTCGCGTATGCATTCGGGTTTGCGCTGGGCACGTACGTGGGTCTCGTGATCGAAGAGAGGCTCTCGATCGGGATGGTGATCATGCGTATCATCACCACCGATGAAACGAGCGAGGAGATAGTAGGGTTTCTGCAG
The DNA here is from genome assembly GCA_963808285.1 of uncultured Methanoregulaceae archaeon. GTDB lineage: Archaea > Halobacteriota > Methanomicrobia > Methanomicrobiales > Methanospirillaceae > Methanoregula. Next base: position 47,219 of record CAWEFI010000008.1, read on the forward strand.
GCCGAACAGTACGGTACCACCTGCCTTGATGCAAAAGGGGCACGGGGCGGCGTCAGGATGATCATCTCCCTTGTTAACCGTGACGATCTCCCGCGGATCACCCGGCACATCGAGGAGACGAACCCGGACGCGTTTTTCTCCATCGAGGATGTCCGGTATGTCAACCAGGGGGTTTTCCGGCCCAGGACACAGAACCCGTTCACCGGGTTTGTCCATGCTCTTGCAAAACCGCGAAAGAAAACATAAGGAGATTACTCAATAAAGACCACCATGAATCAGGACTAGTATGGGAAAAATTCAAAGAATCTCATCTGTTTTTCAATTTAAAGACGTTCTTGGGGGCTTCTCCCCCGCCACAAAGGCGTCCCCAAAATTGCGATAACGCTGTATTACCTAATCTCATGAAATAATCCGAATTTTATTAATCTGGCGCAAATTTCATATGGAATATCAAGCGTATGAAAAATTTTGGTGGTGCCAATTGATGAATTACCAAACATAAAAACAGTGTCCCGGCCCGTCGGTTCACGAGCCGGCATTGCATCCCTGCTTTTATCCTTTCCAGGGTAATGACTACCGGTCCTGAGGGGATATGGAGGGTGCCGCCTTTTGCAGACATACGGCCGGGTGAGGGACCATGAGGATGCATATGCCCCTCACAAAACCTATCCGCAGGGTTATCAGCGGGATCGGGGGCTGCCGGATATCAGGATCATACCGCCCCGGAGAAGAGGTTTTCTCTTTTCTCTCCTGAATCGTAAAAACAATGCCGGCGATCCCTTGTCACCTGCGAAACCATTATTTAAAAACAAACCAATCTCATCGCATACAGGAGGTTTTTGTATGTTATCCAAAACCATGGAAGAAGCACTGAACCGGCAGGTCAACCGGGAGCTCTACTCATCGTATCTCTACCTTGGCATGTCGGCCTATTTCGAGACGCTCAATCTCAAGGGGTTTGCCAGCTGGATGATGATCCAGGCAAAAGAGGAGCGGGCCCATGCGATGAAGTTCTACGATTATATCATCGCACGGCAGGGAAAGGTCGTCCTTGACGCGATCGAGGCACCCAGGGCAAAGTGGTCGTCGGCAGGCAAGGTCTTTGAGGAGGTCTACGCCCACGAACAGAAGGTGACCGGCTTGATCAACAACCTTGTCGACCTTGCCACGAAGGAAAAAGACCATGCAACCTTCGAAGTCCTCCAGTGGTTTGTGAAAGAACAGGTCGAGGAAGAGGCAAATGCGGCCTTCATTACCGAAAAGATAAAAACCGTCGGCGATACGCCGGGGCACCTCTTCTGTCTCGATCACGAACTTTCCAAGCGGAAATAACGATACATTCTTTTTTATATTTTGTTCTCCTATGAACGGGTAGCGGTCAGAAATGTTATCAGTGCTTATCATCGACGATGAGGAGGAAGTGCTCGGCGTCGTACGGTTGTTCCTGGAGCGGTTCGGCGACATGCAGGTCCGGACCTCCGGGTCCGCCAAGGAATCGCTGGCCCTCTTGAATGATCAGACTTTTGACGCGATCATCGTCGATTATGATATGCCGGAGATCAACGGCATTGAACTTTTGAAGATCCTCCGCTCAAAAGGCGATACGACGCCGGTCATCATTTTTACCGGGATAGGGAGAGAGAACGCCGCCATCGAGGCGCTCAACAACGGCGCAAACTTTTACTTAAAAAAAGGCGAGGAGATCCAGCCGCAGCTCCGCGAGATGGTGCATATGATCCGGCGGGCTGTCGAAGGAAAAATACTCGGGAGGGACATCGGGACCGCACAGAAACTCTTAAGCGATGCCATCTACTTCTTCGAAGAGCCGGCATTTGCGATCGACCGGGATGGCAGGGTAATCGCGTGGAACGACGGGATGGCGGCCTTATCCGGCATAGCGGCCGGGGAGATGGTCGGGAAAAAAGACTATGAGTATGCCATCCCGTTCTTCGGGCGTAAAGTGCCGATACTTATAAACATGGTCTTTGAAGATCCCGCCGTGATCCGGAAAAACAATTATTCGATCATTTCCCAGGAACGTGGGACCATCATCGCAAGGACAAAAGCGCCCGGCACGGAAGGAGGGGAACGCATTTTATGGATGAAGGCAACCCCCCTCTTTGACGGGCGCGGGATCTTTATCGGCGTCATCGGGACAATCCGGGACATTACCCATACTGCCGATACAGACCACGTGACCCCGCCGACGCCTGTTGCGGCAGAAGTGACCGCAACGGTGGAAAAAGCCGAGGTTCCCCCCGGCAAGGGGAAGATGTTTGACCGCATCATGGGCCGGTCAAAGGCAAACTATCTCGAAGGTCTCCGGCTCTATTACCGAGAATCGCGGTATGCGGATGCCATTGCCGCGTTTGACCGGGCGCTTGAGATCGATCCTTCGCATGCCTTTGCATGGCACGACCGCGCCGTGTGCCTGCGGGCCCTCGAGCGGAACGAGGAGGCGCTTGCGTCTGTCACAAAAGCCCTGGAGCTGGCACCGGCCGATGAAGAGATCCTCTTTACCTGTGCCGAGACGCTCCAGAAGCTCGGGATCCTCAGGGAGGATACCGAGATCCTCTCGGCGGCAGTGGAGACCTACAACCGGCTGCTGGCGAAGAATCCGGCGAATGCCGATGCATGGAACAACATGGGTATCTGCGCTCAGAAGATGAACCGGGAAGAACAGTCGCGCCAGTACTTCGCGAGGGCGGCGGATCTCAAACGGTACAACAAGAGCCAGGTCCGGAAGCGCAATCTCGAGAGCCTTGTCTGACCGGATACGAATGTTAGATAGGTATGCATGACCATGATCCACCGGGGATGATCCGGAAATGAAAAGCACGGTCTGGTTTGCCAGCCTCCGGGCACGGTCGGGGGAGGAGAGTACCGAGGCAAAGGTCCGGCAGCTCTTTGAGGCTGCCGGTTTTTCGTCCTGTATCCACGCACGGGATCGCACGGCGATCAAGCTGCATTTCGGGGAGCGGGGCAACGATTCGTTTATCGGCCCGGTCTATGTCCGGCAGGTGGTTGAGAAGATAAAAACGGCGGGTGCCCTGCCGTTTGTGACGGATACGAATACGCTCTACCTCGGGAGCCGTTCCAACGCGGTCGACCATATCACGACCGCGGTGCTCCACGGGTTCGATTACGCGGTGATCGGCGCACCGGTGATCATCGCGGACGGGCTCTGCGGGAAAAACGTCGCCCATGTCGCCATCAACAAGAAACACTTTAAGACCGTCACCATCGCCGGCGACATTGTTGCGGCGGACAGCATGATCGTGATGACCCATTTCAAGGGGCACGAGGTGGCCGGTTTTGGCGGAGCGCTCAAGAACCTCGCGATGGGCTGCGCACCGCCGCAGGGGAAACGGGCCCAGCACCAGGCAAAGCCGTTTTCTCTCCGCGACCTCTGTACCGGGTGCGGAAAGTGCGTTGAGACCTGCCCGAAGTCCGCCATCACGCTTGTCGATGAAAAATCCAGAATCGATTTTGATCTCTGCATTGGCTGCTTCGAGTGCATGACGGTCTGCCCGTCGCATGCGATCGATATCGACTGGGTGACAGAGATCCCGCTCTTCACCGAGCGGCTGATCGAGTACGCGTACGGGGCGGTGCAGGGCAAAGAGGGGAGGGTTGGCTACCTCAGTTTCCTCACCCGGATCACGCCGGACTGCGACTGCGTCCCGTGGAGCGATGCATCGATCGTCCCGGACATCGGTATCCTCGCCTCAAAAGACCCGGTGGCGATCGACGCGGCGGCCTGCGACCTCGTAAACCTGCAGGAGGGGTTTGCAGAGTCGTTCCTTTCCACCCACCGCCATAAGGGGGAGGACAAGTTTTCCGGCATGCGGCCGAACACGGACGGCAAACGCCAGTCGAGGTACGCGGAAGAGCTGGGGATGGGAAGCCGCGAGTACGAGCTGGTCCGGCTCTGAACTTTTTTCCCCTTTCGTCGGGTCAAATCTCTTTTTTTCTCCTTGCGTTCTCCCTGCATACAGGCCCGGTGGTGACTTCCCAGAGCGATCGGAAACATTCCCTTACCAGAGATAATGACTTATATCTCTTCGATAAAAAAGCAGGAATTATTATTAATATCCCATAAAACCACACTCATTCAAATATGGTCACATCTCACTGGTGATACACGATGGATATAAAGAAACCCGAAATTACGGAAAAGGAGCTCAAGGCAGGGGTCATAAACATCAGCAAGGGAGCACAGGGGTTCAGCGAAGAGTTCATGGACTTTTTGAAGAAGTACCAGGTCATCGGGCTTGCCGTTGCATTTGTCATCGGCTCGGCAGCATCGACTCTGGTCACCGCACTGGTAAAGGACATTATCATGCCCTTTGTCGGGGTCCTTATCCCCGGCGGGGACTGGCAGTCCACGGTACTTCAGATAGGACCGGTCAAGTTCATGCCCGGTGACTTTGCCGGTGCCCTGATCAATTTCATTATCATTGCTCTGGTGATTTTCCTGCTCGTAAAGTACATCATGAAGGGAGATGTATCGAACAAAATGTGATTGTCCCAAAAAAAAACGGCATAAATCCCTCTATTTTTTCTGATAATCTATGGAGGATCCTTCGGAATTTTCGTGGTCATATACCATGCATGGAAACCCAGTAACAGGTAAACCGGCAACAGCACAATATAAGAGTTTGTATCTCCTTCCATTTTGAGAATATAGACCGTTGCCAGCTCATCGAACGAGAATATCAGGGTCCCCCACCATTTACCGAGATACGCATAACCTGTTCCTGGGAGGAGGAAGTTGAGAAAACCCGCAATCCACGGGTTTTTCATATTCTGTGGCCGCTTGGAAAGCCCCCGTGGCAGATAGGGGAGGGAAATCCCGCACTTTGGCGCTGCAAGAACGGTGTTCCACCTTACTTCTCGGTTCTCGTCACCAAGAGACTGCATAAGTGCAGGCATTGCGTCCTTATCACCGGTAGATCCAGAAGTTCAATTACTTTCATCCGAACAGGTACCTGTCGCGATCGCGGAGAAGTGCTGCGAGAGCTGGTATAGCGGGCTTCCCGATATTCCTGACCGCCATCCATTCCTGCATACCGGCAAAATAATATGCACGTTCGGTTGAATCCTGCGGTTTCCAGCCAAGCTTGGTCAGGGCGATCGAGGCCCCGAACCGAACGTATTTATCCGGATCCTTGAGCGCTTCGCAGAGCGGTTTGATTGCTGCTTCGTCGCCGATTTCTCCCAGTGCAATTGCCGCCAGCCACCGCACTTCACTGTTCTCATCCCGGAGAGTACCGATAAGGGGCTGGATGGAACGTGAACTTCCTATCTCGGACAATGCCCCGATGATGCCCAGTTTTACCGTTTTGTTTCTTGTCTTAAGGGTATGGATCAATTTGTCTACTGCGCCCGGGCCAAGCATTCCCAGAGATTTTGCAGCCCGTATCTGCACATCGGTGTCATGGAATCGCAATGCCCTGATCAGCCCGGGAATATCATTTTTCTTTGCCATTGAATCAATATCGGGTTTTTTCGATTGGAAAAATGCAGAAAAAGACACCTGGGATCACCTCACATATCCGGCATTCGTTTTACCATGTAATACGTCTGGACTGCAAATACTGCGGTGAAGGGATACGTGTACATGTAGGGAAACAGCACATCCCAGTTCAGCTGGATGATGATTATGATACCCACATAGCACAGGAAAACCAGGATACCCCACCATTTGCCGATGTAACTATACCCCGAGCCAAAGAAAAAGAGGTTTAGCATCGCTGCCCCAAAAGCACTGGGGATTGTTCTCGGCCGCTCGGAGAGAATCAAGGGAATGCGATCGGTGTCGACACCGCACCGTTTGCAGGCGAACACCGCCCGCCACCTGACGCCGGGATCCGGTCTAAAAGCGCCCCTTCGCAGGCTTTCTTTGCATCCGGGCCGCCGATTTCACCGAGGATCTCTACAATTTTGGTCCGGGTCACCGGATTTGGGTCTTTGTTGATATCGATAAGGGGGCGTACCGCTGCAGACCGCAGTTTCCGAACTGCCGGCCAGTCCTGTATTGCAATAAGGGCATATGCCCTGCTGGTTTCATCGGAAGGGGTCCAGTTGAGCATTTCCAGGGATTTTATCGCACCGTACCGGACATACCGGTCATCATCTTTGAGGGCTTCCTCAAGGGCCGGTATCGCACGCTGGTCCCCAATCTGACCCAATGCAATGGAAGCAGCCCACCGGACTTCATTATCCGTGTCATCCTTGAGTTTCCGTATCAGGTTGTCCACCGATCGGGGATTTTTTAATTCGCCCAATGCATCGATAGCGCCGAGCCGGACATTTACCTTCGGAAAATCGAGAATCCTGAGGAGCGGATCACAGGCAGGTTCCCCCATATTTCCCAGGGCATCAGCTGCACGCCACTGGATGTCGGAGTTCCCATGGTCAAGCAACCGGATAAGCCCCCGAATGTCACGCGATTTTTTCAGTTTTTCAATATTTTCTACCACGATTCTCACCTTGTCATATAATCACAGTCGTCTCTTTCACCAGTCGAAATACGCAATACTTTCTCTCTGGCGGTAGCTGACGTCGGCAGTAATCAGACTAAAGCGCAACGTGCCGTTGAGCGAATCCCCTGGTAAGATCATACGTCTAAACCTCTTCTTTGGTTATTTATCTCACATTTATCCATGGTCCGGGAATGGTAACCTTTGCCGAGGTGATCTCACAACCGTAGTATGTGTACCTGTTGGTGGATTTTGTGGTTACTGCAGCAGTGGTTGTTGTAGTGGTGAGAGCAGATCCGCTGGAATTATGGGATCCAATCACACCCATCATTGGCAGGATACCAGCAACTGCGAACACAGCGATGAGAATGATAACGGTAACACCCGCCACAAGAATAATCTTCTTTTTGTTTTTGGGTTTTTTTGGCGGTAGTGAAACTGTGGAAGGCATGGATGATGGCACGAGCGGGGTGGGGGGCAGGTCTTTTGGGGAGAAGCGTCCGGACATTGATCGCTTCTTTGCCGGGGGTGAAGCTGAGGGAACTTCTGTGACTGCTGGTTGCTCCGGGCCGACAGGTGTCGCGGAGAATTGAGCAGGAAGGTGCCGAACGTGACAAACGGTGCGTTCATCCCGCTGTTGACGGCAACGAGCAGGTTCTGCGGGTTGCCTATCGGGCTTACTACGCTGCCGGTGGTGATCGCAAAGGCCAGGGCGAGAAGCAGCATCTTTGCCAGGACCCGGCACCGGGTGGCAAGCCCCAGAACGAGCGGCGTTCCGATGATGGCAAGTGTATCATTCATGAGCAGTGCAGAGAGCACCCCGAAAGAGAAGATCACACAAAAGACAAGCTCCCCGGTGGTGCGGGCATGCCGGAAGAGGCGGTGGAAAACTGAATCGAGGTACCCGCTCAGGGAGAGCGCTTCCCCCACGACAAACATCCCGAATAAAAAGACCATCACGTCGACGTTGATCGCAGAGAGGGCGTCGGAAGGTGCAATCTGGCCAGTGAGGAGGACCGCAACCGCTCCGCCAAGCATGACCTGCCAGATCCTGAGCGTAAACCTGCCTATCTGACGTATTGCGATCAGAAGAAAGACAGCGGCAAGTACGACGATTGCGATATACGTGGAGGATTATTTTTGAGTGCAGGTTGATGAGCCTTGGCATCCGGGTTCGGGAAGATGCCGGCCGGGAAAAATAAGGAAACGTTTCCGGGGACCGGCTTCAGTGCTGTTGTACCTGCCAGTGAAGGAGGATGCCGTTATCCATTCTTTCCGAGTCCGCGAGCACGAGCCGGGTAAAATCTGCTTCCCGTATCCAGCCCGGGCCGTCCGCGGGCGTCGGCGCATCCTTTCCGCCGATAATAATGTCACCGACAAAGGTATAGATCTCGTCGACAAGGCCGGCCCGGATAAGCCCGGCGATCAGTGTCCCCCCGCCTTCTACCATGAGACGGTGGATGCCCATCGCCCCGAGTTCTTCGAACACGCGGACGAGATCCACCTCAGCTTCCCCGGCAATAATGACCGTTGCCCGTGTCCTGAGCACCCTGACCCGCTCCGGGTCCGCACGACCAGAAACGGCCACCACCCTCACGCCCTCCCCTCTGGTGAGCACCGCAGCATCTGGCGGTGTCCGCCCCGCGCTGTCGATAACGATCCTTGCCGGGTGCTCAGGTTTTCCGCTGCGCTGCCGTTCGCGTCTGTGATCCGGGTTTTTTACCGTGAGCGAAGGATCATCGGCGAGAACCGTCCCGATCCCGACCATCACCGCGTCGCAGTCTGCCTTGAGCCGGTCGACGCGGGAGAAGTCTTCTGCGCCGGAAATCTTTACCTGGCGGCGTTCTCGGGTCGACAGTTTCCCGTCCGCACTCATCGCCACGTTGACAACAACCGAGGGGCGCATACGAATACTATTCTTGTTGTCGTGATTTTTATACCCCTCCATAACACAGGCTGCCCGGAAACGAACGCGGCACCGGATCTCTGTTCCCGATACGCAGTGCGTACCGCGGTTTCTTCCCGGAATAATAAAAAACCAGAGCTGACGTTCGCGGTATTCTACCGGCCCTTTCCCCCCGCCGGGGTATTATTTCCCGGTTGAGAAGAGCGGGATAATTTTCCCCGCTTTCTCGTCGGTGATAAAGAAGACGAGCGTATCTCCTGCCGCGAGGCGCATGGCCGGGTCGGGCTGGGTAAAACGCATCGCCCCGCGGCGGAACCCGAATTCCCGGATGCCGAACCGGTCTTTCAGGTCCAATTCTGCGATAGTCTTTCCTTCTGCAGGAGACCCGGGTTCCACCCGCACCGTGTGGATGTGCGTTGCCTTAAACAGTGTCTCGAAATTCTGTATCTTCTGGTGCTGGCGCGGGTCGGAGCACCGGGTAAAGAGGGCATTGCCCAGCCGTTTTGCCCGTTCGATGATCCTCACCACTTCCTCTTCGGGGATCTGGTATCGTTGTAAGGCGCGGGTAAAGATCTCAAGGGCTGATTCAAACTCCTCGGAAATAACCTCATCTGCGCCGAGATCGAGAAGGTGCTGTGCGTTCCTGACGTGCCGGGTCCGTGCAAGGATATGGACACCGGGGGAGAGCTGCCGGGCCGTATGGATAATACGGGGGATTGCCTCCTCTTCCGAGACGGCCACCACAAGCGTACGTGCCTGCCGGATGCCTGCATGTTCGAGCACTTCCTCCTGCACTGCATCCCCGAAGATAAAGTTGGGCCGGTACTGGGACCGTTCCTGCCGGATGATCTCGGGATTGAGTTCAATGACCATATAGGGGATTCCGGCGAGTGTTGCCGCCCTGGCCACGCTCTTGCCGGTGATCCCATATCCTGCTATGACGATGTGGTCAGTGAGCCCTTCTTCAGGTGCAGGTTCCGGGGAAGCAGGTTTTCTCCCATGAGAGAACCGCCGCGGGACGATACGATATATCAGGTCAACGGCCCGGGGCGAAGCGGCCATGGAGAACGGGGTGAGTGCCATGGTGATGATCGCCCCGGCAAGGAAAAGCTGGTAGACGGCCATCTGGATGACACCGGCATCAAGGCCGCTTTTTGCCAAGACAAAAGAGAATTCCCCGATCTGGCAGAGAGCAAGGCCGCAATAGACACAGATCCGGGTCTGCATCCCGAGCACCGCGGCAGAAAGGGTACCGGTCACGAGTTTGACGCTGATAATGATCAGCACCATCACAGCCACGTAGATATAATTGTAAAATATCGTCTGGGTATTCAGGAGCATACCTATCGAGAGGAAGAAGACGGCGGCAAAGACATCCCGGAACGGGGTAATATGGCCCAGTGCATCGATGTTGTAATCCGATTCCCCGATGATCAGGCCTCCGATGAACGCCCCCAGTGTATACGATAACCCTGCCTCGTTCGTGAGCCAGGCAATCACAATACAGATGCCGGCGATGGTAAAGAGGAAGAGCTCGCGGCTCCGCTCTTTTGCCACCCGGAAGAGGAATCTCGGGATGACCCAGTAGGCAAGGACAATGATAACAAGAATGATCAGGGCGATTTTTATTATCTGGAAGGGCAGGGTGGAGAAATCCATGTTCTCGTTCCCGGCAAGCAGGGGCAGAACGAGCATCATAGGAATAATGGCCAGATCCTGGAAGATCAGGATCCCGAGAAGCGTCCTGCCCTGGATCGTATCGACCTCATCTTTCTCCTGGAGGATCTTCATCACGATGGCCGTACTGGAGAGAGAGACAATAAAACCGAAGATCAGTGCTTCGTTAAAAGGCATCTGGAAATAACGGGAAATAAGCGTGATAGCGGCAATGGTAGTACAGACCTGGACGATACCTCCGATGATAACTGCACGCCACGACCGGAGAAGGTTCTGGAACGAGAATTCTAGGCCGATGGTGAAAAGCAAAAGGACGATGCCTATCTCGCCGATCGTATCGATGAGATTCTGGTCGGTAATAAGCGCAAAGCCGAACGGCCCGACCAGCATCCCGATAACAAGGAAACTCACGATACTGGGCAGCCTGAAGCGCTGGCCGAGATACAGCATAAAGATGGACAGAATGATGACACAGACGACAGCAGGCATTATGTCCATGAAAACACCCCCGATACCTAAACCCGGTGTACAGTTACCGGCGTGAGTATAATTATAGATTCCGTGGAGGATGATAACCACCGCCGGCTGGCTTCATATCAATGGTTGACCGGGTGCATGGGCACCCACCAAGTGAGGGCGCACTTCACCATAATCACCGTTCATTCGCAAACGTCACTAAAAAAGGGTACGGAAATGAAATAATAAGTGCCCCAGCCCGGATTTGAACCGGGGACAACCAGATCTTCAGTCTGGCGCTCTCCCAGTCTGAGCTACTAGGGCAGGATTACAAATATTGTCAGTTGTGATTAATAAATGATACGCTCGACAGGGTAATGTGACTCCCTGACCGCTCTTATTTATGTCCCGCCATGCCAGTATTAACCGGATGCCTCCTTCCCAACGGCGTGCGGATGACACCAGCGGTCTTGCCAGTGCCATTGCCTCGCGCACTGCCCACGTCGTCCACCTGACGCATAACGATCTCGATGCGGTCGGGGCAGACGCGATCCACCGGATGAGGTTCGGGAAAGATGGTGTATTTACGGTATGGAGTTCGGTGGGAAAATTTGCCGGTCTCTTCTCCCTTATCGCATCCTGCCCCGGTAAAGGCGACCTGCTCTCGATATCGGACCTCGGCTGCCAGCGGGACGCCGAAGCCGTTGTCGGCAAGGCACGGGTAAACGGCTGGGTGATCGAGTGGCGGGACCATCACCGCTGGCGCGAGGAGGAGATGGCAGCGATTAAAAAAGGGGTCTCCCTCCTCCATATAGATACGGACGTCTGTGCGACCGGGATTGTCGCACGGGATCTCGCACCGGAGAACCCGGTGGCAGCCGAGGTTGCCCGGGTGGTCTGCGATTATGACCTCTGGAAGCATGCCGATCCCCGCTCCGCCGTCATCGGGCAGGTGCTCCAGAGAAAGAAAAACCGGGATCACGTCCGCGACTGCCTTGTCGCGGGAATCTTTTCCGATGCACAGATCGAGACGGAATATGCGGAGATAAAGGCCGAAATGGACACCATGATGAAGCGGAGCCTGCGGCACACGACCTTCCTTGGAAAGAAATACCGGATCGCGTTTGCCCCGCTCTACGGGTACCCGAGCGAGACAGCGCATTTTATCCGGGGCAGGAAGAAGACCGACATAGAGGTGATCATAGGAAAAGACGGGAAATTCTCGCTCCGGTCGGTGCCGCCGATCAGCCACCTGATCGCGCGGGAGTTCGGCGGCGGCGGACACCCGAATGCCGCGGGAGGGAGTTTTTCCTTTACCGTCGTCGAGCGTTTTACCTGGTGGCTGTTTAAGAAGAGCCGGCACTTTGACGAGCTCGTGAAGATCGCCGAATCGGTCTGAGCGAATTCCACCTTTAACGAAAATACTGGTGCGGGAAGCCGGTACCGAAGGTTTTTCCGGACGTTTTTTGCAAGAGAATGCCACATCTGTCCTGTACGATCCCCATTATTTCGTGCCTGTTATTCCCACAGGCCGAGGTCGCAGCAGCAACTCATAGTGCTCTCCAAACCGCCCATCTCATTTTTTTCGGTGTACACGGTTCCATGGCGTGACACGGTGTGCGGGTATAAACAAACGTATATAGATACAAATGTAATGTAAACCTGACACGTATGAAGTTCAGCTACCTTCTCTTAGGAAGCCTCTGCATCCTGTTCTTTGCAGTTATGCCTGCACAGGCGTTCACCGCAAAGACGCTTACTATTACCCTGAACGGGAGCGGCGACGCTCAGGTTGACATGCAGTACGATCTCACGTTTGTCGAACAGGCAGCGATCTTTTTCCATGTTGCAAATCCCGCGTCAGAACTCCAGAATGCACTTCAGGAAAATCTTAATGAGCCGGTCACGGTCGTCCAGGCAGATGACTCCTCGGCAGAAGTGATTATTTCATCCTTTGCCCAGGTCACACAATCCGGTGGCATAACCACGATGACCACGCCCGCGTTCTCATTTGCCCGTGCTGAAGAGGTCATGAAGCAGGTACTGGTTTGCGCCGCTCATCTCCCCCGACCTGACTCCGCAGATGACCACGATCACCTTCCCGGACGGCTACCAGACCACCTTCAATGATCTGATCAGCATCCCATCCGTCTCGCATACGGTTGCATAACCCGGGTTTTTTGTTTTTAAGGAAGAGTCCGGGAAAAATACTTTTTTGGACAGTTTCACGAAGTGACTCCTGTTCCCGCCTCACAACCCCCCTTATCGGGATTTCCAGTCTTTTGAGCATACGCCAAGCCTGGTCCAGGATGCATGGATTGGGGTTTTTTATTTTCCTATCCTGTGGTTCCTCCGGGGCAGATATCCCCATCTCCCGTGACGAATGAAAGGCAATATACAAAAATATTTATCAATCGCACTGACGAACGGGGTAATTGTTAACTATGGCCCCGAACGCAATTCCTGTTGAAAATGTCGCCGGTATCAAGTGGATCTCGCTCGTCCTTCTTGGAGTACTCTCGGTGATATTCGGACTTCTTGTCGTACTCTTCCCGAGGATATCTGCCACCGTGCTTGTTGAACTCATCGGGATTCTCATCCTCGTCCTCTCGTTTGCTGCAGTCATGCTCTCCGCACTCTCACCGGGGGGCTGGAAAGCCTCGCTGCTCCTTTCCCTCCTTGCAATTTTCGGGTTTTTCTTTGGGATCGCCACGATCATCCACCCTATAGTCATGGGAATGGTCATATTCCTCATCGCTGGCATCGGCCTTTTTCTGGGCGGTCTTATCGGGCTTGTACTCGCAGTCGGCGAACCGCATATGGCGCACCGCGGTCTCTTCGCCCTGCAGGGCGTTCTCTCGATCATTATCGGGCTTTTGATCTGCTTCATGCCCGTCGTCGGTATCAAACTGCTTCTCCTCCTTGTCGGCGTGATCCTTGTCGTTTACGGCCTTGTCGGCATTGCTCTTGGGTATTGTCTCCATACCATACTGAAAGCCGGGCACCCGTAACCCGGTCTTTATCTGGCCCGGGGAAAAGCGGGTGAGCCTGCACTCGATGCAGGGCCGGGAATTGCAGATCACCTGCAGGCCCCTCCCCATCAAAAGGCATAATGAATGCCGGAAAAAGGGTGAAATGAAATGGGTTAAAAAGACGCCGTCAGGCCTAGTCCAGCGGAATGGTTTCGAGCTGGGAGACCAGTTCCCAGATCCGTGTCCGTGCATGGATGGGCATGTTTGGATCATTTGAGATTTCATCGATTTTTGAGATTGCTTCCGCAGCGCGCAGGCCCATGGCCTTGTTATTGTTGGAGAGCAGCGTCCGGGTCTCATCAGCAACGCGCCGGATGTTCCGGGGAATAGTGCTGTCCTCCTGAATGTGCTGCAGCATCAGGACACAGTTTTCCATTGTTTTTTCGGGATTTGGCATGGTATCACCTACCGCGTACCTGTAGTTAATACGTAGAACTCGCATATATAGTTTGAATATTACCCAGACGGTGAAGTATGCCTGGAAAGAAAGATGACGAGATCATGGCTGAGTATCTCCTCAAGGGAGGAAAGATGCTCGAAAAGGTCTGCCCCACGTGTGGCTGCCCGCTCTTTGAGTACAAAAAAAAGACCTTCTGCGTGGTCTGCGCCGAGAAAAAACCAGCCGCCGCTGCACCGGTATCTCCGGACGCTGCACCTCCTGCTGCGTCCCCGTCAACACGGGGAGTACGCGCACCACCCGCAATCCCTGCCTCGTCCTCTCCTCTCTCTCCCGAAGCAGAGCTGCTCTCCCGTGAGCTCGCCGGGACGATCCTTGTCCTCTGCCAGCGTATAAAAAACGATGACGATCCCGATCGCTGCCTCGCGTTCATGGATGCCGTGAAGATCGGGACGGAAGCGCTGGTGAACCTGCGTCAGCTGTAGGGCCGACGGCACATCTCAAAAATTTTCTGTGCGGTCTTCTCCCCTATTCCCTTCACCGCGACAAGTTCCTCCAGCGTGGCGTTTGCAATCCCCAGGATGGAACTGAAATGCGCAAGGAGAAGCCGGGCATTTTTCATGCCGATATCGGGAAACGCAGAGACGATGTATTCCTGCTCCTCTTTTGCAGACCGGAATGACTTGTGCGGGTGAACTTTTCGTTCTCCCCGATCGCCCTCCTCGCGTTTTGCGATCACAAAGAGCATCTGGGCGGTGTCCTGCTCGTCCCTCGTGAAGAGAAGCGTGATACCCATATCGACGGTAAGCGCGGCAAGTACCCCACGAAGCGCGTTCGGGTTCATGTCCCGCTGGGTGTAGATATCGCCGCCTTCAATTATCAGGATAGGCCGGGGCACCGCATCGGCAAGCGCCTTTGCCTGCCCGAGCAGGTCGCGGTTGATGAGGGTGTCGACAAAGTCCCGGGAGGTCTTGCGCTCCACAAGGATGCGGTCACCGATCGCGTAATCTCCCTGTGGCAGGCGTTCGAGCCGGATCGCCGCTCCCAGTTCGGATAATACCTCAACCACCTTTGATGACGTCTCGCGGTCATCGATGCGGATCGCCGGGCCCTGCGGGGTAAACTCTTCGATGAGCGCCTGTTCTGCTTCCACGGGCTTTAGGGGCGGGACCGAATGGCCGCCCATCTGGTGCATGCTTTTTTGCATCCTGCGTTCCTTTGACTGGCTCACGTACCGGTATATCTCGTCCGATGTGCCCTTTGTCACGAGCACGACGACCCTTCCTGCGGCAGATCGCCCGGTACGTCCTTTACGCTGGATGGACCGGATCTCGGACGGCACCGCCTCGTAGAAGATCACCATGTCGGTCGAGGGGACGTCAAGGCCTTCCTCCCCGACCGAGGTCGCGACAAGCACCTTGAAGTCCCCTTCCCGGAACCGGGTGAGAGCGGCGATCTGTTTCTTCTGCGAGAGTCCTTTTTCTGCATCTTTTGTCGCCTGGCCCACGAACCGTTCGCACACGATCCCGTTATTGGAAAGATAGTCCACGAGGAGCTGCACGCTATCCCTGTAGGTGGCAAAGATGATGATCCGGCTGTCAGGGCGGTTTTCGAGCTGCTCCCGGACAAGAGAAAGGACAATTGCGGGTTTGGGGTGCAGCTCCGTTGTCCAGCCAAGTGTCTGGTTAAAGAGCCCGCGAAAGACCGGATCCTTGCTCAACCGCTGGCTCGCTTTGCTGCCTCCCGCACTCATCCCTTCGGCGACCAGTTTTGCCACGTAGCCCTTGAACACTTCGCTCCCCTGGGATTCGGCAAGAGTCACGGCATGCCTGAGCTTCATGCACTCAGCGTAGACCGAGGCTGCCGAGTATCCCGCCGGGTCCCGGTTCTGGATCCTCTGCTGGATCTGTGCATTGAGACCGTTGAGTTCTTTAATCGAGAGACGTTCCCGTTTCGGGACGGCAAAGCCAAGTGAGGCAAGGAGCGCGAGCCGGTCGTCGATCAGGGTGTGAATTGCATGGATGGCCTGTTTGAGCTCCCCCGGGAGATCGATCTGGCGTATCTCGACGTCCCGCTCGTGGACGTAGGGCCTGACATCGGGATCGTTCTCGGTCCGGTTTTCGATCTGGATGATACCAAGGTTGGCGCAGACGTTCTGCACTTTCTTCTCGGCACTTCCAGGAGACGCGGTCATCGCTAGGATCAGGGGCTTGTCGGCGGTGTCATGATACCGCCTGGCCAGGAACACGTACGCGTAGCTGCCCACCGCCCGGTGACACTCGTCGACAATCATGAGCGTCACGTCATTTAAGGTATAGCGCCCCGCGATGAGATCGTTTTTGACCACCTGTGGTGTTGCGAAGATCACCTGCGCCCGCTCCCAGTTGGCAGTGCGTTCCGAAGGCGGGGCTTCCCCGGTAAACATCGCAAACGGGGATACGTCAGGGCCGGCCGGGCTCGTTGCAACCAGAAACTTCTCGAGAAAACGGAGGTGCTGCTCCACGAGCGGTTTGGTCGGGGCAAGCATCAGCACCCGTCCCCCTTCGTTGTAGAGCCGTGATGCGGCAACGAGCAGGGCTACGGCGGTCTTCCCGAGTCCCGTTGGGAGGATCACCATCGTATTCGCATCCAGCGCCTTCATCGCGATCGCAAGCTGGTATTCCCGCGACTCGATGCTATCGGGACGGATGAGGGGATGGCTGATGCAGGTCATATTTCTGATGAGGATTTGATCTCGCCGGGTAATATAGGGAATTGTGGGAGGGGATTATTAATAGGGAGAAATCCCTGTTTCCTTTCTCTCATCGTAACGAGGACTCCCCGCCTCAGGGCCCCTCGCGGGGCATGGCGGGGCAGATTACCTTTTTTCTGAGGGGGTGGACGACCAACAGGTAATTGAGGCCGCCGCGGGGGCGCCCCGACGGGGGCCGGCGACAGGCATCGCAGATGGAGGATAGGGAAGCATCAATTCCCATAAGGGATTCATGTGTAAAAGGGAAAAAAAGGGAATACGACTTCACTCAAGCGCCGCAAACTTCATGCTTCCGCTGACGAGTGCCGGGATGATCGCGGGGAGTTTATCGATGGCGATCCGCACCTGCTTCATGCTGTCCCGGTCCCGGATGGTGACCGTGTGCGTCTCCTTTGATTCGTAATCGACCGTGATCGCAAATGGCGTGCCGATCTCGTCCTGCCGGCGGTACCGGCGGCCGATGGCACCGGAGTCGTCGTACTCCGCGAGGATGCCACGCTTCTGGAGCGTGATCGTGATCTCCTCTGAGAGCGTGTCAAGCCCGTCGCGGGTCATGAGCGGGAAGACGGCAACCTGCACGGGAGCAACCTGCGGGGAGAGCCGGAGAACAACGCGTTTCTCACCGTCTGCCGTATCCTCGGCGTACGCCTGTTCAAGCACCGCGTAGCACATCCGGTCGATCCCGTACGAGGGTTCGATTACGTGGGGTATAACCTCTTCGCCCCGGACATCCATGACCTCGTCCCGGACCTCGAAAAGGTCAGCCGGGATATGGATAGTCTCGCCGTCTACGGTGATATCGGCACCTTCAGGGGTTGGTGTCGCTGTCTCAAGGGCCGCAAAGATCCCCTTTGCTTTCTGGCGGTACTGCTTCCCGAGTACCCCCATGTTCGGGATGATACGCCGGCGCTGGACCTTCTTTGGCGTGTCGTACTGGATGAAGACTGTCATGGACATCCCGCTCTGCTTTGCATGAGCATTGAGGTCGTAATTAGTCCGGTCGGCAATCCCGACGGTTTCGACCCAGCCGAAACGCTCCGAGTACACCTCTGCATCCCAGCAGTCGGTCGCATAATGTGCCCGCTCATCAGGAAGGTGCTGGCGGAACCGGAGCCGGTCCGGTCGGATCCCGACGGTGACCAGCAGTTCGTGGGTGAGAGCAACATAGTACGCGACGTACTCGTTTGCGATGATGCCTTTATCCACCGCGTCCCTCATCGACATCTCGACTGCAGATTCGCACTTCTGCTGGTGGGTATAGGTCAGGAGGGGCATCCGGTAATTGGTATATCTCTTGAAGGCCGGGTGGTGGTTCTTCTCGTCCGGGTGGACGAAGATCTCGGCTTCAGCCTGCGTGAATTCGCGGAGCCGGATCATGCCCTGACGGGGCGAGATCTCGTTCCGGTAGGATTTCCCGATCTGCACTGCGCCAAAGGGCAGTTTGTCCCGATAGAACCGGAGGAGCCGGGCAAAGTCCACGAACATCCCCTGCGCCGTTTCGGGTCGCAGGTAGCCGACCCTCTGGGACCCGGGCCCGATCGAGGTCTGGAACATCAGGTTAAAATTGTAGACTTCGACGTTACCGAGCACTTCCCCGCAGGCAGGACATGTGCAGGCGGCAATAGCGGCGGCAAGGGTCTCGTTATCCATCGTCGCTGCCCCGCACACCCCGCCGCCATCGGCCACGTGGTCGGCCCGCAGGTATTCCTTGCAATGCGGGCACTGGCACATCTTGTCGGAGAAGCCCTTGACATGGCCGGAGGCAATAAAAACAGCTTCCTGTGCGATCGTCGGGCATTCGATTTCGTAATATCCTTCCTGGACAATGTAAAAATGCCGCCAGATATTCTCGATCCGCCGCTTCATCATCGCACCGAGCGGGCCGTAATCGATAAAACCGGCCACCGCCCCGTAACACTCCGAGGTAGGCCAGATAAACCCGCGGCGCTTTGCCAGATCCATCACATTCTCAAAAACATCGCTCATGGAGACTCCCTGATAGTTCGTCTCTTATACAGTTACACGACTCCCGACAAAAAGGCTCGTGTCCGGGTCCCGTGGCTGCTCATAACCGCTCCCGTTTTCTGGTGCCAAGAGGGAAACCGGGTTACCCGGAACAGCCCGGGCCCGGAGACTGACTTTCTGTTGAAAAACAATGGGTCGCGGGATGTGCTATCCAGAGTCAAATAAAAGGTTTCTGGTCAAAAGAACAGTAAAGATAGGATTAAATAGTTGACGAAGTATTGTATATCCTAATCCCAAGACGGGGTATGCAATGACGGAAGACAAACGGAAAACACAGCTGCTGGAACTTTTCAGCACCATGTCCGGCAAGACAAAGATTGTCGAGCCGATGAAAAACATTCATGGCACCCTCAGGGACAGCGATGCAATTGAACGCGAGGTCGCGCTGGTGATGCGGGAGATCATCGAGCAGGGAATCTTCAAGACTTCGCTCAAGCCGATCCAGCTCGCCAAGCTTGTTACCTCGTTTTACGCCGGAAAGAACGACACCGAGATCGCCCGTGAGCTCGGTGATGAAAAACTCAGTAAGACCGTCGCCCGGGCAAGGGTCAGGCTCAAGTTATTCCGGGAGCTTGACTTCAGGATGCCGTTTGACAAGGCAAAGATGGAAGAGCTCGTCGCATCGGGCAAGACGATGAAGGAAGTTTCCGATGAGATCGGTGTCAGCCCGTCTACCTTGCGGGAATACCGGCATGTAATCGAGGAACAGGAAGACCCTACCATCGATCCCTACATCCACCGGATCCGGGATGTAATGGAAGACCGCGATCTCTCCGAGCAGATGACCCGGAGTGCCACATCAGACACCTTGGGGGAATCCATCGATATCACTGAAGCGGAACTGATCGATGTAACATAAAGTGTTGCATCCCGGAATCTCTCTTTTTACGACTAAATCTGTTTCCTGGACTGGTCTTACCTCCCTTCGCACCCGGTCAATACGATAATGTTCATCCCTGCCTAATCCCCATCAGCATATATGCAACTAACCTGGCTCGGCCATTCCTGCACGCTGCTCACCGGGACAAAAAAAGTCCTGATCGATCCCTTCATACCGGAGGGCAGTGTTGCCTGGACAGACCCGGACCTCGTACTGGTCACTCATGGGCACTACGACCACATGGGCGAGACCGTCGCACTCATGAAAAAGACGGTTGCCATTAGCGAGATCGCACAGTATCTCCAGGAAAAGGGTGTCCCTGCAGAGGGAATGAACATCGGCGGGACGATCACCCTTGACGGTATCACGATCACCATGACACCGGCGCTGCATTCATCGCGGATCGATGATACCACCGGGGCGGGAAATGCCGGAGTGGCAGTGGGTTTTGTGGTCCGGATGGATGGCGTCTGCGTGTACCATGCAGGGGATACCGCTCTTTTCTCTGACATGAACCTGATAGGCGATCTCTACCATCCTGATATTGCCCTCCTTCCCATTGGCGGGAGGTATACGATGGGGACGAAGGAAGCGATGATGGCCGCGAACTTTGTCGGGGCAAAGACCGTGATACCTATCCACTACAATACCTGGGACCGTATCGCGGCAGACCCGGTGCCGTTCAAAACGGCTGTCGAACGGACAACGGATCTCACGGTTAAGATCCTCAAACCCGGTGAGAGTGTCGAGGCTACCCCTGGATTATAAACGAATCCATCTAAAAAAAGTATTTTCGTGCTCTGTAGAAAACCTATTTCATGAGATATTATTGTCCCCCTTCGAGCCAACCCTGCCCCTGTTCGAGGGCGCATGGCGCATGTGATGCCTCGGTATTGCCTGTACAAAAATTTCCTGTGTTTTTTGTGTACAGGTAATACGACACTATCGCGAACCGGGGCGCCATGAGCGGCGGGGCGGAGCCCCTGGAGCGTCAAATAATTCTTACTGAGTTCTACAGAGCATATTTTTGCATTAATTGTGTGAATAAAGGTCATGAGGGACGGAATTTCTTGTTCGGGCGCAGTCTGTCCCCGATCTCCCACGAAACGGGTACTTCCAGAAGTTTTTATGCATTTAAATGAGAATTACACTCGATAGAAATGAAAACCCGCCGGCCGCATCCCCACGATATCGATCTCAGAACCATCGCTTGGCATGCGATGGAAAAATATGGTTTTGAACCCCGTTTCACACCCCCTGTGATGGATGAGGTCAACGCGATGCAGGAGCGTACATTTCTTGATGTACCCGAGAATATGCGCGACCTCCGGACGCTGTTGTGGTCATCAATCGACAACCACGATTCTCAGGATCTCGACCAGCTTGAATACTGCGAGCGCGTTCCTGACGGCACGATCCGGGTACAGGTTGCCATAGCAGACGTCGATTCCTATGTACATAAACAGTCGCCCACCGATGAGTATGCGGCCCACAACGGAACATCAGTCTATACCGGTGTCATCACCTTTCCCATGCTGCCCGACCGGCTCTCCCACGGGATCACCTCGCTCCTGCAGGATAAAGACCGACTGGCCGTTATTATTGAGTTTCTGGTCCGGCCTGACGGGAGTTTCTCTCCCGGAGAGGTGTACCGGGCGCTGGTCCGCAACAAGGCAAAACTCGTGTACGAGAGCGTGGGAGAGTGGCTGGAGGGTAGCGGCCCTATCCCGACGGGCATACAGGAGGTCCCCGGACTTGAAGAACAGCTCCATCTCCAGAACGAAACGGCGCAACTCCTGCGGAAATACCGCCGTGCCGAGGGAGCACTCGAGTTTGATACCATAGAGCCCGAAGTGGTCATGGAAAACGGTGAGGTCAGGGGACTTGTTGCCCTGACACCGAACCCGGCCCGGGCCCTGATCGAGGAGTTCATGGTTGCGGCAAACGGGACAATGGTTTCCCGGCTCGGCGCTGCCGGTGTGCCGATGATCCAGAGGGTGGTAAAATCGCCGAGAAACTGGGCCGGGATCATCCTTGCTGCGGCAAACCTCGGGGAGACCCTGCCGGAGAAGCCGGATGCAAAAGCGCTTGCAAAGTTTCTCATGAAGCAAAAAACCGCCGATCCTCTCCATTTCCCTGACCTTTCTCTTGCCGTGATAAAACTGATGGGGCCCGGCGAGTACACGATGCTTGAACCGGGTGCCACGCCGACCGGTCATTTTGCCCTCGCGGTGATCGATTATACCCATGCGACGGCACCGAACCGGCGCTACGTGGATATCATCAACCAGCGCCAGGCAAAAGCTATCCTGATGGGACAAACCGGTCCCTATTCTTCTGCAGAACTCTCAGAACGGGCTGGATGGCTGACGGACCGGGAGAAAGCGTCGAAGAAGGTCAAACGGTTTATGCGGAAGTCCGTTGCTGCCATGCTGCTCGAGGACAGTATCGGCAAGACTTTCGATGCCCTTGTGACCGGCGCCGCGGATAAGGGGACGTATGTCAGACTTCTGGTACCACCGGCAGAAGGACGGGTCGTGAAGGGAGAGCAGGGGCTTTTGGTTGGCCAGAAAGTGCGTGTCCGGCTCTTAAAAACCGACCCCTACAACGGGTTTATCGATTTTGAGTGCATCGGCCGGGAAAAGATGGGATGAGGAAAGGTGTCCTGCCCGGTCTCATTTTAACGGTATCCGGAAAGGAGACTCCTGATCGTAAAAAAAATATACGGTGATCGGTGAGAAGGATTCCCTTAAAGATCTCCGCCACGGGATCTTCTCCTGCCACCGGATCGTCCTCCTGCATGAAGAAGAAGTGCAATGACAATAAGTGCCAGGATCACAACGCCAATGAAGGGAAGTGTCCACGAGGATGATCCCCCGGATCCCGGCGGGGTTGTTGTCCCGGCAGCGGACTGCGTCTCCGTCTGCTGTTCTGTGGTCATGGGTACAGTTGTTACGACCTGGGTTGGTAGTGTTGTAATTACTGGTGCAGATACAGTGATAAAACCCGGCATGGTCGTGGTATTGTCGCCGCCAGAGTTTACTGCCGTCAGGATGACCGAGTAGGTGCCACCCTGGGTGTACGTATGTGACGGGTTCTGATCGGTACTCTGTGACCCGTCACCAAACGACCACTGCCAGCCGTTCGGAGAATTAGCAGATGTATCGGTGAACTGGACGGTGAGCGGAGCGGTTCCAGATTGTATGTCTGAGCTAAACGAGGTGATCGGAGGGGATGCAGCATTGGTCACGTTGATGTATGCCGGCATTGTGGTCGTGTTACTCCCTGCAGTGTTCGTCGCTCCGAGAGAAACTGCGAAGGACCCGACAGAGGAAAACGTATATACCGGATTTTCGCTCGTGGAAGTTCCGCCATCCCCGAAGGTCCAGTACCATGCCGTAGGTGTGTTGTTTGAGGTATCGGTGAACTGGACGGTCAGGGGTTTAGCGCCGGAAGTCACGTTTGCGGTAAACGATGAGACGGGAACTGCAGCATTCACGGTGATATAACCGGGCTGGGTGACGGTATTGCTGCCCATGGCGTTCGTGGCGGTGAGGGTGACCGCATAGGTCCCGGCAGCTGTATACGTATGCGACGGGTTCTGGAGCGTGGAGGTGCTACCGTCCCCGAAGGACCATACCCATGAATTCGGGGAGTTGGTTGAAGCATCGACGAACTGGACGGTCAGGGGTTCGTATCCTGACGTTACCGTCGATTTAAAAAGTGCCATCGGGGTGACTGTTACCTGGTTTACGGTAATATAATTGGTCAGCGAAGTAGTGTTACTGCCCGCAGAGTTTGTTGCAGTGAGTGTAACGGTATACGGACCCTGGGTTGTATAGGTGTGTATCGGGTTGGGACTTGTGGAGACTCCCCCATCCCCAAAGGACCATACCCATGAATTCGGGGAGTTGGTTGAGGAGTCCACGAATTGAATAGTAAGAGGTACTGACCCTGATGTGATATTCGTCAAGAAGGAAACAATGGGCACAGATGAAGCCTTCGTTACGGTAATATATCCCGGGTTTGTGATGGTGTTGCTGCCTGCAGAATTAGTTGCAATAAGCGTAACGGTATAGGTACCGGCAGTTGTGTAGGTATGCGTCGGATCCTGAAGTGAGGAGATTCCGCCATCGCCGAACAGCCATGTCCACGAAGTCGGCGTATTCAGGGAAGAGTCCATGAACTGTACCGTGAGCGGGATGGTTCCTGAGCTTGCATTCGATATGAACGATGCTACAGGTACATCAGCAACGACCGGGCTGACGAGAAATACGACGGTAACAAGGACAAGAAGTATCCAAAACACAGGTTTTGTTTTCATGCTGATCCGCCCGATGCATTTTTTCCCGGGGATGCCATGAGACATGTGTGCTGCATATAATCCCTCTCTTTCCACTGTACCAATGCTTTTATCTCTTGTTATTAATGCTTGCTCCATGGCGATGGCGTGAAGGGTGCCCTGCAGACATTCAGCTGCCCGCCTTTTTCATGGAAAGCAGGGTCAGCCAGTCTAGTTCTTTAAAAGACCTTATACGTTCGTTATGGCAGATACCCGATGCAGTCTCAAATCCCGGAAGTATCTCTTCGCGGGGTTGAAAGAGATGAGTATATCCAGGGGATACAAAAGAGTTGATAGGCCCAATCGACACATCTAAAATTAATACAGGGAACTATAAGAGTTGAAAGGCGGGAAGGCCTCATATACATGCCCTGAATGGCGATGTCCTTCATTTCACGTACACCGCACTCTTCACGAGTTCTTTCCAGTACGTGTCGCACGCATCCGTGCAATAACCCCCGGCGATCACTTGGTCCGGGTCAAGGTGAGATAATGCGAGCCGGATCCCATTGTCGTCCGGATTCATCACGATCAAACGGTGGAGCTCATATTCACCTGCGAGATCGAAGACCGTTTCCAGCATCGTGTTGCCTACGGCCACCTGGCGCTGGTATTCCATGAGAGTTAAAAGGTTCTCCCGCTCCGGCGCCGGTGCAAAAAAGAATACCTTCTTTCCGGCGAGTGCTGAAATCTCTGTCTCTTCTACGGTATCGCAGATGAGAACGTGCCCCCCGATCCCTGCGTCACGCATCGCCCGCATCAGGGTGCGGTAAGCCCCTGTGATCGCGTCGCACCACTCGTCATCGTCACCATAATACGTATCGGTAATCCCGAGAGTGCGCGGGGCGGGGAGTGCACACCAGACATCTTTTCTCTGTGCCGCTAGCATAAGGGCATCCCCGGTGAGCGCACCGGGATCCACATCGATCTCCCCTACAGCACTATTCCGGTCATTGTTCAGGCCGGTGAGGCTCTCCAGGATCCGGCCGCGGCAGAAGAGGCCGACCGGCACACGGGAACATTATGCCAGACTCAAGTTGGGGGGCAAGCGATACATCGAGCCGGAATCCCTGAAGGTCGGCTGTAGTCCCACGGTGATCTGCCACCCAGCCCGCGAGCTCGGTAATGTCCGGCACACCGGGTTCCGCACCGAATGCCCGTGTTGCGAGCGGCAGGATCTTTGCCATGGTACATGAATTATTACCTATCGCATGCTAAAAAGTACCTTCAATGACTCAACCACCGCTGCTGGTTACCTGCGGGCTCCCGTACACAAACGGGCCCTGCCATCTCGGGCATCTGCGCACGTACGTCCCCGCCGACTGTTACGTCCGCTACATGCGGCGGACGGGTGAGGAGGTCGTGTTTGTCTCGGGATCGGACAACCACGGGACACCAATCGTGGTCTCGGCAGAAGAGCTGGGGATATCCCCGAGGGCACTCTCAGAACGGTACCACCGGCACTTCGATGAGACGTTTAAACGTATCGGGGTCAAGTTCGACCATTTTGGCATGACCGATGATCCTATTAATTATCACCGGACGCAGGAGATCATGGAACGGCTGGTGAAAAACGGGTATGTCTATAAGCAGGTCGTCCACCAGGCGTACTGCCCGAAATGCAGGCGTTTCCTTCCGGACCGGTACGTGGAGGGCACCTGCCCCTACTGCGGCAAGCAGGCCCGGGGGGACGAGTGTGACCAGGGCTGCGGCAAGCACCTGGAGCCGGGCGAGATCAGGGAACCGGTCTGTAAGGTCTGCGGGACAAAGGCGGATTTCCGTGACCAGGAGCATTTTTTCTTCAGACTCTCCGCATTCAAGGATTACCTCCTGCCGTTCCTCGACAGGCTTCGGGGCACAAGCAATGCGAAGAACTATTCGATTGGATGGATCAAGGACGAATTGCATGACTGGTGTATAACCCGCACGCTTGAATGGGGCGTGAAGTTTCCCGGCCGGGACGATCTTGTGGTGTACGTCTGGGTCGACGCACCGATAGGCTACATTGCGTTCACCGAGGAGTGGGCGGCAAAGGCCGGCAGAGACTGGAAGAGGTACTGGTGCGGGGATAACCGGGTCACCCATTTTATCGGAGGGGACATCATCTACCATCACTGCATCTTCTGGCCGGGCCTCCTGAAAGGAGCCGGCTACGGTGAGCCGTATGCGGTTGTCGCAAGCGGGATGGTAAAAGTCGATGACCATAAGTTCTCGAAATCAAGGGGTTATGTTGTCTGGACGAACGAGGACTATCTCGACAAGGGTCTTCCTGCAGACTATCTGCGGTACTACCTGCTCGCGTACACGAGCCATACCAAGGAACTCAACTTCTCGTGGAAGGTCTTTGGCGAGCGCATTAACAACGAGGTCGTCAATATTTTCGGGAACTTTGTATACCGTACGCTCTTTTTTGCCCAAAAGGAGTTCGGGGGTGTCCCCGCCGGCGCGGTCGATCCGGCGATCATCGCTGAAATCTGGAAGTACCTGGCAACTGTGGACAAGCAGATGCAGGAGTATGAGTTCAAGGGGGCAGTGGATTCCATCATGGCGCTGGCCGCGTTCGGCAACACCTATATTCAGACCAATGCACCATGGAAACTGATTAAGACCGACCGTGCCGCTGCGTCCCGGGTGATAAAAAACAGCATCCAGATAGCAAAAGCCCTTGCGCTTCTGGTAGAGCCGGTGATGCCGGTAAAAGCGCAGGAATGCTGGGAGCAGCTCGGGTATTCCGATACCATTGCAGCCCACCGGGTTGACGAGGGGACAGAAACCGTACCAGAGCGACAGATTCCCCCCGGCCCCTCTGTTTGCACGGCTCGAAGAGAATCAGATCGCTGAGCTGGATGCCGTGCTCCAGCAGCGTGTCCGGGAAGCCAATAAGAAAATGGAGAAGATACCGATGATTTCAATCGAAGATTTCAGTAAAGTCGAGATGAAGACGGGGATAGTACTTGCAGCAGAAGCGATCCCAAAATCAGGCAAGCTGCTGAAACTTCAGGTAGATATTGGCGGAGAGACCCGGCAGATTGTAAGCGGGATCGCGCAGTTCTATAAATCCTCGGAGCTGGTGGGAAAGGGTGTCATTGTGCTCACAAACCTTGCGCCGGCAAAAATCTTCGGTATAGAGAGCAATGGTATGATCCTTGCAGCCGGGGATGCAGCGTCGCTCCTGACCCCGGAGAGACCGGTGGAACCGGGGACGAAGATCAGGTAGATTTTTGGGATCCCTTGCCTTTTGAGTCATTCATACGCCGGGATAAAGATACATAATTAATCTTTCACGTACTCCAGTCGGGCAAAAAGTGCTCTTGTCCGTCTGAATTGGCGATCATACGGTAAATGATCTCCCAAAGACAACGTACCCAAGAGAGCCCGCGCTTCCTCCCGGACCGGGAAAACAGCAGAAAGGATTGCACCTGCCGGATTATTTCAGCGCCTCGTTAATTGTTTCTTTGACCTTTTCATCGGTTTCGGCTGCAAGAGCGTCCCTGAGGGCGGTCTGGACTTTCCCACCGCCAATTGCAGAGAGTGCCCTCACGGTCATCATTCTCACCACCCGGTTATCATCTTTTAAGAGAATTATCAAAGGATCGGTTGCTGTGGAATCTCCCAGATCCGTGAGCCCTTTTGCAGCCATGTAACGCACGTGGTCGCGGCTGTCGTGGAGCCCCTGGACAAGTGGCTTTAAGGCTTTCTCATCGGCAAGTTTTCCGAGTGCCTCAACGGCGCGGTACCGTGTCTCCCATTTGGGATCTTTCATAGCATCGGCAAGAGGTTCGATCGCGGCCTTCCCTGTGGCGACCAGCGCAAGCATCGCCTGCTCCCGTACTGATTTGTCCATATCCCCGAGCGCTTCGATCAAGGGCCTGATGGCCTGTGGGGTTCTGGCATTCCCCAGAATGTAAGCTGCATACCGCCTGGAGGCCGGATCGGCGCTGTTGTGCAAGGTACTAATCAGGACATCAATACCCTGCTTTGCAAGATTTTCCGCTCCTTCTGGAACGGGAGGCACATTTGCATCCGTCATAGCGTATTCTCATCAATTATTACGATCATTAAAATATTAAAAACACTTTATCTAATATTTCTCACACTTATTGCCGGGTTATTGATAGGTACATCACTGGTGTATACCGGTGGATGGGGCAGAAATGATGTTGACGAGGGAATTTCGCCACGGATGCAGGACAGCCAATTCCTGAATATATTCCATGTTTCCATATACGGAATCGCGGTATCAATTCAACGTTATAGTGATTATCTGACGTTCCGTCCATTCCTTTCCACCCGTCAATGTAATTCACATAAACCCAAGTCTGAGGAATGGAAAGGGGGTCTGGGTCGCGGTCAGGAATTCTTGTGTTGGAACTGCGGGCTGGCTTGTTGGTGCTGGAGCAGTTGTTGGAGTTGGAGTGGCAGATACCGTGGAAACGCGGAGGGTATTCCCTAACGAGCCATCTTTGGCAGGATAACGACTAATACGACCACAGCAACAAGGAGGATCGCGAGGATACCTGCCACAAGAAGAATCTTCTTCTTGTTTTTGGGTTTTTTCGGCGGTGGTGTAACTGCCGTGGGCATAGATGACGAAATAAGGGGAGTGGGTGGCAGGTCTTTGGGAGAGAAGAGCTTGGGCATAAACCGTTTCTCTGCCGGAGGTGTAGCAACAGGGACGGTTGTGGCTGCTACCGGTTGGTCCGGGACAACAGATTTCGCGGAGAAAGAGTCGGGAGAAGAGGGTTGAGAAACTTTTGGTGAGGCCTGGGCTTTACCAAGGGGATCGCTCGCGACGGTTATCGGGGATTTTTCGATCAAAGGTTCGATGACCGGGATGTCATGATCGATGGGGCGTTCTTTTGGTGCCGTTGGCACAGGTATGGATAGACCTGCTGCTGAAACCTGTGCCTGAGGTATATCTCCCGGACTGTACAATCCGCGTGCCACACTTGTTGCAGAAACCTGACTCATCAGGCACCTTCGTACCGCATCGTGTGCAATAGGTGCCGAGTATCGTTTCAGGAACTGGTGCAGGGGCAGGTGCTGGAGCCTTCCAGGATTCCATAGGATTTTCCGCAATCTTTTTTACTGAGGGTGAAACTTCTATCGGTTGTGGAGGAGATACCGGAGATTCGGCCTGCCCGAAGGGTTGTAATATCGCCTTATTCAGCCCTGCTGGTGGTGCCTCAATCCCCGGTATAACCTTCCTGATAACCTGCTCAAACGAAGGAGTGAGATGAGCCCGGATTTGGCGGACCCATTCATCCCGCTCCTTAATCCGGTTTCCCCCGCCTTCGCGGGAGAAAGTCAGCACCATTTGCCGTGTACCGCCGGTCTTGGTGATCACCCCGAGCGTGATAACAAGATCCCGGATTGCATTCTCCCCACCTTCAATGGACTGGATGGTGGCAAGCGGGATCTCTTTGGGCGGCAGGATGTTCTTTAACCTGTCAACAAGGATAATTCGTTTGTTGGTGAGGATTGCATCAAAAGAAATCGATTTTACATGGACACTCTGTGTCCGTATGAGTATCTGTTCGTCACCCTGTAACACTGGATTATCCATATTGCTTCTCCCTTCTATAATTCTTTAAACTGTGGGATGTCTGCCGAGAAAAAGATATTTATCCATATCCTCCCACGATCCCTTGATTAAATACCCGGATTACGCTTTCCGGGCAAATGCGATACAATTAGGCAACGCACCGTGCCGGGGATGTATTTCGGAGAATAAAAATCAGCACATTTTTCAAAGGGGCCATGTGGAGTACCGCTGCATGATTTTCCGGACAATTTCCCGACAAGCATTTTATCTGATATTAGCCATCGTACCTTATGCATACCGGATCCGGCGTTCTCTGTGTGATTCTCGCAGCGATGCTCATAAGTGCCGGCTGCCTCTCGGTAATCTTCCCGTATCCGCTCGTGCCTTCACCAACCCAGTCCCCTGCGCCAACTCCTGTGCCAACCACAGAAAGCCCGGTTGTGACTGTTCCGGTATCGCAGATGGCCCTCCAGCCTTCTGATATGCCGGCAGACTATATTCTTCGGGATCGATCCGACCTTGCGTACCTGGAGATGGACCAGATGTCACACGATCTTGGCTGGAGAGCCGGGTATGAGGTTACGTACTACCGTATTAATCAGGAAAAATACGATATGACAGAACTCCGGCAGGTCATCGATCTCTACCCTCTGGCAAATATGAACAATGTGTTCAATATCGAAACGGGGGCCATCACCGGACAAGAGAACGGAACGACACAGATCTACGAACTTCCCTGCCCGAACATGGGGGACCGGACGTTTGCATACCGCGAATCTGATACCCGGGGTCCCCTTTTAATCACGACATACTCGATCGTCTTCACGAACAAAGATGTTTACGAAGAGCTGACCATGAGTGGTACAACGACGGATTTCGAAACGTTAAAGGAACTGGCCCGTACTGCGGCCGACAAGATCCAGTAAGTGTCCCCAGTGCGTGTGAGCAGATAAACAGGAGGAGATTGCAGGAAGTGTCTCCCGCTATCACGGATATTTTCCGGAGTTACAAACAAGATTGAATATGACTTTTACCTCCGGGCAATGCGGAACCTGCTGCATGTATCTCGGTGACTATATTGTCATCGATCACCAGATTGGGCCCTTTGAGTTTGCCTGTGAATCTGTTTCCACCGGTACGACGTTCACAGCGCGCGTTGATGAGGACAAGCGGGAGATCTTCCGTAATCATGCATTTCCGGATGAGCACCCGCATGCCTGCCGGTTTCTCCGTCCTGAAGGCGGTCTCCTGCGATGCACTATCCATACCGATAGTCCGGCACAGTGCAAGTTCTACCGGTGTGTGATCATGCGGATCACCGGTCCCCGGGGAAATCCCCTGGGTACCGTGACCGGAACCCTTAACCTGCACTCGGATGATACCCTGTTGCGGGCTATATGGGAAAATGCAGAAAAAAATATCCCGGAATCTCTTCCGGATGCCGAAGAACGCCATAAAGTGTATCTCACCGGGTACGGGTACGTAGTGGAATGAGATAAAAACCGGGCGGTTTTCAACCGTACCGGCCATACCTCTGCTCTCCCGTGCGACTCTGAATCGCCTTCCCCTCACCGGGCCGTGAACTGCTGTCAGGTGCCTGCGTAATAACAGGTGCAGGTATGAAGGGAACGGAACACATAATCATGGCGATGGGTAGATCCGGCAATCCCGGTATCGCCAAATGTTGTTTACTTGAGATCTGGTCCATGTTCACGCATACATTAAAAAATCAGAAGAATAATGATCGTCATTACTGGTATATCTGAGCCTCATGCCTGCTTTGCAGGATGAACTGTATATTTCAGTAATATATCCGAGGAAAATGATACAGGAACCCACCGGGGAAACCGGCAGCCATTCACGGTCAGCCCTTGAATATTACAATGAAGGTCTTGCACTGGGCAGGGAAGGCCGGCATGAGGATGCTCTCACTTTATTTACCCTTGCACTGGCTGTAAACCCTGCGCTTGCCTCCGCATGGGTGGGACGAGGTTTTGCACTGGGAAAACTCGGAAGGTTTCAGGAGGAAATCGAATGCTGCGACCAGGCGCTTTCTTTTGATCCTGCCTGTATCGATGCCTGGAATTACAAAGGTTTTGCCTTGGGAAAACTCGGCAGATTCGAGGAAAAAGTGGCGTGCTGCGACCACGCACTTGCACTCGATCCCAGGAACGCATCCGCATGGAACAACAAGGGGGTTGCTCTTGGCATGCTGGGACGATACGAAGCAGAGATCTGGTGCTGCGACCATGCACTGGATCTGCGGGGCAGGTACCTCTCGGCGTGGGTAAACAAAGGCTATGCTCTCGGGAGGATGAAAAGGTATGATGAGGAGATATCCTGCTACGACAGGGCACTCAGAATATACCCTTTTTATTTTTCTGCACTCCTTAACCGGGGGATTGCATGTATTAACCAAAAAAAGTACCGCGAGGCGCTCGAAACACTTGACCGTGCGCTTGCCATCAATCATCTTCACCCGCGAGCACTCTACCGAAAAGGCCTTGCACTCTCCAAACTCGGCTTGCACGATGAAGCCATTCAGTGCCTGAAGCAGGCGCTTTCACTTGATGCCACGATTGCCGATGCATGGGTGGTGTTGAGTAACTCCTGCTTTACGATGGGGAGGCTGGAAGAGTCGGCCCGGGCATTTGACCAGGCCTATTATATCGATATTCATGATGTCAGGGCAGGTTTTGTAAAGGGTCTTTCCCTGTTAAAGGCGAAAAAGTTTGATAACGCCCTCCGGTGTTTCTCGGACGTGCTGGGCATCCTGCGCCGGTAGTGCCCGGCTGTTGCCGTGAAAATACCAGTCGTATTTATGGTCCCGGCACGAATACGGATGTATGGATGTTGAGGAATATGTCCGCACGCATCTCGCGGCCGGTGAAGACGAAGATACCCTTATAAAAAGTCTTACCGGGCGTATAACGGAAATAAAACACACCAATCCCGCGTATACGAAGGCCTTTGCACAGGCGGTTATAGAAGAGGTCAAAAACACGCAGGGGCTGTCCGGTGATTTTTTTGTATTTGAACCGTCCCGGGTTAAGATGGGGGAGTTCGGCGTCGGTTCCCGTGGAAAAGGCGATTTTTTTGCTCACCGGGAAATTGCCCGGATTATCGGTAAGACCTCAGCATCGGTGGGTGTAGACGAGATGGACGATGCCGGGGCGGTCAGGGCCGGCGGGGAGTACATCGTCTGTACTGTTGACGGGATGCATTCGCGGCTCTCGGATTATCCGTATCTTGCAGGGTTCCACGTGACCCGTGCGACACTGCGGGATCTCTACGTGATGGGGGCAACACCGGTCATGCTCTTTTCCGATATCCACGTAGCCGATGACGGGGACGTGGCAAAAATATTTGATTACACGGCGGGGATTACGACCATAGGCGAGGCGATGGATGTGCCGCTTGTCACCGGTTCAACGCTCCGTATCGGGGGAGACATGGTCCTTGGGAGCCGGCTGACCGGCTGCGTGGGCTGCGTGGGCGTGGCCCGCCACCTGACTGCCCGTAAATCAACGCAAGCAGGCGACGTGATCCTGATGACCGAGGGCGCGGGCGGCGGGACGATCGCGACAGCGGCCATATATTCCGGATTCCCCGAAGTTGTTGAAGAGACCATCAACCTCAACTTCCTTTTGACCTGCGAGGCGCTGATCAAAAGCCCGGTTTTTGATCAGATCCATGCGATGACTGATGTAACCAACGGGGGTCTCCGGGGCGACATCTTCGAGATGACCGAGACGGCCCGGTGCCGGATGGTCGTACGGGAGGAAGACACACGATCCCTTGTCAATCCACGGGTGCAAAAGATGCTGGAGGCGCTTGAGATCGATTTCCTCGGTGTCTCGCTCGATGCACTGTTGATCGTTGCGCCGCAGTCAGCTTCCGGTGAGATTGTGCAGGTAATCCGGTCAACCGGTGTAAACTGCCGCGAGATCGGGTACGTGGAAGCGGGAAAACCGGCATCTATACTGATGACGGACGGGAAAGAACATGATTTCCAGCCCCGGTTCCGTGAATCCGCTTATACACCGGTAAAAAAAGTGGTCGATACCGATGTCCCGGATTTCGAAGAGATGAAAAAGGGAGTCATGAGGTCATCGGAAGCAGCCATCGCAAAGAAGAAACGGGTGCTTGAACGTCTGAGAAAAAAAGAGAGGATCGAGTGAAACAGATCTGGGTTCTACCCCTTTTAAAAAAGTAATGGAGGAACAAAAAATCCAGATCCACGGGCTCTATTACGATCTCGGGACCGGAGCGCTGAGCCGTATTTGCTAAAGAAGCGTGCCTTACAGGCACGCTTCGATCTCGTTTTTTATCCGGTCTAGGACGATCCTCCCGATCCGGGTAAGTTTTCCGTTGACAAGAACCATAGGGATAGGCGGAAAGTCCTTTTCGAGGATTTCACGGATGTGTGAAGGTACTTCATCATCGATGAGCGTGAGCCTGAGCTCTACTTTGTCGCCGTAGGTCTCTTTAAGGACGGCCTTGAGCGCATCGAAGGCCTTAGTAAGTTTTCCCGACGGGTAGCATTCGGACAGTCCGCAGGTCCGGTTTGCGTCACAGGGAAATGGGGAACATTCAGAAGATTTCAGTCCGACGATCTCGACAAGAACGGTGTCACTCATGTACGATAGGTTTTGCGCGAACGGTATTTTTAGTATTGGGATTGTGCATCGCGTTCCGGCCCGGTCAGTTGCCGGGTTCCGGGAAAATGGGGGTGTATGGGGGAGGGGGTACCCCCCTGCCTGGCCGGTACATGGGTGGGGGGGTGACCCCCTCTTAAAAAAAAAGAGGAGGGGGGGTAGGGGGATCACCCCCCTCCCCCCCTTGTCCGCGAAACATCTCTTTTTTCCAAAACCAAACCCTGCGTTTCGTATGGAACCACGACTGAAAAAATAAATCTGGTGAGGTCATCATTTTTGACGAGGGGGGTCGTTTCGGGCCGGATGGGGGAGGGGGTACCCCCCTGCCTGACCAGCACATGGGTGGGGGGGTGACCCCCTCTTAAAAAAAAAGAGGGGGGGTAGGGGGATCACCCCCCACCCCCCTTGTCTGGTTTTGGGCGGTTGTCCGGCCCGGTTATGATGATAGGGGCTGTCCCCCATACCTCCACGAGCGACGCCTCCCGACGCCCAAGAGGTCATGTGAGCGCACGTTCATTTGAGATTGCCGGCCGCCATCGCCTGTTTGATCATCTCCATTGCTTCCTGGATGATGTCCCTCGCATCCTCCCGCTCGCGATCCGGTAGAGTTTCTGCAGGGGACCAAGAGCCCGGGGATCCCCGAGCATGCCCAATGCCCAGGCAACTTTTAACCGTACCCGTGCATCGTCATCCCACAGGGTGTCAATCAACGGCTCCACGGCCCGGGGATCTCCCAGCCGTCCCAGCGCTTCTGCCGCATTCCACCGCGTCCCCTCATTATCATCGGAAAGCTTTTCGACCAGGATTTCAAGAGTATTCGACGTAACCTGTCACCTTCACCCGACCGTTGATTGTTCCTATGTGGTACATGGGGTGAGAAGAAGGTTCTGTCAGGCTATCGGCAGTTCCCGGAATCTGATACTTCGAAGAAAAGTCACTGCCTGCCTAAAGACCTGACAGAGCCTGCGGAACTTCTATGCGAGAGAAAACAATGCGAGAGAACGCAGAGCTCCCCAAAACGATGGACCGGTGCGATGACTTCCGCCGCTCCCGACGGGGCGCCCCCGCGGCGGATCAGGGAAGAATAACCCGCACTCGCCCAGCGAGGGCCCGACGAGGCGCCCGAGCGACTCCGAGCGTAAGCGAGGGAGGGGGGAGGAATCGCAATTATCAAGATCCAATACGCAGTTGCAGGAGGATTATCTTGGAACGTAGGGAAGTTGGAAACAGAAAAACAGGTATTATGAGGAAGATTTTTCAGCGGAACGTGGAGAGGATACAAGTGCCCTATGAAAAATAAAAACCCTGTTTCTGGATAGATCTCATAAGAAAAACTTCAGACGAACCTCTCAAACCTTTCCTTTGTCGCCTTGCAGATCGGGCAGACCTCCGGTGGCTGCTCGCGTGCGCAGAGATACCCACAGACCTTGCAGCGCCAGACAGGCAGGGGAAAGATCGGTTTCTCTGTTGTCGAAGCAACCCGGACAGAAGCGAATTTACCCCTCTGGGACCGGGGCGGGCGGCGCTCAGGAACCGGGACGGCTTTCTGTTTACCGGAGGCTATCGCCTCGTTCACATACAGGGCGCAGTAACAGGCACCGTGCTCTTCAATATCTGCATCCCGGTAATCACAGGGGCAGATGATATCAAGGTCTTCGTCTTTTTTACCGGAGGCAAGGCGGCAGGGACATGCGCGATATCCATACCGTTGCTCGTTTTTTATCAGGCCCCGTACGAGATTTTTTACGAACTCATCGTCAGGATTCAGCCTGTACCCGTTTTTTTCGGCATCGCTCTTGAGCGTCCGGCAGGCAACATCAATAGAGTTCTCCGTGATTTCGGGGAAATTCATGCCGCCAATGCCTCCCGTATTTCCTGTTCACGGAATCCCACGATGGCACGTTTGTTATCGATCACGAGTGTAGGAAATGATCCGCTGGGGTTCCACCGCTCTACCTTATCCATTGCCGCATCCTGTTCTTTCCCCTCGAGCAAATCAACGAAATCGTAATCAAATGCGACGCCGAGTTCTTCGAGAAGTACCTTTGTCCTGTGGCACCACTGGCAGGTCGAGAGAGCGTACAGCATGATTGCACCCTGGTTTTTTCCGTTGACATGCGTTGACGTTGTAAAACACCTTCAATGAAAGGAAGTTGAGATCGGTACGATATAAAAATGGGGATAAGGGCGATAGTGTTCCAGATGGACCGCCCGGATTTAACCTCCGTTCCTGATCCGGCTGGACTTTGGTTTTGATGAAATTATAGTTGTATCCAAGGATCGGTAATATATAAGAGCAGGGTTCTTCCGATACGATCATCTGATCCGTAAGTGATTTTTCACTGGCGGGCCCCTCCTGTCCTTTGCATCAGCGTTAATAACTAATCCGGCACATAAAGTATGGACATCATGAAGGCGGTTCTGGGATTTGAAGACGGGGACTTTGTTGTCGGCGAAGGATTCGGGGTGAAGGGCGAATGTGCAGGTGAACTGGTCTTTAACACCCAGATGACCGGTTACATGGAATCTCTTACCGATCCGAGTTATTTCGGACAGATCCTGATGTTCACCTTTCCCCAGATTGGCAACTATGGTGTTGATCCCCGGAATTTCCAGAACCCGCATGTATGTGCGCTGGGATGTATCGCAAAGGAGATCTGCGAGAAACCTGAGCATATGCCTTCCATCAGAACTTTTTTTGAAGAAAATAACCTCCTTGGAATGACCGGGGTCGATACCCGAGCACTGACCATCAAGGCCCGGGTGCACGGAACGATGCGGGCCGCACTCGTTGTGGGAAGCGATGACGGGGCGAATGCAGTGGCCCTTGCGAAAAAGACGCCGACCATATGCGATATCGTCCCCATCCCTGAAGTATCATGCCGGGACCCTTACCGTATCCCCGCTCCGGGAAACGGATCGCCGTCATCGATCTTGGGATCAAAAAGAACATGCTTACAAGCCTTTCAAAACGGAACGGGGATCTGTACGTTTTCCCATACAACGTCACATCGGATCAGGTAGGGGCCTGCAGGCCTGATGCCCTCTTTGTGAGTAATGGCCCGGGAGACCCCAAGCAGGCACCGGACGTGATCCGCTGCATACAGGATCTTCTGGGAGTATCTTCCCATTTTCGGGATCTGCATGGGCAACCAGGTCTCTGCACTTGCTCTCGGTGGCGATACCTACAAACTTAAGTTCGGCCACCGGGGAGCAAACCAGCCGGTGCGGTGACAAGGACGGCCGGATCTTTATCACCACCCAGAATCATGGTTTTGCGGTGGATGCCGGGTCACTGCCGGAAGGGTGCCGGGTCACCTACACGAACGTCAACGACGGGACTGTAGAGGGGTTCGAGAACGACGATCTATGTCTGACAACCGTGCAGTTCCACCCTGAAGCCCATGGAGGACCGCGGGATACCGAGCAGCATTTCTTTGACGCGCTCTTTCGGAGGCTGAAATAAATGCCCCGGCGGATGGATATCAAAAAAGTGCTGATTATCGGCTCGGGACCAATCCAGATTGGGCAGGCTGCCGAATTTGATTTCTCCGGCTCCCAGGCCTGCCGCTCCCTCCGTGAAGAGGGTATCGAAGTTGTACTGGTTAACTCCAACCCGGCGACAATCATGACTGACCCGGATATGGCAGATGAGATCTATATCGAACCGTTACGGGCCGACATCATTGCAAAGATCATCGAGAAGGAGCACCCGGATGGTATCCTCTCCGGCATGGGCGGCCAGACCGGCCTCAATCTTACCGCAGAGCTGGCTGAGATGGGTGCACTTAAAAATGTCGAGATCCTCGGCACTCCACTTGAGGCAATTTATAAGGGTGAGGACCGGGAGAAATTCCGGGATCTCATGAATGAGATCGGAGAGCCGGTTCCCGAGAGCACGATAATCAACACGCTGAGTCAGGTCGACGAGGCGATTGCAAAAATCGGCCTGCCCGCAGTAGTACGCCCTGCATATACGCTGGGCGGTGCCGGCGGGGGTATCGGCCGGACCCGGGAAGAACTGACCCGGATCGTTGAACTGGGTCTCTCCCGGTCCCGCATTCATCAGGTCCTCATCGAACAGAGCGTGATGGGCTGGAAGGAACTTGAGTTCGAGGTGATGCGGGACGCGACTGATACCTGTGTCATTGTCTGCAGCATGGAGAATGTCGATCCGATGGGGATACATACCGGGGAAAGCGTGGTGGTCGCTCCTATCCTCACGCTCCGCGATGATGAGTACCAGATGATGCGCAGTGCCGCCATCCGCATCATCCGCGCCCTCGACGTTCAGGGTGGCTGTAACATCCAGTTCGCATTTAACGATGGCGATTACCGGGTCATCGAGGTCAACCCCCGCGTCTCCCGGTCTTCAGCTCTTGCATCTAAAGCAACAGGTTACCCCATCGCCCGGGTTGCCGCAAAAATTGCGATCGGACTCCGTCTGGACGAGATACAGAACTCGGTGACCGGGTGTACCGCTGCATCGTTTGAACCAACCCTTGATTATGTCGTGGTAAAAGTCCCCCGCTGGCCATTTGACAAATTCAAGGGGGCTGATCGGACGCTCTCAACATCCATGAAGAGTACCGGCGAAGTGATGGCGATCGGCAGAACACTCGAGGAGGCGTTCATGAAGGCCAAGCGTTCGATCGATACCGATGTCCGGACTCATACGAGCCAGAGCGAGATCCGTATGATCCTCTCCCGCCCGACCGATGAGCGGTTCCATTGCCTCTTTGACGCTTTCCGGCAGGGTTTTATGCTCGAAGAGATTGCACACCTTACTGCCATTACCCCGTTTTTCCTGGAAAAGATCAAAAATATTGTCGACCTGGAAAAACGCCTTACATCTGGCGGCAGCGACGATGAGATCTTCCTTGCAAAAACGTACGGGTTCATGAACACCGAGATTGCGGCACTCACCGGTAAAGAAACGGGTTTGATTGAAGAGCTGGTGGGTGCCCCGGTCTACAAGATGGTGGATACCTGTGCTGCAGAATTTCCGGCCAGCACTCCCTATTTTTACTCGACCCGTGATACGATAACCGAGATCGTCCCGGACGACAGGCAGAAAGTCCTCATCCTCGGTTCAGGACCAATCCGTATTGGTCAGGGAATCGAATTCGATTATTGTACAGGTACATGCGGTGAAAGCCTTACGGGAGGAGGGCGTGGAGGTCCACATCGTTAACAATAACCCTGAGACGGTATCTACGGATTTCGATACATCCGACCGCCTTTTCTTTGAACCGATGCAGCTTGAGGATGTTACTAACCTTCTCAGATCCGACCAGTATTATGGCGTAATGGTACAGTTTGGCGGCCAGAACGCAGTCAATCTCGCTGTTCCTCTCGAAAAAGAGATAAAACGACGGGGCCTGCCCACAAAGATTCTGGGTACCACCCCGGATGCGATGGATATTGCCGAAGATCGCGACCGGTTCAGCATTATGCTGGACACATTGCAGATTCCCAGCCCGGCCAACAACTCCGCTTATTCAGAAGCTGAAGCAAAGGAGAAGGCCGAAAGGATCGGCTACCCGGTGCTCGTCCGGCCATCCTGACGTACTCGGCGGCCGGGCAATGGAGATCGTGCACGATACGACAGAGCTTGAGACATACATGAAAGAAGCCGTCCGGGTGAGCCAGCATCACCCGGTTCTTATCGATTCATACCTGAGAAACGCCATTGAGCTCGACGTCGATGCGGTCTGTGACGGCGAGGAGGTTCTCATCGGTGGTATCATGGAACATATCGAGCAGGCCGGTATTCATTCCGGGGATTCTGCCTGCGTCATCCCAACTCAGTCCCTCTCGTCAGAGATCCTTGAGACTGTCCGCGAATATACCAGAAAAATTGCGCTCGGCCTTGGCGTTGTCGGTCTTGTCAACATCCAGATGGCGGTAAAGGACAACGTGGTCTATATCCTTGAAGCCAACCCACGGGCGAGCCGTACCGTTCCTTTTGTCTCAAAAGCTACCGGTCTTCCTATTGCAAAGATAGCGGCTAAGGTGATGATCGGAAAGAAACTGCGGGATCTGGGATTCCACGAAAAAAAGATCAATCACGTGGCAGTAAAAGAGGTGCTCCTGCCCTTCAACAAACTGGCCGGCGTCGATACGATGCTCGGACCTGAGATGAAGAGTACCGGAGAGGTGATGGGAATCGATTATGACTTCGGACTTGCCTTTTACAAAGCATGTATATCAGCGGATAACGAGCTCCCGCTCAACGGAAACATCTTTGTTTCGGTCAACATCGGTCAGAAAGATGAAGTGATCCCGATCGCCCGGCGCCTTCGGGATCTCGGTCTTACCCTGTATGGGACAGAGGGCACCGTGGACTATCTGCACGATGCCGGGGTGGAAGCGCATCTTGTGCGGAAAGTGCAGGAAGGTTCCCCCAATGTACTGGATATGATGCACCACGGTGAGATCCGGCTTATTATCAATACCCCTCAGGACCGGCAGTCCCGTCAGGATCATTACCAGATCATGCGGGCGGCGGTTGATTTCGGAATCCCGTATATTACCACCCTGCAGGCAGCGCGTGCAGCAGCGCTCGCGATCGATGCGATCAAGCGCGAGAAGATGACACTCGAACCGATAAGCCATTATCTCAAATAATTCCGGCGTGTTTCTTCGTCCTGTCATTTTTTTACAGATTTAAGGCAGAAATACCGGTGACCCGGAAGCAGCCCGTATTCGCATTATAATAGAATATCCTTATATACAGAGATAACAAAAAAACATGCATGAAGAAAATTATTGTTGTTCTTGTAGTCCTGTTTATCGGGATCCTGTTTGCGGGATGCACATCTCAGTCATCACCATCAGCAGCAACCCCGACACCAACGGAAGTTCCATCGATTGTTGCCACCGCAGTTCCGACCGCCATTCCGACCCCGGTTATCACTCCCAACATGACGGCAAATGTAACCGCCAATGTGACTGCCGTTCCGACGCCCATGCCCACACCTGCAAATGTGGTAATGATCACCTTCACACAAAGTCTGACAATGAGTCCAAGCGGGACAATTTACGTACCAGTCGGTACAACGGTTGTCTGGTTCAACAATGATCGCTTCAATCCCCACGGCATCCAGTCAGTCGGCGTGCAGACCGGTCAATATTTCGGTACCGTCACGATCCCCTACGGTGGCATGTTTAATGTGACTTTCAGCCAGAAAGGAACCTATACCTATACCACACTCTACCAACCGTTGCTTGGCGGACAACAAATTGTTGTAAGTTAAAGCGGGCGATATCAGCGTTCAGGAAATCTTTCCTGAAAGATCCTTTTTTGTTCTTGGTTTTCAGCATTTTTTCTGACAAGTTGCTCATTTTCCAAATCATCCTTGGGAAATATATGGTGAGACATCCAACCAGATGATCTGACAACGGAAGTATTCATCATGGGAAAAGGTACTGTCGTGCTTGCATATTCCGGAGGGCTCGATACCTCCATCTGTATCCCTCTTTTAAAGGAATGGTATTCCTATAATCGCGTGGTCACCGTTGCTGTCAATGTCGGCCAGAGGGACGAAGAGATCGACGAGGCGACAAAAAAAGGCCGGAAACTTGCCGATCGCCACTATACCATCGATGTTCGGGAAAAATTTGTTGCTGAGCATATTCTTCCTGCAATTAAGGCAAACGGATCCTATGAGGGTTATCCGATGGGAACCTCTCTCGCCCGTCCCCTGATTGCAGAAGAAGTAGTCAAGATTGCAAAAAAAGAGAAGGCGACCGCTGTTGCCCACGGATGTACAGGAAAAGGAAACGATCAGCTCCGGTTTGATTTCATCATCCGTGCTGCAGGCCTCGAAGTGATCGCGCCGATCCGGGAGCACAACCTGACCCGTGACTGGGAGATCGGGTACGCAAAAGAGCACCGGATCCCGGTCCCGGTGAAAAAAAGCAAGCCCTGGAGCATTGACGAGAACTGCTGGAGCCGGAGTATCGAAGGCGGCCGGCTCGAGGACCCGGCCGTCCATCCGCCGGAGGAGATTTATGTCTGGACCGTTTCACCGGAAAAGGCCCCGGCAAAACCGGAAAAGATCACCCTCACATTTTCCGGTGGCGTTCCGGTGGCCATAAACGGGAAAAAACTTTCCGGCTATGACCTGATTCAGAAACTCAATATTCTTGCCGGGAAGCACGGGATTGGCAGGAATGATATGATCGAGGACCGAATCCTCGGCCTCAAAGCGCGGGAGAACTATGAACACCCGGCAGCGACCGTTATCCTTACCGCCCACCGTGATTTAGAAAGTCTGGTACTCACCAGGCAGGAACTTGCGTTCAAGCGGAGGGTGGATGACAAGTGGTCGGAGCTGGCGTACGAGGGTCTTGTCTATGAACCGCTGTATGCGGCACTCAACGCATTTATCAATATAACGCAGGACCGGGTGAACGGCCACGTCGATCTCGAACTCTACAAGGGAGGAGTCCGGGTGCTCGGGCGCAGCTCTTCGCAGGCAATATACTCCGGAGATCTCGTCTCATTTGACAGCGCATCCATCGACCAGTGCCATGCGATTGGTGTCTCCCAGTACTTCGGGATACAGGCTCGCCTGGTCCATGCCATGGACGAAAAGAAAAGAAAGAATGCCGGA
Source organism: uncultured Methanoregulaceae archaeon (assembly GCA_963808285.1). GTDB lineage: Archaea > Halobacteriota > Methanomicrobia > Methanomicrobiales > Methanospirillaceae > Methanoregula. Next base: position 89,995 of record CAWEFI010000008.1, read on the forward strand.
AAACAATAAATTCCTTCACTGGAACCTGTTCTTACTTTTTTATGAGTTATTATTCCTGTTACACTCAGAGTTATCAGCCCCCCCTTCGTCATGCATAAAAAAAGAAACTTATATCCCGTAACAACCAGATCGTTAGAGTATGTGCGCGAGTTTTTTCAGCCGCTGGGTTAAACCACAGCCCCATATCGTTGAAAGTCCCCCTCCTCCTTCGATCGCGCACGGTGCAGGGATGCAGATCCCGGAATACAAGAACAAGCCCTATTTTATCGTGGCATCTGTAGAAATGGGTAACACAACTACCAAGTGTATCCTTACCGGGGTGAGTCTGGAAACCGGCAAATCGTATGTCATCAACAAGACCGTGAGCATGAGCCGGGATATACGGCCGCCTAAACCCGGCGAGGAGACCTTCGGCGAGACGCTTGACGGGACAAAACTGTCGCGCCAGGCGGTTACAGAACTGGTGCGGGACACGCTGATTCAGTGCCACAAGGAGGCACGCCTTGATATACAGACCGATCTCGATTTCGTCGTCCGCAGTACCGGTGTGGTGGCAGAGATGGAATCCCCGGACCAGATCGGGGATTTTGTCATCGCTCTTGCAAACGGCTGCCTTATAGCCGGCGTCCCGCCGAGGAAGATGACGCCACCCATGACAAAAGCCAACCAGTCGGAAAAACTCCAGCCGTTCAGTTTTGCCGATAAGGTCGTTTTTATCGGTGCGGTTGCCGGGGTGATCCCTCCGGTAGGTTCAACCGGGGTCGAGATGGTCGCAAATGAGATGGAGGGTGAGCTCGCGATGGCCGGGATTAAGGAAGGGGCAAAGTGGACACCGGTCGATTTCCGGAATCCCTGTGTCTCCGTGGATTTTGGGACGACGCTTGACGGGCGGATCACCAGTGATGTCAGTCCTGACGATCCCAATCCGTTTGCAAAGACCATCGGAAACTTCTGCGGCCTGGCCGGGGCCATTCCCGATGCGATTGTCCGGGGACCGGCCTCGTCCAGGAACGGACCGGCACCGCCCTTGACATCTTTGGCGAGCACAGCGTAAGCGGGGGGATTTTCTCAGGGGGGAACCGCAGGGTCGTAGACGATTACATCGCCCGGTGTCACGAATATATCGATATCAGGATCGTGCCGCCGGACCGGAACCGGTTCGGGCGTGTCCCGGTCAACGCGAAGCTGGCAAAGGAGTCCCACATTGCCATGATCGGGTGCGATTGTGGCATTAACAGCAGCGATCTTGACAAGCTGATCGAAATCGGCGCCGAGATCCACAAAAATTATAACCTGTCCGTTCTCAACGAAGTGGTCGACCGGGTATGCGCGAAGATGGCGCTCCGGCTTATCGATGTGGCCGCAGAAGAACATCTTGTCCCGCGAAACGCATCGATAGGGTTTACCGGGCGGGCGGCAATCTCCGGTCGAAAACCCGAGTATATCTTAAACGGGATCACCGAGCGCAACCTCTTTGACGACCCCAACGACCATCTCGTCTTCGTTGATGATGGTCTCGCCCGCGGAGCATCCCTGATGGGACGGTGCATGAACTCGCTTGGAAAGCCCAAGAACCCCATCGGAGGGGTGCGGGGCGGGCCCTGTATTATGAGCCGGCGAATCAAAATAGGTAAGTAGGAATGTATTAACCATGTCAGACGAGATAAATGACGAGCAGAAAAACGAAAACCAGAGTCCTGAAGAACCGCTCTACGATGTCCTTATACCGCCAGGGATCCCGCGTTCAGTTATTTTTGATATCACAAAAAAATTTGATGTCGAGGTAGTGGAACGTAAGCAGATACTCACGTTCGCCAACATGGACGGCGACGAGCGGGAACTCCTGGCTTTTCGTGCCCGGCGTGAGGTTGCAGAGCAGGTTGAAAAATATATGATCGAAAGAGTCCGCGCGTTTATCGGGGAATAATCCCCCGGGTAAACTGCGATGGCATGGAAACGCATTTTTATTTTTTGAGGAGTTTTACCAGCAACGCTTTCTGGGCGTGAAGCCGGTTCTCGGCTTCGTCCCACACCAGGCTCTGCGGCCCATCCAGTACATTCCCGGTGATCTCTTCACCCCGGTGGGCAGGCAGGCAGTGAAGCACCCTCGCATCCGGGGCTGCGTGCCTGAGGAGCTGGTCGTTTACCGTGAAGCCGTGGAAGGCAGCAAGCCGTTTTTCCCGCTCGGTCTCGTCACCCATCGAGACCCATGTGTCAGTGACAATCACGTGTGCGTCCTTCACCGCTTCTGCCGGTGAGAGGGCAGTCTTCACCGTTCCTCCGAGTTTGCATGCGCGTTGTATGGTCTCCGGTGCCACTTCGTAACCTTTTGGGCTTGCGACAGTGACCGCCATACCGGTGAGAACAGATGAAAGGATAAGGGAGTTGCATACATTATTCCCGTCACCAACCCATGCAACGCGAAGACCCCTTACATCGCCGAAATGCTCCCGGATGGTCAGGATATCGGCGAGGAGCTGACAGGGGTGCTCGCGGTCGGAGAGGCCGTTGATGACCGGAATCGTGGCGTTTGCCGCCAGTTCCTCGATCGTATTGTGCCGGTTGGCTCGAATCATCACGGCAGACACGTAGCGCGACGCGACCCGTGCGGTATCGCGGATCTCCTCCCCCCTCCCGATCTGAAGATCCTTTGCGTTTAAAAAGAGTGCATGACCGCCGAGTTCATGCATGCCTACCTCGAACGAGATATGCGTCCGGGTGGAGGACTTCTCAAAGATCATGGCAAGTGTCATGCCCCGCAGCAGTTCGTGGGGTACGCCTGCCCGTTTCTGGCGTTTGAGGCGCTCTGCATCGGAAAGGATCTCGCCAAGTTCCGTTTTAGTAATATCCAGAATTGAAAGGAAATCTTTCTTCATTGCAACTCCTTCATATGCGCAATCCGCCGGTTGAGCAGCGTCTGCGTCCCGATATCGCGTCGGTGGTGGACGTTTCCTTTTACGGCCGATGCCGCCATCTCGGCAATGTGTTCTGCCCCGGCAAGAGTATCGGCCTTCCCTACAAACGCGAGCGTCCGTGAGGTAAGAGTGAAGAGTCCGTCGTCCCGTTCATCCACGTTTGCATAATAGAGGATCGCGTCGCCAATATTCCCGAAAATAAGCGGTCTGCCGGTCTTTGGGGCGGCCGGGTAACCCTCGGGTACAAGATATTTGCACACCGTCGCCGCATGATCAAAGGTCACTTTCGATGCAGAGAGGGTACCCTCAGTGATCCCGGTCACTACATCGGTAAGATCGGATGAGAGAAGCGTGAGCACATTCATCGCTTCGGGATCCCCGAAGCGGGCATTGAACTCTATCACCTTGGGCCCTTTTGCAGTATTCATGAACTGGCCGTAAAGAATGCCTTTAAAAGGATGGCCGTCTTTTGCCATTGCGGCGACGACCGAGGCCATGATGGAGAGGGCGGCAGTACAATCCTTCCTGCTCACAAAGGGAAGCATGTGATCCGGCATCGTATACGATCCCATACCTCCGGTGTTGGGCCCGGTGTCACCTTCGCATGCCCTCTTATGATCCTGTACGAGCGGCATAGGGACGATATGGAACCCGTCGACAAATGCCTGAAGGGTAAACTCTTCACCCTTGAGCCGTTCTTCAAAGACAACATCGCCGTTGATCTGTTTTACGTAAGCGATGGCACCCGCCAGATCCACCTGCTCCCCCATGATCCGGACACCTTTTCCACCCGTAAGACCGATGGGCTTGATGGCTAGATCGCCGTCATGGTCCTTTACAAACGCGACCGCTTCAGCAGTGTCGTGGAAGACCCGGTAGGCCGGGTTGCCACTGATATGATGACGCGTCATGAGATCCCGGCAAAATGCCTTGTCGGTCTCGATACGAGCCGCTGTTTTGGTCGGGCCGACGCATGCCACACCCGCCGTGGCAAGCTCATCAACAACGCCGGCTTCAAGCGGGGCCTCAGGACCGATAACAGCGTGAGTGACCCCGGTCTCTCCGGCAAATGCTGTTATCCGGGCGAGATCTGTTTCTTTCGCAACGCAGATTTCCTTGGCAATACGGGCAATGCCCGGGTTTTTCCTAGCCATTATGGAATAGATTTCAATTTCGCTGTTGCGGGAGAGTGCTGATGCTATGGCATGTTCCCGTCCTCCGCCTCCAACAACGAGGATCTTCATTATCCATCACATGGGTTCTTGTTGTTAAAAATGGTTTACGCTCCGGTGCATGCGCATCAGAGAATCTCGCTCACCCGGACAAGCGGGTAGAGGTCGATTTCCTGCTTTTTCAAGGTTGCTGCTGCACCCTGCTCTCGGTCAACCACGGTGACAACCCGGCTGGCCCGTGCACCCGCGTTCCGCAGCATGGAAATCCCATACATGGCTGATCCCCCCGATGTGGTGACATCCTCGACAAGGAGGATGTCCTTTCCTTTTACATCCCCGATGATCAGGGTCTTCTTGCCATGGTCTTTTTCTTCCGCACGGATAATAGCAAAGGGTTTTTGTGCGACAAGCGCCGTTGCAACCGCCAGCGGTACCCCTCCGATGGCAACACCGGCTACGACATCGAAATCGTATCTCCCTGCTATCTCCTGCGCTATCGCTGCAAGAAAGTCGGGATGCGTTACCGCAGTTTTTACATCGACATAATACCGGCTTTTTGCGCCGGACGCGAGGGTAAAGTCACCGAACTCGATGGCTTTGTGCCTGATGAGGAGGTCTGCGATTTTGTTCATAAGTATTCACCAGGGTTCCTTCTTGACCCTGCACAGGTACCCGATAATGTTGACGGCACGGTGGAGGATCGGTGTCAGGATCAGGATAACGATAAGAACCGGCAGCGTAATGTTTGCAAGGAGCCATGACGGATCAAAGATAAGCATCAGGACAAAGGCACCGATCACCAGATCGTACTGGTCGGCTATCGGCCAGGATTCTCCCCGGTTTTTTCCCAACCGCCTCTTGACAAAACTCTTCCCCATGTCCCCGAGGAGTGCCCCCAGTGAGAGGAGGACGATGGAGGCAGCCGTATGCTGCGGCAGGAAGGTCCAGCCCCCGGTACCGGCAAGCCAGATCTGCAGTGCCCCGACGGCGATACCGGCAAGCACGCCACACGCGAGACCACGGTACGTTTTGCCGTCGCCAAGGAGCCTGCGGCCGTCGGAGTGGTTCCTGTCAAAATCTACCGGTGTCCCGCCACCGCAAAGTGCGGCAACGGGGTTTGGGACATAGGCAGGAACCATGATCCAGAATGCAGTGAGCAGTGTCGAGAGCAATGGTATTATGAATGATTCAGCACTAATAGTGTAGCACTCCAATACCTCTAATAAAGAGCAGATAAAAAGATTAAGGTTACTAAAAAAAAGCCAAAGAGAGTTCGATCATTGCTGCATCGGGTGGATATATGTTGATTAAAAAAACACGCAGCCTTTGCCCTGTCTGTGGGGCAGTTCTGGAAGCGGAGATCGTAGAAGAAGAGGGGAAGATCTGGCTTGTGCGGACATGCCCCGAGCACGGGAAGTTCCGGCACGTCTACTGGTCCGACCCGGAGATGTACCACCGATTCGAACATTACGATGTGATCGGCCGTGGTGTGACCAATCCCCAGAACCCGGTGACGTCCGATACCTGTCCTACCGCATGTGGCCTGTGCAGCAACCACCATTCGGGAACGCTCCTTGCAAATATCGACCTGACCAACCGGTGCAACCTCGATTGCGATTTCTGTTTTGCCAATGCCCGTGCTTGCGGGTTCGTATATGAACCAAGCTTTGGTGAGATCGTCAGCATGATGCAGGTGCTCAGAAACGAGAAACCCGTACCAACACCAGCAGTACAGTTCTCCGGTGGGGAACCAACCATGCGGGACGACCTGGTCGATATCGTCAAAAAAGCAAAGGAACTCGGATTCCCACAGGTGCAGATCGCAACAAACGGTGTAAAACTGGCAAACAACCCGGTCCTTGCCCAGCAGCTCAAGGATGCCGGGCTTTCAACTGTCTACCTCCACTTTGACGGAGTCACACCTGCGACCAACCCGTTTTTAAAGATCCACCTCAAGGCACTGGAGAATCTGAATAAGGCCGGGGTTGGGGTGGTGCTCGTGCCGACCATCATCAAGGGAAGAAACGATCAGGAGGTTGGAAAGATCCTGAAATTTGCCGCCGATCATATCTCGATTGTCAGGGGTGTAAACTTCCAGCCCGTCGCATTTACTGGTGCCGCAAAGGATGAGGATGTCGAGAAGGAACGGATTACCATCCCCGAGCTTATCGGTGACATAGAGTCCCAGACCGATGGCATCTTAAAGAAAAGTGATTTTTACCCGGTTCCCTGCGTGCTGCCGTTTTCCGATCTGGTGGAGGCTTATACCGGCCGGCCACAGGTGCGATTCACCGCTCACGAGCACTGTGGGGCAGCAACCTATGTCTTTGTCACGAAGGATGGGATGGTTCCAGTGACCCGGATGGTGGATGTTGAGAGTCTCTTTGCGGCGATCGAGCAGATGGCAAACAAGCTCAAGAGGGGTGGTACCATCAATAAGTATGCAACGCTGCTTGAAGGGGTCAAAGAACTCCACGCGTCGTTCAAGAAAGGTGAGAAGGGGAGTACGGCCGAGTTCTGGAAACTGATCGGAAAGACCCTGATCGGCCAGAATTTCGACGCACTGCGGGAGTTCCACTGGAATGCGCTCTTTATTGGAACAATGCATTTCATGGACCGGTACAACTACGATATCGAACGTGTCCAGCGGTGCTGTATACATTATGCAACGCCTGACGGCAAACTTATTCCCTTCTGTACCTATAACAGTGGTCCGGTCTATCGCGAACAGATCTGGAAGAAATACGCAAAAGAGCAGCAGTAATTTATTTGAATCTTTTTAGGAAGATACCGTTAATACGGTTGTATCAAATTTGTTTCTTGTCAGCCTTGGGTATGTTCTACCAGAGGGCAACACACGCCTTACGTGTAGCATGCATCCATGTGGTGTTTCCTGAACCGAGCGTTTCCCAGGAACGTTTCCAGTATCCATACCCATATATAACACAGATTGGAGGGGGTGCCTACCGTGCAGGCACAAATCTCGAATCTGCGAAAATCGCGTGTTACATGTACTTGTGACTGTTTGGTGTCCATTCAGCCAATATACGGCAGTCCACGTCGGGCGTTTCGTAACCGGGGTATCTCCATGGGGCTATGCGTAGGGGGGCTGATCGCCCGTAGATCTCAGGGGGATCCCGGGGGGTACCTTTTTATGTACCCACGAACTCCTCTCATGATGGAGTGAGATCAGATCTCCGTTTGTATCAACATCGCCGGATTTCAGCCTGTTCCGTATGATACATGCGGATATTCTGGGGCATGCAGACAACACCGGCTGCTCAGGAAGAAAACCCCTTACAAGAATGGCAGTTCCATGCTGTTTGACTGCCTCATTGCAATCGATGCGATCGCCAGATCCTGTATGGCAAGCCCGGTAGAGTCAAAAACCGTAATCTCATCCGGTCTTTCACGCTTTCTTTTGCCAATGACCACCTCCCCCAGCGTGCCGGCGATCATCCATGGCTGGAAGAGGCCTTTGGTGATGGGTACGTTTATTTCCCCCGAGTGAAATGCCTGAGCGGGATCGTCCACGAAGACCCGGGCCCGGTGCAGGATCTCGGGATCAAGCTCCTCTTTTCCCGGCGCATCGGCGCCGATTGCATTGATGTGCGTACCTGCATGTATCCATTCGCTTTTAATAATGGGTGAGCGGGATGGTGTCGTGGTGACAAGGACATCACAGTCGCAGGCTTTTTCGATAGATACACTTTCTGCGGTAAGGGGGGTAAGACGTCCGGCAAAAGATTCAGCGTGAACGGAATTCCGGCTCCAGACCCTGACACTGGTGACGGAGAGTTCCTGCATGGTGGCCCGGACCTGCGCTTCTGCCTGCCGGCCGGTGCCGATAACCCCGAGCACGCAGTCTTTTCTGGGCGCAAGGTATTTTGCGGCAATTGCCCCCGCTGCCCCCGTCCGCATGTCCGTGAGCCGGGTCGCGTTCAGGATAGCGGTCGGAATGCCGGTAGCCGTATCAAGAATAATGGTGAGCGCCATCACGGTCGGAAGCCCCACTTTCGGGTTGTCCGGGTGGACATTGACTACCTTAACCCCCGCAATCCCAAGCGAGGGGAGATACGCCGGCATCGTCCGGAAATCCCCGGCAGGCAACATAATGTAGACCTTGGGGGGCATCTGGACGAGCCCCTTGCCGTGATCGGCAAATGCGGCCTCGACAGCCCGGTTAACATCTGCAATATTGAGGCCCCGGTCCGGATCAGCGAAGTAGCGCATAAATCATTGATTCACCTGATCGGATTTAGCGTTATGCTCCTGCAGGAGAGAGCATCCCCCCTCCGGGCAGTTGACAAATTTACCGGCGCCCGCAGGTACCAGTACAAAAAGCGGATTCCTGCCCGATAATACCATTCGCTGATATGAAAAAACAACAAAAATCAGGCGTATTCCATTTCCTTAAGCGTCTTTTCCGCCAGGTCCTTCATGCGTGCCGAGATTCGTGATGATGACGTATAATCGACATCTTTCATCGCATTTGCAATCTCGTTACCGAGGATGAAGATTGCGTATTTGTGCTCAAGTTTACTCTTGTGCAGCTGGGACGGGGTGATCTTCAAGGCGCCGTACTGGGAAAACTTCAGATCCGGGTTAACTTCTTCAAAATAGTCCTTGACCTCGTAGAGGATCTTGTGAAGGATGATAAGTTCTTCCTTGTGCATACTACCACTCCAACTTTTTACATGGTGTACAACTTGCATAAATAAATTTGTGTGAGCCCGGTTTTACGAGCTCATTTTCATCAACCGTATGTTTAACGGCCTTTTTATAATTCCCTTGAAATCTTTTGCTGCGACATATTCGAGCCCTTTCCAGACCAGCCGGTCGAGCAGTTTCTGATCGACCGTGCGGTCGACCACGAGGCCGGCCGCAGATGCATCCAGCGTTTCTACAGCTTTCTCCACCTCTTCTGACCGGGTCTCCCTGATTACCGCCATATCCTCGTTCAGGAACCTGGCGACGTTCCTGCCTTTCACGTCCTCCATGTGATCACGGATCGTCACAGGTATTTTGGGCACGCTCTCTTTTGCCTTTTTCTGTCCGGCACCGGACCGGCCAAATATATCATTCCGATCTCCTTCATCGGAACCTGAAACTGCGCGGGGCGGCCAGGGTAAGATTTGCCGTGAGCTCGGCTGTATCCTCAAAATACTGGTCGCGGACATATTCTACCGGCACCTTGTTCCGCAGCGTTTTTATGACCTCTTTTTTGGTCATGTCCTCGACGCTCTTTCCCCGGGGGGAAAATGCGACATAGTCGATGTCAGCCACCTGCAGGAGTTCCCGGAGGATCAGTTCCCCACCCCGGTCGCCGTCGAAAAACGCTGTTGTGGTTTTCTTCTCACAGAGGTCGACAATTGATTTGGGGATGTTGGTCCCCTCCACGGCCACTGCATTCTTGATGCCGTACCGAAGGAGATTGATGACGTCTGCCCGGCCTTCAACGATAATTATTGCATCCGACTCAAGGACGTTGGGGCCGGCCGGCAGCTTCTCGTCGCCGATCGTCCCGATCTTCTCAACCCTGATCGTCTGTCGGACATCGTCAAGGAGCTCGTCGCTGTCTATCGTCCCGTCATCGAATCGTTCGACGAGAATCTCCTTTGCACGCTCAACGATCTTCTTACGCTTGCTCACACGGATGTCCTCGATGGTGTTCACCACCACGTGTGCTACGCAGGGCCCCACGCGGTCGATGGTCTCAAGTGACGCGGCAAGAATTGCCGTCTCTGCCCGGTCAAGCGAGGTTGAGATCAGGATTTCTCCGGCGGTCTCCCCTTTCTTGCTTGCAATCTGGACATCGATCCTGCCAACACGTCCGGTCCTCTGGAGATCCCGCAGGTCAAGGTCTTCGCCGAGTAACCCTTCAGTCTGCCCGAAAATGGCACCGACTACGTCAGGTTTCTCGACCACCCCCTCTGCAGTGAGGCTGATGTGAATAAGGTACCTGGTAGTATCCGGTGAATACACGTAAACGCACCCCCATGTATCATGCGATGGATGTAATGCCTGATCATAGGTATATATTTTATATAATGTCTGGAATTACTTAAAGGATAGGTTTGTGAGCACGCCTTTTTTCGCACGATTCCTGAGAAAAACAGTGGCCCGTTTGTATCCTGAAGGGATCTCACGGATCATTTCCTGGCACTTCCGGAACACAGCAGTCCGGCAAGCTGCGCCTTGGTGATACCGGCAATCCTCACTTTTTTCTGGGACGAGGTAAGGCCGGAGACTATGGAAACTGCAGAAGCCGGCACCCCGATCGTTGTGCTGATAAGCCCGATTACCGCTTTATTTGCCTTCCCATCCACCGCGGGTGATGCAACCCGGCAGCCGATTGCCTTTCGCCACTCGTTGTAGCCTGCAGGAAAAAGATCTGATTTTGCACCCGGTGAGACCTCAATTGAAAGGAGCGTCCCGTTATGATCTTCAAAAAGCGCATCCGCCATCGTGGACATGAAACACCCGTTCATAAGGAAGTGTCGCCCGGCTTAAACACACGCGGATCACCAGTGGCTGCTGCCGTCCTTCACCGGTGGATAAAACCCTCAGCCGGGCGATGCCTGTTGCGCACCCGGGTTGTCCCATGGATCATATCCAGGCGCTTGCCAATCGATCACCCGGGGACCTATGGGTGCGCTTTATCGGCACCCTTTCTCATCTGTCGTGCAGGGTCTTTAGCATTTCGTGATCAGGACAGGAAAGTATTCCCGCCCCCGTCATCCCCTTCTCACACCGGGTTTCAGGTTGCTGCATCGCTGCATCTTGTGTCTTCAGGCTGTGTTTTGTCCTTGAGTCTTCGGGACATATCCTCTGCCGGCATACCACGAGGCATTTCCACGGGAAAACTCCCCTTCCCGTAACACCACGGCGCCGCCAAGGATCACCGTTTCGGGAAAGATAGCGCGGCAACCTTCAAACGGCGTCCAGCCGCACCTGCTGTGCAGAAGTTCCGGCTCCACTGTTACTGTTGACTGAGGGTACAGCGCAAAGTCCGCCCTGTCACCGGGTGCGAATCCTGCCGGGGGAATACCGATGAGAGCGGCAGGCGCAGTCGCAGTCTTCCGGATCAGGTCGGTCAGGGTGATCCGCCGGTCGAGCACTTCGGCCATGAGCAGGGGTACCATGGTCTCCACGCCCGGGACCCGGCAGGAGCATTTGAAAACGGGAGCGCTTTTTCTGCAATTGTATGCGGGGCGTGATCGGAAGCGATCATATCGATCCTGTCCCAGCGCGTCCAGAGCGCCTTTCGTTCCTTCTCGCTCCTGATCGGGGGGTTTACCTTGAACCGCGGGTCTCCAGCCCAGGTTTTTTCCCGGGAGAGGAAGAGGTGGTGCGGCGTCACTTCCACGGTCCCCTTTGCGACATCGATCGCTTTTGCCGTGCTCATATGGCAGAAATGGATCCGGCAGCCGCCCGGATTACAGGCCTGAACCGCAATCACTGCATCCCGCTCGCGTTCCGGTGATCGCAGGGAATCATGTGCGACAAGATCGGTATCCTCGCCCGGAGTAACACCTTCCGCATGGATGGTGGCTAGCCCGCCGAGAGCATGGATGCGTCCAAGCGCACGGGAGAGTTCCCGGGCGCCCAGCGTCTCGCCATAGGTTGACGGGGCAAAAAAAGTCTCGCCAAAAGCCATTGCCCCTGCCGTCCACATTGCTTCAAACGGGATGTCCGGGATGACGCCGCTGTTCACAGCGAAACTGCAATACGAATGTGCCTGTGCATCCCGGATCCGGGCCAGAAATGCTTCCGGTGTCGTGAGGGGCGGGACTGTGTTTGGCTGGTCAACAACAACGGTCACCCCACCGGGAAGGGCGCTTGTGCTCCCGGTCTTCCAGTCCTCCTTTGCCGACTGGCTCCCACCCCTCATGTGGACATGGACATCGACCGCCGCCGGGAGAACAAAAAAACCCGTGCAGTCGATCACCCGGTCGGCTGCTGCCCCGGCACCGGTATGAACGACCCGGCCATCAAGGATCGCGATGTCCGCTCTGCGCCCACGGGGAACCTGAACATTTGCAAGCACGAGAGCGGGACGGCGTTCCATGCAGATAAGATCGACACCGGACCATATAGTCATGCTGTTTCTTCGAAAAATCAGGTGAGACCCTGTCGGGGAATACAATGTTTTTTCTGTTACGTCCCGGAATAGTATGCTATGGTGCCGGAGAAGCAGGGCCTGTCGTACGGAGGCACTCCTGCGGTGGATCCGGCGCCACGGGGGAGATCATGGATAATATCATTAAAATAACGCTGGGATTCTTCATCCTTATTCTAGTCATTTTTGTAGCCTTTTTTTCCTACGTGTCATACATCGACATGACGTACAGGAACTCGCTTGCCGGGACCTATTCCTATACCTGCACCATCACGACGGACTCAGTCCTTTCTAACGTCACGCTCTTTTTACCGGTCCCTGCAGACCTGCAAGGGAACTCACCGGTGGTTGCACAGATCAGCAGCCGAAATGTCTCCGGGGTTCCCGGTAACTGGACGCTCACCCTCTTCGATACCGGCAAGGCAACTCTCCTTAAAGTCTCTGCCCCAACGATCGGCCAGCCTGCGATCAACGGGAGTGCACAAACGACCTCCATCACGTTCGCAGTGAACGTGTCGTCGCCTTCCCTGATCGATACACGCTCTCCTGTCGAGAATGCGGCCGTGTTCCGTCCGGTACAGGGTATCCATGGGGCGGCATGTCCGGCCGGCGAAACAAAAACCGGTAGTACGCCGGAGTGCTTTAAGTATCTCACCAGTTCCTACGCCGATTATACGGCCGCTCCTTCAGCCTCGGTAAGCATAAGCGCCAGTCTTGAGGCAACAAATTCCTGGAGAATCTTTACACCTGAGTCCAATGCATATGAAAACCAGATCACGATGCTGACTATCCGCGGGGAAAATCATGGATGGGTCACGACTCTGGGCTGGATCGAATCCGGTATCGGCGCGTACGATGCACCAACGACGAGCTCATAATTTTTGGTACCCCTCAAAAATGATTGATCGCCATGGCAGGCGGTATCCTTCCCTGAACCTATTCTGAGCATTCCCATGGACAAGCAAGCTGATCCGCAACCCGATGGAAAGCGCCGTGACGCCATACGTCCCGGTTGCGCGGTTGATATTATTCTGAAGGCCGACCAAAGGAGCGGAAGACTGACAAGGGGGTTCGTGCAGGAAATCCTGACAAATTCATCGTTTCATCCTCACGGCATCAAGGTCCGGCTCAGTGACGGACGCGTGGGACGGGTGGCCGGAATCCCCGAAATCGACATCTCCGACAACAAGGAATAAAAGCATCGGGAACATTCCGGCCCGGTGACGGGTGCGCCTTATTTCCCGTCCCGGATGACGATGGTGTTTCCCTCCTCTTTTTTGCGCTCGATCTGCCGCTTAAGGGTAGCAGGCATCACAGGGGTGATCAGATCCCCGGTCATCACGCCCGGCGACTTTTTTTGTTTTGAGGATCTGACTCACATGTTACTACGAAGTCGTCGTGATTGGCAAGGGCAGAGAAAAACATCTCCGGCAGGGTATCTTTCGGGGATGTTTTTTCCGTACGCGGTGCTTTTTGATCAACGTCATACAGGAGTGTGTTCTGTAAAAGCCGATAAGGACTCTTTCTGATATCCGCCGGCCCTGTCACCGGAAACAGGAAGCACATACGAAATAACAGAAAGAAAAACAGGACCGATGCGAGGGATGGGAGTCGAACCCATGAATCCCTGCGGAACTGGATCTTAAGTCCAGCCGAGTTGGCCACTTTCGTACCCTCGCGCTCTATAGTATTTCGTCTGTACAATAAAAAGAATCGTGACCGGGAGAGATCCGGCACGGTACCCGAATTTTGTGCGGTTATCGTATGCAGGGGTCGCGGTTTAAACCCGTATCCTAACAGATCACCCGGCCCACGGGAAACGTACACACCTGAACATCTGGTGCCACGCCTTTGCCACGCATTATATGCATGGCCGTTACCATACTGTATCCGGCGAGTGCATGACCTTGTTTCAGTGTACAGGGTGGGTCGAGCTGGATGGTACCGGACTTTCCACGGCTGATGTTGAGAGGATCGTACGGGCAGATCCGGCGCAGATCCGCAGGTTCGGCGGCGAATTTGCGCTCTCGTTTGATACCTGCCACGCACGCGACCATTTCGGCATTATCCCGGGACCGGGGCCGAAAGGTGCGCTTGTCTGCAACGGGCAGGTGCGGTGTTCGATCGAGCCCGATCCTGCGCCCTGCACGCTTGACGAAGCGATCGTGACGGCAGTCCGGCTCAGGAGCAGCGAGGGTGTCACCGCGCTCTCAGGAGGTGTGGACTCAAGCCTTGTTGCCGCGCTGGCCGGGCGGGAATGCGTGGCAGTCGGTCTTGCCGGGTCCCACGACCTTGCACAGGCCCGGCACGCGGCAGAGCTGCTCGGCCTGAAATGTACCGGGGTCGAGATAACTCCGGATAAGATCGCGGATGTGCTCCCTGTCGTTATCGCCGCGATCCCGAAAAAAGACCCGGTCAACACCAGCATCGCAGTCACCCAGTTCTTCATCGCCCGGTGGGCGGGGGAGCACGGGCACCGGCGCATCCTCGCAGGTCAGGGAGCGGACGAGCTTTTCGGCGGCTATGCCCGGTACCTGTCATCTGCGACTCTGGAAGATGATCTTGCCCGGGACGTTGCCGGACTTGAGGCACAGGCCGGACGCGATCAGGCAATCGCTGCCCTTCACGGTACGTACCTCTCCATGCCCTACCTGGATATCCGGGTCGTGCGCGCCGCACGCGCGATCCCTGCCCATGAGAAGGTACGCGACGGTGAACGGAAGATCCCATTGAGGGAGGTCGCAGAACGCCACATCCCTCGGGAACTGGCCTTATATGGCAAAAAGGCCATGCAGTACGGGAGCGGGGTCTGGGGAGTATTGAAGAGGCTTGCCCGTAAAAATGGTTATAAAACGTCAGTGCAAGATTACATAGACCACATCGGACGGATGGAACATGGTCACTGAAAAAGACGTGGAGCATATCGGTGAACTTGCCGATATCGGCATCGATGCCGCAGAACTGGCCACCTTTACCGGCCAGTTCAACGCCATTGTGGAATATTTTGACGTGCTTGACCGGGTGCAGGGCGATAGCGCAGTCATCCGGGATCTCTCTAATGTACTCAGGGAAGACGTGGTCGAACCCTCGCTTTCGCAGGACGAGGCGACGCGAAACGCTGGTGCGCGGGAAGACGGATTTATCAAGGCGCCCCGGGTGATGTAGTGGCGGCGCACACGATCCGTTTCGAGCCGGACGACCGGTACAATGCATTCCTGAACATATGCACACAGCCCACCCACGGGGAGGGAAAACTTGCAGGGATCGCGGTCGCGGTTAAGGATAATATCTCGACCCAGGGGATTGAAACAACCTGCGCCTCGAAGATCCTCAAAGGCTATGTCCCGCCCTACGATGCGCACGCGGTCGGACTTATAAAGAATGCCGGGGCCGCAATCGCCGGTAAGACCAACATGGACGAGTTCGGGATGGGAACGAGCACTGAGAACTCGGCATTCGGCCCCACGCTTAACCCCTGTGATACGGGAAGGGTGCCCGGCGGATCTTCAGGAGGCAGCGCAGCCGCAGTGGCGGCAGGTCTGGTACGAATGGCCCTTGGCACCGATACCGGCGGCTTGATCCGGTGTCCCGCCGCGTTCTGCGGGATTGTGGGGCTCAAGCCCACGTACGGCCGGATCTCCCGGTACGGCCTGATAGCGTACGCCAATTCGCTGGAAACGATAGGGCCCATGGCAAAAAATGTTGCCGATGTCTCACTCCTGATGTCGGTGATCGCCGGCCACGACAAGAAAGATTCCACGTCTTACGACCGGCCGTACAACCACACCCCGTCCGCGGACATCAGGGGCCTCCGGATCGGCATCCCGGGTGAATATTTCGGGAAAGGTGTCGATACAGAGGTTGCCGCAGTCGTACGGCGTGCAATCGGCCGGCTCGAAGAGATCGGTGCCGTGACGATTCCCTGCAGCATCCCCTCGATGGAGTACGCGCTTGCCGCCTATTACGTGATCTGCACGAGTGAGGCCAGCTCCAACCTTGCGCGGTTCGATGGTGTCCGGTACGGCCCTGCCGCCGATACCAGAAAGTCATGGCATGCGGCATATCAGGACGTGCGCCGAGAGGGGTTCGGCGCCGAAGTGAGGCGCCGGATCATGCTCGGGACGTTTGCTCTCTCCTCGGGTTATTACGGTAAGTACTATGCAAAGGCGCAGGTTGCCCGGGAGAACGTCAGGAAAGATTTTGCCCGTCTCCTCTCTGACGTGGACGTGCTCTGCGGCCCCACGATGCCCACGATCGCATTCCGGCTGGGCGAAAAAAGTGACCCGCTTTCCATGTATCTCTCCGATATCCTCACGGTGCCGGTGAATCTCGCGGGTATCCCGGCGATCTCGGTGCCCTGCGGGAAGGTGCTGGGGATGCCGGTCGGCCTCCAGGTCATGGGCAGACCGTTTGAGGACGAGCGCGTTGTCGATGTCGCTTATGCCTACGAGCAGGCGGTAAAGCCATGATCGACGCAGACATTATCGTTGGCCTCGAAGTCCACTGCCAGCTCGACACGAAGAGCAAGCTCTTCTGCGGCTGCTCCACCGATTACCGGAACGACGGTCCCAATACCCATGTCTGCCCGCTCTGCCTCGGCTTGCCCGGCACGATGCCGGTGCTCAACAAAAAAGCGATCGAGTACGCGATGCGGGTGGCAAAGGCGCTCAACTGCACGGTCATCCCCGAGTCCGAGTTCTCGCGGAAGAACTACTTCTACCCCGATCTCGACAAGGCCTACCAGATCACCCAGTACGACAAGCCGCTTGCCGAAGGCGGGTACGTGGAGATCGAGGGGGACGACGGGAAGGAACGGAAGATCCAGCTCACCCGTATCCACGTGGAAGAGGACCCGGGCCGTCTCGTGCACATGGGAAACGCCGAACGCGGCCGGTATTCCCTTGTTGACTACAACCGGGCGGGTATCCCTCTCATCGAAATTGTATCAGAACCGGACATGGGATCGCCCAAAGAGGCCCGGAAATTCTTGAACAAGCTCCGGGCCACTCTCGAATACCTCGGTGTCTTTGATTCCGAAAAAGAGGGATCGCTTCGTGTCGATGCCAACATCTCGCTCCGGGGCAGCGAGCGCGTGGAGATCAAAAATATCACCTCGTACAAAGGGGTCGAGAAGGCGCTTACCTTTGAGATAACCCGGCAGAAAAACCTGCTCAGGCGCGGCCTTAAAGTCGAACGCGAGACCCGACACTACCTTGAGGCCCGGGGGATCACCCAGTCGGCCCGTTCAAAGGAGATGGAAAACGACTACCGGTACTTCCCGGAACCGGATCTCAGACCGCTCCGCGTCCAGTCATGGCTAAAGGACATTGTGCTCCCGGAGCTTCCCGATGCCCGGCGCGAGCGGTTCGTGCAGCAGTACGGGTGTTCCTTAAATCACGCCCGCACCCTGACCGGTGAACTCAAGGTAGCAAACTTCTATGAGGCCGTTGTCGCGGGGAACGGGCTCTGTACTCTCGCCGCAACGTGGATTGCCGACACACTTACCGGGGAGCTCAACTACCGGAGCATGAAAATCGATGGGGTGGACGCTAAAAATTTCACCGGTCTACTGGTGCTCTTAAAAGCAGGAACGATCACCGACAAGAGTGGTGTCGAAGTCCTGCGGGTGATTCTCGATGAGCGTCTTAAGGGTGAGACAAAAGAGACACCGGAAGCAATTGTCGCCCGCCTGAACCTTGCAAAGACCTCCGGTGACGATAATGCACTTATGGGTGCCATCCACGAGGTTATGATGGAGAACTCAAAAGCGGTCGAGGACTATAAGGCCGGAAAGAACGGGGCCCTGAACTTCCTTGTCGGACAAGCCATGAAAAAGACACGGGGGCGTGCCGATCCGGGCGAGCTCAACCGGCTGATGGTTGAGGGCCTCAAGAGCATGGAGCGGTGACCTGACGTGCACCTGATCGTCGCAGAAAAAAACATCTCGGCCCGCAGGATCGCCCAGATCCTTGCAGAGGGACACAAAGTCACCGAAAAGAAGGACGCCGGAGTATCGACCTACAGTTTCGGGGACACAACTACAGTGGGGTTGCGCGGCCATGTTGTCGAAGTTGACTTTGAGCCCGGCTACGAGAACTGGCGCAGCGAGACCTCCACTCCCCGCAGCCTGATCGATGCAAAGACCATCAAGGTACCCACCGAGAAAAGGATCGTCTCCCTCCTCCAGAAACTGGCCCGTCACGCCGACAGGGTCACCATTGCGACTGATTTTGATACCGAAGGGGAGCTGATCGGCAAAGAGGCGTTTGAACTGGTACAGGCGGTCAACCGGAACGTGAAGATCGACCGTGCCCGGTTCTCTGCAATAACACCTCAGGAAATTAAGACCGCGTTTGCAAATACAACCGAACTTGACTTCGCGCTTGCATCAGCAGGGGAGGCGCGGCAGTCCATCGACCTGATGTGGGGGGCGTCGCTGACCCGGTTCATCTCGCTTGCCGCACGCCGTGGCGGGAACAACATCCTCTCGGTCGGCCGGGTCCAGAGCCCCACACTCTCGATGATTGTCGACCGGGAAAAGGAGATCGAAAAGTTTGTACCGGAAACGTACTGGCAGCTCGGGGTTGTCACCGAGAAGTCGGGCGAGCAGATCGAGGCCCGGCACACGAATGGCAGGTTCAAGGACCAGGCAGCTGCTGAACTCGCCCGCGACCGGACAAGAGACCCGCTTGTTGTGACCGAGGTCAGGGAAGGAACCAAGCAGGACCGTTCTCCCTCACCGTTCGATACAACGACCTATATCGTTGCAGCAGCCCGGCTCGGGTTCTCTGCGGCAAACGCAATGCGGATCGCCGAAGAACTGTATATGAACGGGTTCATTTCCTATCCAAGGACCGATAACACAGTCTATCCCCCATCGCTGGATTTGAACGGTCTGCTTGCGACGATCAGGAATTCACCATTTAGAAAAGACGTGGAGTGGACCATCGCCCACCGGCGCGCAGAACCGACCCGGGGCAAGAAGTCCTCCACTGACCACCCACCGATCCACCCGACCGGGGTCGCCACGAGGGAAGGGATCGGCGACGAGGCATTCCGGGTCTACGAGCTCGTGCTCCGCCGGTTCCTCGCGACCCTTGCCCCGGACGCACTCTGGCAGACCATGAAAGTCAATTTCGATGCCGGTGGCGAAGCCTACACCACGACAGGCGGGCGCCTGGTCGAACCGGGCTGGCACACGGTCTACCCGTTCTCAGAGGCAAAGGAGACGATTCTTCCGGCGTTTGTCCTCGGGGAGAAACTGCCGATCCGCACGGTCAGTCTCGATCAGAAAGAGACGATGCCGCCTGCCCGGTACACACAGAGCAAGCTCATCCAGAGAATGGAGGAACTGGGACTGGGGACCAAGAGCACCCGGCACGAGGTGATCGCAAAGCTTGTTTCCCGCAAGTACGTGGAAGGAAACCCGCTGCGCCCGACCCTTGTGGGCCGTGTCGTGACCGAGGCGCTTGAACATAATGCCGATGCGATCACCAGGCCCGATATGACTCAGACGATAGAGTCGCACATGCAGCAGATTAAAGAGAACAAACGCACCCGCGATGACGTCATAAAAGAGTCCCGCACCATGCTGCATGCGGCATTCGACCAGCTCGAGGCGCACGGGCAGGAGATCGGCGATGACATCCGGGACCGCACCGCAGAGGAACTCAATTTAGGCCGCTGCCCGGTCTGCGGGGGGACGCTTGCGATCAAGCACATGCGGGGCTCGACCCAGTTTATCGGCTGCTCCCGGTATCCGGAGTGCACATTCAACATCGGCCTCCCCGTCACCCAGTGGGGCTGGGCGGTACGGACCGATGATGTCTGCGAGAAGCATCATCTCCATTTCGTGCGCCTTGCGAGGAAGGGCGCCCGTCCCTGGGATATCGGCTGTCCGCTCTGCCACCACATCAACTCCAATACAGAATCGCTCACCGAGATCCCCTCAATGAATGAAGCCCTCCTGGAAAAAGCCCGGGCCCGGCACATCTATACGGTTGCCGAGATCGCCCGCAAAGAGCCCGAAAGCCTCACAAAAGCACTGGATCTGGCACCGGATGCAGCGCAGAAACTTAAAATTGAGGCGGAGGGCGTGCTCGAAAAACTGCGCAGGCGTTCCGAATGCCGCAAGTTTATGAGAAAACATCTCATCCCAAGAAAAGGGCGCAGTTATTCTAAGATCATAGCGGCCCTCAAAGAGTCCGGAGTATCAGACCTTGCCGGCCTCTCAAAGACAGATCCGGCGACCCTCCAGAAGGCCGGTATCGGAGAGAACGAGGCGCGTGATCTCCTCACCGAGGCCCAGGTCACCTACAACGGACAGCTCTTAAAGGAGATTGGCATTCCTGCAGTAAGCCTCAAAAAATATTTCGCGGCCGGAATCACCGGTCCGGATGAGTTTGTTTCGACCACTCCCGAACGCCTGAGTGCGATCACGGGCATGAGTACCGGTACCGTGAACCGGCATGTGGCGCTTGTCAGCGGGTACCTGCACCGGCCCATGCCGGTGAAGATTCCCCGCGCCCGGATCGAGAAGGGCCGTAAGGAACTGCTTTCGATCAAAGGACTGACCGGCACGATGGCAGAGAAACTAGCCAGCGCCGGGGTCATCAACGGGGACAAACTGCTCGCAGCGGATGCAGGGAAGCTCTCCGCCATAACGGGCATAGATGCAGAGAAGATCCGGAACTACCAGTCCCTCTTACGAAAGAAACGCGAGGATGGGATCATCCGGATCTGACGGTTTCATTTTATTTCAGGACGATCGTTAGGCTCTGGTATATCTATTAACCGTGGTGAACCACCCGGAGCACCGGTTTATTGGTATAAACGACATAGGTACTGCTGATACTGACATGAAGTGGAAAGACTGGGTGCATGTGACCAAACTCGACCCTGACAAGCAGCTCAGGCCCGGTGACATCGATGCAATTGCCTCGAGTGGTACCGATGCACTGATGCTCTCGGGCACGCTGAACGTGACCAAAGAGAACCTCCTCGCGCTCCAGAAGCAGCTCGCTGTATACGGCCTGCCCCTCGTGATGGAGCCTGCCGGGCCCGAGGCAGTGCTTATCGAGGGGATCGAGTATGTCTTTGTGCCAAGCGTAATGAACACGACCGATGTGCAGTGGATCGTCGGCAAGCACCGCTTCTGGGTGCAGCAGCAGGATGGTCATATCCCGTGGGATGCAGTCGTACCCGAGGCCTATATCGTGCTCAACCCCAACTCTGCGGTTGGCCGGGTCACAAAAGCGATCTGCGATCTCAAGCCCTCGGAAGTCGCGGCATATACCTTGGTTGCCGACCGCTACTTCCATTTCCCGGTCGTTTATATTGAATATTCCGGGACATATGGCGACCCTGCTGTCGTGAAAGCGGCATCGGGAGTGATCGATCAGGCGATCCTGTACTATGGCGGCGGGATTAACTCGGCGGAGAAAGCCGCGGAGATGGGAAAATACGCGGATACGATCGTGGTCGGGAACGCGGTCTACGATCAGGGCGCCGCTGTCCTCAAGGCAACGGTGGACGCGGTCCAGTAATTCTTTTTATGCCCGAGATCGACATCGTCCTCGTGGCCCCCCTGTATGAGGGAAACGTGGGGTTTGCCGCACGGGTGATGAAAAATTTCGGGTTTAACCGGATGGTGCTCGTCGATCCCTGCGCACTCGGCGACGAGGCGAAAGCCCGCTCCTCCCATGCACAGGATGTCTTGTGCAACGCAGAGATCTGCACCATCGAGGACGTGTTTGCCCGGAGCAGTATCGTGGTCGCCACGACCGGGCAGGTGAGCAAGTCGGTCTGCACCCCGATGAGGATGCCGTTTTATTCGCCCCGCGAGCTGCGGGAGCGTATCGGTACGGCTGAAGGGAGGGTCTCGATCCTTTTCGGGCGCGAGAACTGGGGGCTCAATAACGACGAAGTGAAGCGCAGCGACATGATCTGCACGATCCCTACTGCCGATGAGTACCCGATCATGAATCTCTCCCACGCGGTCGGCGTGGTCTGCTACGAGCTCGCGAACCTCCCCGGCAAGGAGTACCGGCTTGCATCGCCTTACGAGATGGGTCACCTGTACCGGCACATCGACCATTTCCTGGACTCGGTGCACCATCCGGCTTTCAAACGCGAGAACACGATGATCATGATCCGCCGCATCCTTGGGCGGGCCGGCCTTACGACCCGGGAGGCGAGCACCCTGCACGGCCTCCTGCGCCGAACCGAGTGGCATGTCGATCCCGATGCGCTCGACCGTGAGAAAGAGGCTCAAAGGCGGCACAAGAACCAGCATACTGAGGATACGTCCTCCCTTGATCGGGGCGGCAGGGAGGAATAGACTCCTGCGCTGGTGATGGTGTACGTATAAAGCGGCGGATACGGTATTTCGGTGCAGGATTTTCCCCTTCCCATAAAATGATGGTACCGCCGCCCTGAAGGACGCGCCGGTGACGGTTCGATAAGCTGTCCGCACAACAGGAAACAGCATTTTGGATATTTTGAAAGCCGCACTGGACAGCGTGAAAACCTGAAAAGCGTTTTTGCAGGTAATCTCTCGTATGTGGGGAGTGCCCACCCGGCGGGGACGAAAAACCCCAAGAGCGTTCTCTGCTTAAATATCCGGTTTCGTGCCCGGATCAGCAGCTGAACATCTTACAGAAAGAACAAGTCATGACCTCACCATTCCGGAAAATGAGCGACTCAGCAGCTGAACTTTTTTCAAAAAAAGTACCGCAAGGTTATCGGGATTTTATAAAAAAGCCCGGCAAGGTTGGTGAACTTTCTAAAAAAAGAACGGAGGGCATCCGCCTTCCATCCCCTCCCACCGCAAACCCTTCAACCCCCCAACCCCAACACTAAAAAATGACCCGGGGAAAAAGCCGGTCGCGGCCATTGACGAGGCAAAAAAGTTTGCTGAAAAGATGGGCTGCCGTGGGCGAGATCGAATGGTGGGGGGCGGACGATTACACGAACCCGCACACCCGGTAGATATCCCCTCCCTGCAGACTCCCTTTATAAAGGGAGGATGGCGGGACCTACTCTCTCCCATGATCGATTCTCCGACGGAGGGTTGCCAGGCTGGAACGGTGTCCCGGAAGTTCCAGTGGAAATGGTGCCAATCCTCTCCACGATTCTCTTTTTAAACCGGTATTTTTGGAAACGGGCCATTTTAAATGAAAAAAAACCGTGCAATTTAGCGGCCTTCCTTTGATCGCGGAAAATGGAGGATTCAGCAGGTTATCCGGGACTTCGGGTATGCCCGGAGGGGCACTATGGCCGAAAAATAAAGGGGGTTCCTGATCGGGAAAAAACGACCCGGTTTTTTGAGAAAAACACCGGGGATCCGCCTCCATCGGCCTCATATGAGGGAAACAGGAGCATCCGGATAGCGGGATACGGTGGTTTTGAGAAGTTTTACCATCGGAAGTGCGAGATTCACGGTGGGTGTTGCTTTCAGGATTTTCCGGAGAGAGCGTGCTCTCGGGGGCTCGTGCCCCGCCGCACGGGCATCCCCCGGTTGCGATAGTGTGACAGATGGTTGAATGGGATTTGCAGTGAAGCGGTCTTTCCCGAAAATGTATTTACGTGATCCGCCGCGATGGCGTCCCGTCGGGAGTGGCGGTACTTCCCGCATGTGGAGGGGAGGGGGACATCAGCCCCTGTCATCATGATCGCCCGGCCCGTCCTGGGTCAGGGGTAATCCCCTCAAGGGACAACTGCCGTGCTGTATCGAGAATACCATTCTGAACAGCGTACCAGCCTGCAGTTCCCGTTCACAGTTCCTCGTAATACCGGGTGAACTCGATCTGTTGTTCGATGGTTTTGCTGCATTCCATCACTTTATTGAGGTGCTCATTCAGGGACGGGTTGTCCGGGGCCTCATTTTTCACCAGCTGCAGGAATCCGACGAGGCCAGTCAGCTGGTTCTTGATGTCGTGTCGCGTGATCGTCGAGAGCATCGTGAGTTTTTTGTTGATCTTTTTCAGGTGCTCCTTTTGCTCCCGCAATTCCATCTCCACGCCATGGCATCTCACTACCTCTGATAGGAGCTGGGTATTCATGTCATAGTAAGCCTTGAGTGGAAAGTAAGCAATGATGACAGCAAACCCGCTCGTGAAGAGACTTGTGATCAGATTCGAGCGCCAATCGGGAGGGTACAGATAGACGTACTGGCTGGCAAATTCGAACGCCGTTATGGATGCAAACGTGATGATGAAGATAAGAAAGAGCCTTTGATCAAATGGTGTCGGTTCGGCTCTTGCGTCCATTAATGTACTATTATAAAAGTTCACCCTTTAATACCTTTGATACGGGATGGATATTAATTGTAGCACCCTGTAACTATCCTGACATGCATAAATCTCCTGATCGATATAGTATTATAAACTTGTTTAAAAAAAAGTCCGGTAAGGTTCGCGAAGATTTCAAAAAAAGAGCGGGTCCCGAGCTTGAGGATTCCGGAAAATGTCCGGCTTGGCAGTTAAAACATTTTGAAATAATTCCCTGGTGACGGCTAACATGTTAAAAACTCTATTTGCAGAAAAAAGGTAATATCTTCAGCCGTGGTTGACCTTTTTTGTTTCAATCATACGACGTAAAAATTTCTTAATTTGGTATCCGCGCGCATGTATTTCAATGTTTGTTCTCTCAAAAGTTCCAGCCGAGTACTGCTCAAAGTGCAGTCATCCTTTGTAAGATAGCGAAAACCCCATGACCCAAATAGTATTTCTCGATTTGACATGTAATTGTAAAAGAGGCAAATAATATTTTTATTAATAATGATTTACTCAGACAAAAATATATATACTACGTAAATCTGAAGAATGCTTGATCATCTATGACTGATGGTGCAGCAGGTGCAGGACCGGCCCCTAATACCACAGGAAAAATTCCTGGTGATGTAGAAGGCTTTGTTTATAAAGGGACAATCATCTTCTTGGGGCTTGCCATTTTGATTGTGCTTATCGGAGAAATTCTCATTGTGGGGTTGAGTAATCCAGCAGCAGGAGCAGCTGCTAAAACATTACCCGACGGAGTAATTGCAATTGCTTCGGCATCCGTTGGTGCACTGGCTGGAATCTTGGCTCCATCACCTGTAAAATCAGGTTAGTTTTTCCCTTTTATTTTCTCTTGAAACAAAAAGGTAAGGCTCAGCCGTGACTGCCCTTAATTGTTCATGGCCCAACAAAGG
>CAWEFI010000009.1:0-44886 GCA_963808285.1 uncultured Methanoregulaceae archaeon
CCGCGATTGTCGGCGGGGACATCGACCATCACGATGAGCTCACGGTCGTGACGACCGGCCTTGGCCTCGTTGACCGGGTGCATCTCGTGCAGCGGGCCGGTGCCTGGCCGGGGGATCTTGTCTGCATCACCGGGACCCCGGGGCAGGCGCAGGCGTGGCTCGAGGGGTATAAGCAGTTTGAAAAGGCGCTCTTCGAGCCGCAGCCCCGGGTCGCGGAGGGCCGGATCCTCTCACGCAGCGGAGTCAGCGCGATGATGGACGACAGCGACGGGATCGCCCTCTCGCTCTACGATCTTCTGGGGGTCAACAGCTGCGGTTTCTCCCTTGATTCTGATAAACTACCGCTGCCTGAAGGTATTCCTGAAGCACAGGCGCGGGAACTCGCGCTGTATGGCGGCGGGGACTACGAGCTGATCTTTACCCTGCCCCCGGACCGGTACCGGTGGCCGGCGTACCTGCACGGTGATCGGAGAAGCGATCCCGGAAAAGGCCGTCCTCCTTGACGGGAAACCCCTGGAAAAACGCGGGTACCAGCACCGGTGGGTGTAACCCTGCGTCACGGTCATGCGCCGGCGCATTTCTCTTAAATACAAATAACAAAAGATACTGGATAGCGAAGGACACGTTCACCCACCATGGAATCGCTGGAGAGCAAACTGGATCGCCTCCCGGCAGAGCAGCGCCGGGAGGTCGAGGACTTCGTCGACTTTCTGATCCAGCGGGTGGAGGGGATCCATGTCACCGTTCAGGTTGCATCCCATGATGCTCCCCCGGCCACAAAATCGGTGGCCCCCCCGCTCATCACCCCGGATCCTGTGGCGGCGGAGGAGCCGGCAGTGTCCCCGTCCCGGGAGAGTGAGCCCCCGGCTGCTGCGCTGCCGGCTCATGAGGCCGAGCCTCCCGCAGCCATCCGGGAGATCGGCACAGGCGATGCCAAAGACACCCCGGACGGTTTCCTTGATTACGGCTTGTTTGAAAAGGCCGCGCCGGCCCCCCTCTCCTCCTCCCCTGCGGACGAGGCCGTAAAAAAAGTAAAGATGAAACTGATAAAAAAGAGCGAGCAGGCACCAACGAACCAGCTGCTCGACTGGATAGATTAGACCCGTACCGGAAACCGGGGAATCCGTTCCCTGAATTCTTTACCAGGTTATTTTTAGAGCAGAGCAGGATTGGCTCTGGAGAAATCCTTTTTTTAAGAGAGACAGCCCCCCTTACGCCAGCCCTGCCCCCCAAGGGGGCGGGGGCGTAAGCGATGCCTTGGTATTACCTGTGTCGGGGTGCAGACATGAGTATAGATAATACAACACTATCGCTAGCCGGGGATGCCACAAGCGTGCGGGGGCGGAGGCATGAAATGCCGGAGACCTAAAAGAGCGTCAATACATGACCTCAATGAACTCTAGAGTACCAAAAAACATGCTTAAAAAACGATGGACTCGACGGGATTCGAACCCGTGGCCTTCACGTTGCAAACGTGACGATCTACCCCTGATCTACGAGCCCATTTGTGCGGCATATACTTTTTCTGCCGATTCCATATAGTTGTTACTGATCCCTCCTAAAAAAAGGAAAACGGGAGCGTACTCCGGATATTTACCGGACGACTTCTGCCGTTTTTGGCATTCGTTTGCAGAGCGTGAGGCCGGGGATGAAGATTTTATAAAATGTCATGCCCAAGAATTGATCAGGCCCGGGGAAGGCGGTTAACTGCCCCCGGAACAACCGGAGACACCTCATGGTAAAAGTGATCATTGAACCAAAGAAGGCAAAGGA
Organism: uncultured Methanoregulaceae archaeon; assembly: GCA_963808285.1. GTDB lineage: Archaea > Halobacteriota > Methanomicrobia > Methanomicrobiales > Methanospirillaceae > Methanoregula. Next base: position 1,774 of record CAWEFI010000009.1, read on the forward strand.
CGGCCAGATCGATTACGTCGTTACCTATCACGATGTGAAGACCGACAACCAGTTCACCGTGACAATCACAAATGATCTCAACGACGCCGTGCAGCGTCTCAAAGAGACACTGGAAAGCGAAGTAAAAATCCTCACCGGAAAGTAACTCATCAAAAAATCTCACGCTCTTTCCGGCTCTTGAGAGGTACTGTTGCGTTGTCGGGACGTTTGCAGAGTCACTATAGATGGGTCAGCCATAAGTCGAACTACCGCCACAGGCATTTCTTTGTTGTGGGGGGGGATGATGCTGATGGATGAGAATGCGCCAAGGCTTGAGGGAAAGCAGGCAAAGCGGCGACGGCAACGCATACCGAATACAGGCTATAAGTAAAACAAACTCAACAATATTGCTATAATCGGGTCTCGCTTGGGTTTTTAACAAGAAACCATGAGCCTCTACCCATTCCAGAATAGGATTTTAGCCGGATTATTCACAAACTATTTATTCTATTAAAAACATTGCGTACTTTACAGACGCTGGTACCAATTAGTGTCTATTTGCTTCATGAAGGTATAGCCATGAGTTCGAAAAAAAAGGATGATGACGGATTTACCGGCCTCGAGGCAGCGATTGTGCTTATTGCATTCGTTGTCGTCGCAGCCGTATTCTCGTACGTAGTGCTTGGCGCCGGGTTCTTCACGACGCAGAAGGCACAGCAGACGGTGTACAGTGCTGTCGGGCAGTCCAGCTCGACATTAGAGATCATAGGGAATGTTTACGGAATAAATGGAACCGCTTCCCCCAACATGAACAACATTACTACTGTTGAGTTCAATATTGGACTGGCAGCGGGTGGAACTCCCGTTGATATGACAAAAACTGTCATAGTTTTTAGTGATTCAAACAATTTAATTACACTTCAAAGTCCTGTCTGGACAGTTTCTCCTTTAGTAACTACAACACCTGATACAAGTTCTACTAGTGGTTCTTGGGCGATCACTAATGATCAGAATAATCCCACTGGTGTATTTACAGGTACGCTGAGTCCAAACGAGCAGTATACAATCGCTTGTTATTTACCCTCTGGAATTACCCCAAACGATAAATTTAACATTGAGATCAGACCCGCAATTGGTGCTGCATTCAGTATAACCCGTACCGTCCCGGGTTCCATATCTGCAGTAAATCTCTTATACTAATCTTTTTTGCCGGTTTTGCATCGGGCATACCTGTTGCATCACGGTACCGGCAGTGCTCCCACGGTTATGTGATGAGCGATGACCTCTCTTTGCGCCAGCCCCTGCCCCCCAAGGGGGGCGTAAGCGATGCCTTTGTAGTACCTGTGTCGGGGTGCAGACATGAGTACAGATACTACAACACTATCGCTCGCAGGGGGATGCCAGAGCGGCGGGGGCTTTAGCCCCCAAAAGCGTACGTACAAATCTCATTTCAAGATTTCTCCGGAGCCTGTTATTTGTTAAAAACTAATATTTTCTCCCGAGCCCGTTTTACTCTTTTTCCCGATTGGACAACAACGTACTTTTGCATACTGCAGGACCTGACGGTATCCCTGCCCGGTCACCGCGTCGCCAGTTCGTCCCGGATCCCATCGTAGGGAGCGGGCAGGCCAAGATTCCGGAAAAACCGGTCCGTGAATGAAAGACTGGTCGTTACGGCCCATTCGGCACACCCGTGGCCAAGACACCGGTCCGGGAAGAACGGCAGGTTTTTTCCCGCAAGCGGATTCTCATCAAACCGGTTTTTGAGGAGCCGCTCAAATTTTTCCGCATGGGTCTCCGTGTGGGCGCCGGGTGCCCGGTCGGCCGGGATGACCACCCATTCACGGCGGTAATGCATCAGGTAATTACGGATCCCGATCAGGTCCTTTATACCTGAGAAGTCCGGATCATTCTCATCAAAGAGGGGTTTTTCCCCGATTTCCAGGATCTTCTGGTATTTGTTCGGCAGCGGAGTGCGATCGAAGTAATTCTCGTTCTTCCATTTCTCCCCGACAGCCTGGAGTAGCGCCTCGTTTTTTTCATCGGAAAAGAAATACGCATTGTCCGCCGCATCGGACCAGAGCTCGTTGATGGTGGACTCGAGGAATGCAACCGTGGAGAAGAGTGCATTGAGGATAAAGGCTTCGTGCCGGAGGCGCTGCTCCGCGGACAGGGTGCCGGTTGTGACATATTCTTTTTCGAGCCCGTACCCCAGCCGGCAGAACAGTGCAGCAGACTGGATATACCGCACGGAGAAACAGTCCCGGAACCGGATCACGATCCCTTCGGGCAGTTCCTGGTTTTGTTCGTCCATCGTACCATCCCGTTTTTGTTTCGCAGGGTAAAAAGATACGGGCATGTGGATAAAACCCTGCCCCGGTGTCCCTGCCGGGCAGATGCGTGCACGTTGCCGCAAAGAGGCACGGCCCGGGTATAGATACCCTTAATATTCGTGGCCGTCAATAATGAGACAGCACTTTTAAACTGGTGCTGACAGATGTAAGTCCGACGTGCCTTTCTGGCACGGCCTCAAAACTACAGGCTTTGGGATTACAGGGAGTCAGTAAGAACACTGCACTTTTCTGGACTTACATAATAACCGGAGGTATAACAATGGCACGAATGCACGCCAGAAGAAGAGGCAAGTCAAGCTCAGTGCGGCCTGCGCGGAAAGAAGCGCCTGCATGGTCCAACACGGACAAGGCAGCGATCGAGAAACTTATTGTCGATCTCCGCAAGGAAGGCACGTCGAGCAGCATGATCGGCCTGATCCTGCGGGACCGCTACGGCGTCCCTGATGTCAAGATGGTCACCGGCAAACGGATCGGCGACATCTTAAAAGAGAACAAGATCAGCTCCGAGATCCCCGAGGATCTCCGCGATCTCATGATAAAGGCGCTGGGCTTGCGCAAGCACCTGGGAGACAACAAAAAGGACCTGCACAACAAGAGGCAGCTCCACCTTGTCGAGGCCAAGATCCGCCGGCTCGTGAAGTACTACACCGGCACGAAAAAGCTGCCTGCAGGTTTCACCTACAAGCCGGAGAACGCCGAGATCCTGCTGTCCAGATAATCCCGTATATTGTCGTGAGATGCCCATGTCACTCGAAGAAGTCGCAAAAACCGTCGCAGACCATATCCGCCGCCAGCATTATGTCGATGTGTACGCACACCACGATGCTGACGGCATCGCAGCCGGGGCCATCCTCTGCCAGGCGATGCTCAGGTCAGGCATACAGTTCCGGCTGAGAATCTGTCCGAAGATCCCGCCCGCCGGCCTCTCCCGCGATGCGGCCTCGCTCCTGTGCGACCTCGGCTCCGGCATGGAGGACCTGCCACCGGAAACGATGGTGGTGGACCACCACCTCCCGCTGTTCAGGGGCGAGTTCCACGCGAACCCCCGGCTCGATAAGATCGACGGCGATCGGGAACTCTCCGCTGCCGGCATGGCCTACATCGTTGCCCAGGAGATGGGAGACAACCGCGACCTTGCCGGCCTCGTGATACCCGGTATCATCGGTGACGGCCAGGAATTTACCGGAAGAAACCTTGAGATCTTCAACGAAGGCGTGGCAAACGGGATCATCGTCCCGGACCGGGGCATAACCCTTGCCGGGCGCGACATGGCCGAGCGGTGGAAGCTCGCCACCCGCCCGTACCTTGACGGGCTCAGCGGCGACGATTCCGCCGTCGCTGATCTACTCACCGGTGCGCAGGGCAAAGACGGCCTGCAGCTCAATATGCTCCTTAGCCTTGCGGTACTCACATCCGCCCCGCAGACATCAGCGGAAGGCCTGGCGCTGCTCTACGGCGACACCATCCACCTCCAGCGCGAGGTGATCGAGGACGCCCATGCACTTACCGCGGTCATTGATGCCTGTGGCAAATCAGGTCACGGCGACCTGGGCGCGGCGATCTGCCTGCGCTCGTCTGCGGAGATCGGGAAGGCATGGGAGATTGCCCGGCAGCACCATCTCGGGGTTATCGGTGTGCTGAAAACGGCGCACCCTGCAAACGAGGGTAGCGCCGTCTACGAGATCCAGGATGCAACGCTTGCAAGCGACATCGCCGACGTGCTCGCCCGGGACCGGGTGCACCAGGCACCGGTGCTCGTATATGCACGCTCGGGAGATACCTGCCGGATCTCGGCACGATCCCCCCACGGTGTCACGGCCGATATCGGGCCGCTCGTCCGGAACCTTGCCGCCGCATGCGGCGGGAACGGCGGGGGGCACCACACCCGGGCAGGGGCAACGATCCCCTGCGACCAGCTCGGGGCATTCGTGAAAGGGTGGCAGGAGGGGCTTGCTGCATGATGCAGGTACACGGTCTCATTACTACCGTGCATACAGACGCTCCCTGCGTAGCGTCATCACTTGCACCGGACAACCTTAAGGGCATGACCACAATCGCCGAAGGCGACCGGGTCACGACCATGATCCATGGCACGCAGATCCGGTCAGTCATCGCATCAGTGGATGACTACCTGATGAATCTGGCAATTGCGGACGATACGACAACGCTCCCGCGAAAAAAGACAGGAATCTGAATCGAGAGGAAGAAGAAAAAATCAGAGAGTTGATACTATGGCAAAGAAAAAACAGGTTGGAAGAAGAGTTGAAGGCTGGAAAGCCAAGAGCTGGTTCAAGGTATACACCCCCGACAATCTCGGCAAGGCGTATATCGGCGACACCATTGCAAACGATGTTGAGACCGTCAGGGGCAGGATCATGCAGTCGACCCTCGGCGAGATAATCAACGACTACGCAAAACAGCATATCAAGATGAGCTTCAAGATTGCTGAGGTCACCGGAGACGCGGCATACACCGAGTTTGTCGGCCACGAAGTGACCCGCGATTACCTGAGGTCCCTTGTCAAGCGCCGCAGCTCCCGCGTGGACTGCCACGTGCTGGTCGTCACTAAGGACAACAAGAAAGTCCGGCTCACGATCAGCTGTTACACCTTTGCACGGGCAAACATTGCACAGGAACACGCGCTCAGAAACGCGATCCTCGCAAGCCTTACTACCCAGGCACAGGCATGGGACTTAACGACGCTCGTGAACGGGATCGTCTCGGGCGAGATCTCCCGCGACCTCTTCAAGGTCGTAAAAACCCTCTACCCCACCCGCCGGGTCGAGATCATCAAGTCCAGGGTCGAGCAGGTCGCTGCACCGGTCTCCACCAAGTAAAACCATAAACACTTTTTTAAAATTCCTGCTCTGGAGAAAACTTTTTTTTAAGAGGTACAGCCCCCCTTACGCCAGCCCTGCCCCCAAAGGGGGCGGGGGCGTATGCGATGCCCTTGAGTATTACCTGTACCAAAATTTCCTGTGTTTTTTGTGTGCAGGTAATACGACACTATCGCAAGCGGGGGATGCCAAAGCGGCGGGGGCTTTAGCCCCCAAGAGTGTACTTACAAATCTCATTTTAGGATTTCGACAGAGCCAAAAATCCCTTTCCTGGCAGTCACCCATGCCGGGGAGTTTGGCAGGTGGCTGGATTTTTCGCGCGTGCGATAAAACCGGGAAACATAATTAATCCACGCGTCCAAACAATCCTTAAGAATGACCGCCCGGAAGATCCTTTTTCTTGTCATTGACGGTTTATCCGATCGGCCCTGCCCGGAACTGGGCGACCTGACCCCTCTTGAAGCGGCACGCCACCCGGTGCTCAACCGGCTTGCCGCTGGAGGGGTCTGCGGGATCATGGACACCATCGCCGCCGGCATCCGGCCCGGCTCCGATACGGCACACCTCGCGCTTCTCGGCTACGACCCCCGTACGTACTACACCGGCCGGGGCCCGCTCGAATGCGTGGGATCGGGCATCCCTATGGAGCCGGGCATGATCGGGTTCCGGTGCAACTATGCGACGCTGTCTCCGGAAGGGCTCGTGACCGACCGGCGGGCCGGGCGGATCCACGACACGGCAGCACTCTCGCGGGCGGTCCAAGACGGGGTCGATCTTTCGAAGTTCGGCGTGGAGTTCGTCTTCCGCTCCGGCGCCGGCCACCGGGCAGCCCTTGCCCTCAAAGGAGAGGGGCTCGGCCACTGCGTCTCCACAAACGACCCGAAAAAGGATCATGTGGCACCTCTCACGATCATCCCGGTCAGGGACCGGGCACAGGACAAAAAGACCGCGGAGGTCTGCAACGAGTTCGTGCGGCAGTCACAAAAGATTCTCCGAGACCACCCGCTCAACCGGGAGCGGATCCGGCAGGGACAGAACCCGGCAAACATCGTGCTTATGCGGGGAGCCGGTGAGATGGGGAACTTCGAGCCATTCGAAAAGAAGTACGGGATGTCAGGCAGCGTGATTGCCGCCGCAAGCCTGATCTCCGGTATCGGAAATGCTGTCGGGCTTGCCCAGGTCCCGGTCGAAGGGATTACCGGCTCGCAGGACAGCAACATCAGGGGAAAGATCACGGCAGCGGTCCGCGAGCTGGAAAAAAAGGACTTCGTGCTCGTCAACATCAAGGGAGCCGACGAGTCCGGCCATGACGGCCTTGCAGGCCAGAAAAAGACCTTCATCGAGAAGGTGGATGCCGTGCTCGGCCCGCTCCTCGATCTCAGGGATTGCATTATCGTTGTCTGCGCCGACCATTCCACGCCCTGCTCGATCAAGGACCATAGCGCCGACCCGGTGCCGGTGCTGATCTACGGGGACGGGGTCCGGGTGGACGATGTAACAGAATTCGGGGAACGCACCTGCGCACGGGGGGGCCTCTGCCGGATCACGGGAGCAGGGCTGCTGCCGACCGCGCTCGATCTGGTAAACCAGACGCACAAGTACGGGGCATGATATGATGAAACGGGAACCTGCGGGGGATCGATGAGCACTGAATCAGTGAAGAACTGGCACCGGCACTGTCTCCTCCCTGACGGGACAGAGCTCCAGGAGCACAGCATCAAGACCGACCGGGATATCGTAGTCGGCGAGTTCTGCCAGATCGATTACGGGCTGCGGGGTGCGGACGTCTACGTGGGTGAGTCCACGAAGATTCGCGAGTACGTCTGGGCAAACGGTGACGCACGGATCGGCAACCTCTGTGAGATCGGGAGCGATGTAATAGCAAAAGAGGATGCATACATCGGCGAGGGCGTCAAAATTAACGGGAAGCTGGTAGTGAGCGGGACGCTCGATATCGGCGAGAATGTGGAGATTGCACAAGGGTTTGAAGCGACCGGTGAGATCGCGGTGAGAAACCCGATGCCGGTGCTCGTCTTCATCCTCATCTACCTCATGACGATGCTCAGGATCCAGAACGAGAAGGAACTCGACCGGCTCCTCGATAACCTCTTTACCGATGATGACAGGAAGGTGGAGATCCCGCTCATGATCCCCGCCCGGTCCCGGCTGAACATGAAGGTCTTCTCGGTTCCGTCCTCGATGAAGATCGGGAGGAAGTGCCGGCTGCATGGCAACATCCGGGCCGGTTCTATCGATGTCCTTGAAGACACCGTGGTATTCGGCAGCCTCCGGGCACGGCGTACCATCAGCGTCGCGGGTGGGGTCACCGTCCACGGGAATGTCGAGAGCAGCGGGAAGGTGTACATAAAAAAAGGCGCCCATGTCCTCGGTGATGTGATCGCAAAGGAGATCTTCCTGCATGAAGATGCAACGATCGACGGAATTATTGAGGCCCCGCACGGGATGCACATCGGGTGGGGTGAATAAAACCCGTGAAGGCTGCCGTAATCCTTGAAGTGGACGACCTCGCATTTATCGAACCATCGTATGCCGCACTCACCGACCCGCTGTATACGGATCTGCTTGCAACCGACAACGGGAAAGAGGGCCGGCTGCTCGTGGACGAGCACGAAGAGCCGATCGCGGTCGCCTTCCGTGAGGTGTCCGGCTGGATTGCGGGCTCGTTTCTCTGCCGGCATCCCAGCGTCGCCCTCATCGAGGCCTTCGAGCAGGTGAACGGCGAGATCTATCAGGAGGACCGGGCGGTATGGGCGGCGGCAGTCCGGGAATATTTCTCGCTGCACTCGCAAACGATGTGCCTCCGGCCATGGAAGATCTCAACCCGGTCCGGAAAGGCATCCTCACGGACGTGATCGCAGGTGCCTGGGGGAAAGGTTCAGGAGAGACCTGCATTGACTGCGGCTGCGGTTCGGGCGTCGGATCGCTCGTGCTCCGGGAGCTCGGCTATATGCCGCTTTCGTACGATAACGACCCGACGCTCCTTTCTCTCGGTATCCAGAAGGGCCGGCTGCTGCCTGAAGAGACGATGTGTATCGACGCAACGCAGGTTGCTGCATACATCCAGCCGGTAGCGAAGGGAATCGGCGTCATGATGGGCGAGATCAACACTTTTTCTGCCGATATGTGGCACCTGATCGCGGCCGGGCTCTTTTCTGTGAGTAAAGAGACGCTGATCACGGTCGGCACCGAACCCGAGACGCACCTGATCCGGGAATGGGGAGAGGAGGCCGGGCGGACAATCGAGGTGCGCGAGAGTCCCGGGGATGCGTTCTACGATCACTGGGTCTGCGTGGCCCGGGCGGACGGCCCCGGATAGGCAGGCAGCATTTTTTGGATCATAACAGGAGAGGACTCCACATTTTCCTCTCCAGAAAACCGTTGAAGGATCTATCGGGAGCCGGAAAGCCCGGGGATCATCCGCCGGGTGATCCTCCAGAACACCCATGTCGCGGCGGCACCGGCAATGAGGCACAAAACCACCCGGAGACGGGGATCGATCTCCATCGTACCAGTGACGACAAAGAGCAGGAGACTGATGGCAAGCATGAGGGCGAAAAGGGCAACAACGATGATGCAGGCCTCGGCGAACGTTGTCTCCTGCGGGGGGAGAAACCCGCAGAGATGGCAGCGCGTACTCCCTTCGGGCAGCCGGGTTCCACAGTTCGGGCAGATCATATCTCGTATCGTGTTTCACCGTATAATCAGTTAAAACCGTAGGATTGTTGCCGCCGGTATCGCCCTTCACCGTCTTCCGTGACCTTTCCGGTGCCCTTGCTGCTGCGGCTTCCCCCCCTTCTCCTTCTTCTGTGTCTCTTCCTTTTCCATCGCCTCGCTCTCCAGCTCCGCGATGATATCGAGAGGATCGTCCATCTTCTGTGCAAGCTCTGCGATCTCAAGCAGCCGCTCGATCCCGATGAAGTGTTCCGACATCACGCGGGCAAGGGGGAGAGCTCGATCTTTGTCCCCTTCTTCTGCACGAGCCGGTGGGCGATGAGCTCCGGCAGCACCGGTTCCATGCTGCCCACCATCGTCGCATTGATCCGGGAAAGGTCTGCCTCCTCTCCCCCGCAGGCAACCGCGTTTGCCACGTACTCCTCCGAACTCTGTTCGAGGTCGTGGACGGGAGCGACCTCTTCCATCTCGCCCTTGAGGAGGCGCAGCGCAATCTCCTCTTCAGTCCCCGGGTTTTCGCGCGAGTAGCTCCCCCGGGTTCCGCGAGGAGCACCACGCGGCCGAGGTCGTGGAAATCCGGCCGCCCGGCCCGGCCTGCCATCTGGTTGAACTCCTGCACGGAGAGCCAGTCCCGGCCCATCGCAAGGGCATCGAAGATCACCTGCGAAGCAGGGAAATCGACCCCGGCCCCGAGCGCTGCCGTTGTCACGACCGCCATCAGCTTGCCGGAAAGGAACTTGGTCTCCACCTCGCGGCGCTCCTGGCTTGAGAGCCCCGCGTGGTAGGCAGCCGCCCGCATCCCGAGTGCATCGGCGATCGTGTGGCACCGGGCCCGTGCATTCGTGAAGATGATCGTCTGGCCCCGGAACCCCTTTGACGACGTGTTCTTGTACTCCTCGGTAGTCAGTTTCTTGATCGTCGGGATCTTCTGCTTGCGCTCCACAAAGAGCAGGAAGCGTTCGAGCGCGACCGGCCGGTCGTCGTACCGGACGAGTTGGCAGTTGAGTTTCTTTGCAAGCGTCTTTGGCGAGCCGATCGTGGCGGAGAGGTACAGGTACTGCGCCTGCGGGGCGAGATACTTGAGCCGTGCGACAAGCCCGTCGAGCCGGTGCCCCCGTTCCGGGTTCTCGAGCATCTGCACCTCGTCGATAACGACCGTCCCGATGTTCTGCATCTTCTGGCCGCACCGGATCATGTTGTCCACGCCCTCATAGGTACCGACGACGATCGGGGCCTGCGGGTTCCGGTCGCCCACCTTGCGGGTCTCGGGGAGGTTAAGCCGCGAAACCCCGGTCAGCAGGCCGGTCTTTGCGAGGGGGCCGTACCGCTCGGTGAAGCGCTCGTACTTCTGGTTTGCGAGGGCCACGAGGGGAACGAGAAAGAGCATCCGGCCCCGGCCGGAAAGGTAGTTTTTCATCCCGGCCATCTCGCCGATGAAGGTCTTGCCGCTCGCGGTGGCAGCGACAACGAGGAGATCTTTCCCGAACAGCAGGCCGGCATCCACCGCGAGCTGCTGGGCCGGCATGAGCGCCTCCACCCGTGATGCCACCACAAATTCATGCGGGAGCGGCAGTTCCTCCAGTTTTGCGGTCGCAAGCACCGGGTGCGCCTCGATCCGGTCGAAGAGGGCGGATTTCATCGAGAGTTTTTCCGGCTGGACAAGCGCGAGCACCCGGTCGAGGTTCCGGGTCGCTTCGAGCAGTTCCTCGAAATGCCGGAGCGTCTCCCGCCCCATATGCCCGATCGGCGCCAGTTCGCGCCGGAGTTCCCGGCGCCCGCATTCAAGGCAGATCTTCTCGTTCTTGCCGAATATCACGAAGTTGTCATTCGTGAGCGGTGTGTACCGGTCGTCCAGGAGGCAGATCCGGCAGACATCCACGGCGCCGGTACGGATCTGGAACGCGTGCAGGAACTCCTCGAACAAGGGGTCCGGCCTGACCATCCGCACGTCGCCCTCGCGGAGCTGGGCAACGAGATCCTTTGACGGCGTGGCCCGGTATTCTTTCCGGGAACCCCAGCGGAGCCGGTACCTGACCGGGCGGGGCCCCTTGGGGGTATCGGTCATCTCGGCAATACCGACTCCGTGGACATGCTTTCCGTCGTAAAAGAGAAGTTTGTAGCTGCCTTTGACCGGCTGGACGATGATCTTCATGGGGCGATCAGATCGACGATAACGTACGAGAGCCCGACGCCTTCAAGCCTTTTCAGGAAATCCGTGAACTCCTCGTCGACGATCACGATCACGCAGTCGATCCCGTGGAATGCCGCCTCGATCACGCCTTCCCGTGCACCGAAGAAGAGGTCGGGTTTATGGCCGGCGGCCCTGAGTGCGATGTATGCCTCAAGCCCGACCGCCGCTACCATCCCGGCCGGGCGGATGAGTTCTTTTAATTTTTCCATCTGCACCCTGTGCGAGCCCCCATGCAGGATCCGGGGCACCTTGCAGATCGTGATGGTCCCTTCGCGGTGCTCGATGATGCCGTTCAGGCGGGCCACGCCCACATCCTCGTCCTTTTTCGCGTCAGCGACGACAGATCCGGTCGCCGGCTGCGGCTTTTTTGCGGCGTACAAAAAACCGGCTTTCATGTAGACCCCAACCTCGTCGCCGGATCGGAGGTTCTCGGCAGCGATCGCCGTCCAGATCGACACCTGCTGGATGATGTCGCGCCGGATGTGGCGGGCGTATGCCTCCAGGGACTCGGCGTTCGCGAGCACCCACTCGATGCCGGTCTTGGTGACCTCATAGTTTCCGCGTCCGCTCGCTGAGACCATCCCCTCGTCCACGAGCTCGCGGATGTACTCGGAGATTGCCTGCGGCGTGACCCCGAGTTTTATTGCGATCTCCTGCTGGCGCACCGCCGGCTGGTGCTCGGCAATCTCGACTAATATCTGTAACCGGGACACCTCGCGCTTGCTGCGCAGGATGGAATAGAGGGGATCCTTAGCGTCCGGTGTCAAGCAGCACCAGTCCCTGTCCCTTCACGTCAAGATGAGGTATCCGTTTTGCAAGACCCTTGATGAACACCGGGCTGACCCCGAATTTTCTTGAGAGATCGGAAATGGACGTGTTGCCGTCTCCCAGTTCCGCTTCGATCTGGCCGACAATGTCGCGGAGATTCTCATCGTTCGAGAGCGAGATGTACAGGATGTCCGAGAGATCCTGCAGGTTGCACTGGAAATTCGCCCGGAACTTGTTATACGTTCCCCGGAACTCCTTCTGCGGTTTATTGCCGGGCTTTGGCATCCGCCACTGTTCCTCAACGAGATTGCCTTTCTTTAAAATCTGGAGGCAGACCGGGACAGACTCATCTTTTACCTGCGCCTGGAGTTCTTCCTCGGTCATCCACGATTTGCTCAGCAATTCGTACACCTTCTTGAACGCAGGACTGTTGAACGTCATGAGGAGCGGAACAAGTTCTACGGGATCGTTGACAATTCGGATGTGACCCGGCACAGTAAAAACCCTATAATTATATCGCGGTATAAATCAATAAATTTATGCGGCTAAAACCATGCAAAAAAAGGGCAGGATTTCGGTTCGCGGCATCGTGCAGGGGGTCGGATTCCGCCCTTTTGTGTATGCACGGGCCTGCGAGTTCGGGATCGCGGGCTCGGTAAAGAACCTCGGGAGCGAAGTGGAGATATTCGCCCGGGGCGAGCGGTTCACTGACTTTCTTGCGGCAGTCTCCCGGGGCCCGCCGATGTCACGGATCGATTCTGTTGACGTGACCGAGACGACGGCCGATATCCCGGACGGTTTTGCGATCAAAAAAAGCGGGACCGGTTCTTTTTCCGGGATGATCCCGCCCGATATTTCCATCTGCGACGATTGTATCGCGGATATCTTTACCCGTGGCGGGAGATACGAGGGGTACTGGGCAACCTCCTGCGTGAACTGCGGGCCCCGGTACAGCATCATTCAGGAGATCCCGTACGACCGGGAGCGGACAAGCATGGACTCTTTTCCCATGTGCACTGCCTGTGCAGGGGAGTACGGCGACCCGCATTCCCGGCGCCACCATGCGCAGACCATCGCCTGCCACACCTGCGGCCCGGGCTCCGGCTCATGGACAGGACCGGGACCGATGTCCCGTGCGGCGATCCGATCCGTGAAGCCGCCACCCTCCTCGATGCCGGGAAGATCCTTGCAATCCGGGGCGTCGGGGGATTCCACCTTGCTTGCATCGAAGAATCTTCAGGGGAACTCAAGTCTCGCCTCGGCCGGATCGAGCAGCCGTTCGCGGTGATGGTGCGGCCGGGTTTTATCGACAGGATCGCCAGAGTCTCACAACAGGAGCGGACAGAGCTCGCGAGCCCCGTCCACCCGATCGTGGTGCTCGAGAAACGCGATCATGCATCTCACCACACGATCAGCAACCTGCATACCATCGGCTGCATGCTCCCCTATACCGGGCTCCACCACCTCCTCTTCTCGTATCTCGTCCACCCGCTCCTGATCATGACAAGCGCGAACATGCCCGGCTACCCGATGATCACCGATACCGGCATCGCACTCGCAAAACTCGCAAAGGATGCGGATTATTTCCTCGTCCACAACCGCACCATCGCCAACCGGGTTGACGACTCGGTCGTCCGCGATGGCTATATCCTCCGGCTCTCCCGGGGGATCGCCCCGAAACGGACAGCCATCGATCTCGGCCCGCGCTGCATCCTCGGCGTGGGCCCGGAGCTGAACGCGAACGCGACGATTTATAAAAACGGGTTTGCCGTCACGTCCCCCCATGTTGGAAATGTCAGGAACCCGGCGACGCTTGAGTACCTGCAGGAAACCGTCGCCAAACTCCGGCGGCTGTTCGGGGCCGAGTACGAGGTGGTCGCCCACGACCTCCACCCCCAGTTCCTCTCCACCCGGTTTGCAAAGGAGATCGCGGAGGAGCGGGGGCTTACGCTCGTACCGGTTCAGCACCACCGGGCGCATATCGCGGCAACAACAACCGAACCTTGCATCGGGATCGCCATAGACGGTGTGGGGTACGGGGACAACGGCACCGTCTGGGGGGGAGAATCTTCGCCGGGCAGGTGCCGGCACTCCCCCGGGTCGCCCACCTCGAACCCGTACCAATGCCGGGCGGCGACCTTGCCACCCGTTTCCCGGAGCGGATGCTGTACGGCATCCTTCCGGAAGAGGAGTGCCTCACGCTCCTCCGCCACCGTGGCTGGTCTGATGTTGAACTCGGAGTACTCGCAAAACAGGTCGCTGGAAAGTTCAATATCGCCATGACGAGCAGCACCGGCCGGGTGCTCGACGCAGCTTCCGCTCTCCTCGGCATATGCCGGGAACGCACGTACGATGGCGAACCCGCGATGAAACTCGAAGCGGCGGCGGTGGGCGGGACGGTGGAGGCGTGGGAGCCGGTCTTTTCTGACGTGGACTGGTGCGAGTGCCTCTCGACGCGGGCGATCCTCAAGACAGCGCTCTCCCGGTTGTCCTGCGCACCGGAGGGGGACCGCCACGCCGTCCGTGACATTGCGGCATCCGTCCAGTACAACCTCGCACGGGGGATCGCCGCTCTTGCCATTCATGCGGCAGAACGGGATGACATTCCCCTTGTGGCCCTGAGCGGAGGTGTCGTCGCCAACCGGGCCATACGGGAGACCATCCGTGCGGAGATCACCCGGGCCGGGCTTACCCTTGTCATCAACGATGCGTACCCGCCCGGCGACGGGTGCGTCTCCTTCGGCCAGTGCGTCTGGGCGGGAACGCTCCTTATGGCAGCACAAAAAAGGTAGCGTCCTCTGGTATGACCTCCAAAAACAAGCATTTTATCTTGACACACGTACAAAGATGAGATCAAGCTTTCGATGTATCCGCTCGACTTAATTCAGGAACAGGAAAAGAGGATCCAGAGCCTGGAAACGGAGCTATTGAGCTCCGCCAGGGGCTTGCAGCCGTGCACGATTACTTCCTCGAAGTCAGGGCCGCAGCCGATGAAAAGAGTGTAAGTGCCGAGCTTGACTTCGGGATTGTCAGGCCCCTCAAAGAGGAAGATGCGGAGTTCGAAGGCATCTGGGATTTCCACCAGAAAGTGCTCGTGGGCGACCCTTCGGGTTTCATCCCGCTCGATATCATGTATGATACCTTTGCCCAGTTCTGCCGCAGGAACGGGAGAAAGCCGGTGGACAAGGATGCATTCGAGTACCTCCTCCCACAGATGGACGACCCCCGCCCGGTGGTCTTCCGGGGAAAATGGCAGGGATGCAGGTTCCGGTAAACGGCGTCCGTACCGGGCGGGCATGGAGAAGACATGGCACATGTCCGCATTACGGCTGAATCAGGGATTCCTCTTGTCGGATCGCTCTATTTTGGCATTATTGACCGGGGTACGAGCCTCTTACAGGTGCGCCCGAGCTGCGGCTGCAACTTAAACTGCCCTTTCTGCTCGGTGGATGCCGGGCCGTGCTCGAAAACCCGTGCGACCAGTTACGAGGTGGATCTGGAGTACCTCCTGTCCGCGGTCGAGGAGATCGCCCCCTTCAAGGGCGCGGGCGTCGAGTGCCACATCGATTCCCCGGGCGAACCGCTCATGTATTCCCGTCTCCCCGAGCTGGTTGCGGCGCTCAAAAATACTGACGCTGTGAGTATCGTCTCGCTCCAGACCAACGGCACGCTCCTTGACGATGCAAGGATTGCGGCCCTTGCGGCTGCAGGACTCGACCGGGTCAACCTTTCCCTGCACGCGCTCGACCCGGCGCTCGCCCGCGAGCCTCGCCGGCGTGGACTGGTACGATATCAACCAGGTCACCGGTGCGGCAGGAGCGGTCGTGAAAAGTTCCATGGACCTCCTCATTGCACCGGTCTACCTGCCGGGCATCAACGACGCCGAGATCCCGAAAATCATCGGGTTTGCGAAGGAGTGCGGGGCAGGAAAACGGTTCCCGCCGCTTGGCATCCAGAAGTTCGAGCGCTACCGGTACGGCAGGACGCCAAAAGGGGTGAAAGTCCAGAGCTGGTGGCAGTTCTTCAACCGGAGCATCAAGGTGTGGGAGAAAGAGACAGGCCTCCACCTTCATCTCGATGCAGGGCGGGATTTCGGGACGGTAAGGCGTCCTTCGCTCCCGCAGGTGTTTACCAAAGGCGAGAAAACAACGGTCGAGATACGGGCACCGGGCTGGATCCACGGCGAACAGCTCGGCGTCGCCCGGAACCGGGTGGTATCGGTGTCCGGGTGCGACAAAACGTCAGGGCAGGTCCGGGTAAAAATCGTCGCAACGAAAAACAACATCTATGTCGGTGTGCCGGTATAGGAGAGGGTTTTCGATCCGGAACGGGAAAAGAACGAAGGCCGAACCTGACGGTGCAACGCATCCGCTCTTTTGAATTGCTGAGTAAGAAGAAGATTGTTACGGGGAACAGGAAACGAAGAAGAAAAAAGATTTTAGCCGAACAGGGCACCGAGCCCTGCCATGCCGCTCTCTTCTTCTGCCTTCTTGTCCTCTTCCTTGTGCTCTTCCTTCGCGGGTGCTGCGGCTGCGTGGCCCGCGGCTGGTGCGGCTGCGGCAACGGCGACCGGGCTCGCGGCTGCCTTGCTGATGGCCTCTTCAATGTTCACGCCGTCGAGTGCTGCGATGAGCGCCTTGATGCGTGACTCGTCTGCTGCTACACCTGCGGCGGAAAGTACTGCCTTGACGCCGTTCTCATCGACCTTCTTGCCTGCCTTGTGCAGGAGAAGTGCTGCATAGATATACTCCATCGTAAATTCACCTCATAAAATTTTATTTTACCAGGGTTTTTAATGCCTGGCTTTCTCTCTGGGCTTTACCAATTATCGCATCGACAACATCCTTCTCGTAGATCGCCGCCTCGATCGCAAGACCGCGTGCATCCCTGACGGCTTTCGTCAGGATCGGCGCCATGGTCTCCTTCGTCGGGATCGCTGCATTGACCGACAGGTTTAACGCCTGCTGTCCGGCAAGCTGGAGCTGTGCGAGGAGCTTTGTCTCGTCTACCGAGAGCACGGACGGCTCGTAGAGATTGCCCTCGTGGAAGGCTGCCTGGAGGGCGAGCCCCACGTCCATGGGCTTGATGTCAAGCTTGATGAGCACAACGGCAAGCTTCGCCGAGATAACCGCGCCTTTCCTGACCACGGTCTTTGTCTCGCGGATCTTGACCTTGCCGCCTTCAATCGCTGCGGGAATGCCGGCCTGCTGGAGCTCGCCGACAATCGGGCCCGGCTTGAAGCTCGTGGGCCCTTTCTCGATAACAATGTCCTCGGGTGCGGTCTCGCCGGCTTTTGCGGCCATCTTGGTCTTGGTCTTCTCGAGCTGCTTGTACAGCTTGAACGGGTTGTCGTTGGTGAAGATCACCGCGGAATGGCCCGAGATGTACTTGGTGAGGCCTTTTGCGTCCCCGCCGATCTCGGCGAGTGCGTGCTCGATTAAGGTGTTTCTTGTCACCTTGATGACTGCCTTGCCCCGGAGGTTTCGCCGGATCTGCTGAACCTGCTGTGCGGGGATGCCGTACATGTCGACAAGTCCGATGAGCGAGTACTCTTTTGCGTGCTTCTTGATCTCCGCGACCTCGTCCTTTTTCCATGCGGGCAGGTGGTGGGTATAGACTGCCATTATACCAGCCTCACGGACGGACCCATCGTGGTCTTCACGAAGATCGAGCGGACGTTTAAGTGACCCTGTTCGAGAACAGACTCGATACGTTTGACGACCGCATCGATGTTCTCGGCGACCTGCTCCGGTGTCATTGCTGTCGAGCCCACCTTGGTGGAGAAGACTGTCTTGTCTTTCGTACGGATCTTGACCGAGTTCCTCAGACGTTCGACAATCGGGCGGATATCGGTCTGCCCGGTAATCGGCGTTGGCATCCTGCCCCGCGGCCCGAGCCGGGACCTAAGAAACGACCGACCTGCGGCATGACCGCGGTCTCGGCAAGGAAGTACTTGTAGGTGCTTGCAACCCTGCGCGCCTCGCGGGGTGCGCCTCCGAGCCGTTCCACCTCTTCAGGGCCGATGATCAGATCAACTTTGGCCTCTTTTGCCTGCGTGACGATATCCCCCTTGCCGATGACACAGATACCATTTCTCTCGCCGGTTCCGTGGGGAAGAAGTATCGTCTCGTCGATACGATTTTTCGGCTGCGCCATATCGATATTCTTGAGATTGATGGTAATATCGATGCTTTCGGAGAATTTCCGCTTTGGCGCCTTTTCAATCGCCGTTTTTACGGCGTCCAGAATTTTGGCCCTATCAACCATCAGATTCCTCCATAGTTCGCGACCGAACCCTTCGATCTCCTATGGTGTTCTTCGGATCTATTTCACGAGGGCGCTGTCGTACTTGCCAGCTGCGATGTCGGCGAGCACGTCTTTCGCGCGCTTACCGTCAACGGTGACACCCATGCTCACGCACGTGCCCACGACTTCCTTGACGGCAGTCTTGAGCTCGTAGGAGAGCATTCCTTCGAGTTTCATGCTGGCAATCCTGACAGCGGCCTCGAATGGCAGGTTTCCTGCCATCTTGACGTTGGGCTCTGCGGAACCTTTCTCGATATTGGCCTCTTTCTTGATGAGAGCCGTCGTCGGTGGAATACCCACCGAGATCGTGAAGTTCTTTTTAGAGTCGACTTCGATCTTGACCGGGACCTGCATTCCGTTGAATGAGGCGGTCTTCTTGTTGATCTCATCGACTACTGCCTTCACGTTGATACCGAGTGGTCCGAGCGATGGTCCTAAGGGTGGACCTGCTGTTGCCTTTCCGCCGGGTACTAAAACCTCGACCACTTCTGCCATAGTCTTTGCACCATGCCGTCCCGTATAAACGGGTTCCAAGCTTGGGTCTGTTAATTTTGTCGTGAAGGGAAATAAAGGTGATCGTCAGATGGGGTGTAGAGCTCTTCGATTAAGCGCTAATAACATTTTTCAAACGAGGGAGATTCAAGTTTTAATCACAGTATCAAAAATCCAAATCCGAACATACCAATCATTAAGTCAAATTATACAAACGCATATTACTCATGTTGAAGCGTGCGTTGATCATACTTTTCCTAGTGGCATTCTTTGTCGGGAACATTGCGAGTGCTGAGTCACTACTCCTCCCCATTCAGATGAACTCACTAGCACAACTCAACAATACTGAAAATTTTTCATATACTCCGTCTAATGTTGATTTAAAAGTACCAAAACAATTTATTCCTCATATTACTCCCGATCCAAAAATGCCAGGTTACACGAATCGAAACATAACTGTATATGATTTTATTTTAAAGGATTCAATGGATCCAACAATAACGGAGTTCCAAATTTTACCTCCAATTCAATTTAATTTCACTATAAACAATTCTGTATATTACGGGGCCAAAAACGCAATAAAAAATTTATATCTCTCCCCCGATTTATCTCCCGAACAAAATTACGACATCACTTATCCTGCATTAGTAGATGACCCCAATCAAAACGAACTATATGAAAATTTACTATATGATCTTCGATCGTATCGAACCCAACATCACTTAGACGATAACGAATATCTTGAATTAATAGTACGTTTTGTTCAATCTATTCCCAATAAAGACAGGAATTATTCGCGATTTCCCATTGAAACCTTATTTGAAGGGAATGGAGTTTGTGAAGATAAAAGTTTTCTATTAGCCGGATTACTGGAACGAGAAGGATATGATGTTGGACTCTTCAGATTTGCAAATAATGATACAGCCCTTCCCGGTCATATGGTTGTCGGAGTAAGAAGTAATGGATTGTGGTATCCTGGAACCCATTATACATTAATTGAAACTACTATGAGTTTGCCAATAATGACTCGTGAATATCATTATATTGGGCTAGTAGATCTTCAAGGATTGAACCCGAATCCCGTTTTTATTAAAATAGGAAATGGTTCCAAAGAATACACAAAATCGAATGAAATTCAATATATTAACGATTCTATTTACTCCTGTTTTTCTCAGCTAAATAGGGAGGGAATGGTAAATGGTGTTCCCCAACAATCAATTGAAAATTTAGCATCGGTTTGCCAATTTATAGATTGGGCGGCACCAGATAGAGAGAGTGTGGTTATTTGGTTAAGGCAACATAGTAGCCCAATTCGTGCTCCAGAAAATATTAGTGTTTTCAATTCGACTGAAGCAAAACCGTTCTATAAACTTCTTGGATAAGTATCATACTGATTTTACAAATTGCCGTAGTCAAAAACGATTTACTAAATTCGGATCATCAAAACGTATCATCTACGAAAAAATTCCTTATTTTCTGAAGGCGGCCGAGCGACCCCGAAGGGGTGGGCATACTCGCTGTAGTTCGTGGTTAGGTCATAAGCTGAACCTCCACCCCGACCCGGCACTTTGTACACATGTGACCCCCCTCACCCATTTATCGTATTCCAGCCCCGCCATCCCGCTTAATTCCCTCTCGTAAAATCCGCCCGGAACCCGGCCGGAATCCGGCCGGAATCCGGGCAAAAATGCAGAACCCCTGAGGGGGGTCACACGATCCATTTTTGTAATTGGCGGCTTCATGCAATTCGCAAAACCCTTATTTTTATGACGTGAACTTTCCGGACTCTCCTTGATGCCCCGGATCAGTTTGTACCCATGTGACCCCCCCCATCATCCAGTCATGGCCAAGATCTCTGAGGGACTGCCCATGCCTTTTTTTACGTGGAACGCCATCATCTGTTAAAATGAACACGATGTCGGCTCAGGAGATACGGGCCGTTCTCCGGGAATGCCTGCCGGAGATCCGGGAAAAATACGGTGTTACTTCGATTGGTATCTTCGGTTCCTATGCCCGGGGCGAGGCAAAACCGGGGAGCGATATCGATATCATCGTGGAACTCGGCAGGCCCATCGGGTGGGAACTGGTCGATCTCTCGGATTACCTTGAGAGCTGTCTCCATCACAACGTCGACCTTGTCATCAAACGCTCCCTTCACCCGCTCATCCGCGATGCCATCCTCTCCGAGGTACAATACGCATGAGCGACCGATCCCCCGTGCTGTATCTGTCAGAAATGCTTGCATCCATGGAGAAGATCGAGCGTTACGTGGCCGGGGTTTCTTACGCAGAATTTGCAAAACGGGAGCAGCTGATCGATGCGGTGGAACGCAATATCGAAAAGATCGGCGAGGCTGCGGCCGGTGTTCCGGATGAAATCAGGGACCGGCATCCGGAAGGTACCGTGGAAAACCATTGTCGGGCTGAGAAACAAGGTAATCCACCACTATTTTGCCGTGGATCCCGATGTGATCTACCGGATTGCAACGAAAAATATCCCTGAAACAAAGGACAGGATTGCCGGGATTCTTAAGGAATATTCCCGGTAATCTCCCGTCTATCACGTTTCTCCGCACTTCTTCGCCCGGTACTCCTCTTCAAGCATCCCGTAATACCGGGTGGACCGCCAGTGATCCCGGAGCCAGACATGCTCGCGGAGCGTGCCCTCGTACACAAGGCCGCCCTTCTCCAGTGCGTGGGCCGAAGCGGTGTTGAGATCGTCGCACTTCCCGTACACCCGGTGCAGGCCGAGGGTCGTAAAACCGAAGGCGAGCAGCGCCCGGAGGATCTCCGAGGCATAGCCGTTCTTCCAGTACTCCGGCCGCAGGATGCACCCCACCTCGGCGGTGGTCGGCTGGCCGGGATCGATCTCCAGGAGCACAAAGCCGGCAAAGTCCCCGGTCCCCGGGATCCGGGCTGCAAGGATGTAGCCCTGCCGGTCCGGCCGGGCCGCTTCTTCCATCGCGTGGCGCACGAAACCGGCGACCTGCTCCTCGTTCTCCAGCCAGATGAGCACGTACTTCATGATGGCCGGGTCGCGGGCCATGCGCCGGACGGATTCGAGGTCACGCTCGTTCATATCCTCTAAGATCAGCCGCTCTGTGGGAAGGGAAAAGACCATCGCGAAGCTCCGGGGAAGAGACCGGTGAAGGGGATCGCCGGCCATCTCTGCTCCAGTGATCGTTTCGGTCGGCAGCGTATAACGCTGGCGGTGCGTGAAAAGTCCCTGCAACGCCCGGTTTCGCCGGTAAGACGGACGCTGTCCTGCGAACAAAAAGATACCCTCATATGGTCGCAGCCGGTAACGATGTATAGGAAACCATACATGGACATTATTGAAGCTGATAATCTTAGCAAATCATTTGGATCTTTTGAGGCGGTTCATGATGTCAGTATTGGTGTAAAAGAGGGGGAGATCTATGGTTTTTTAGGTCCCAACGGCGCCGGGAAGACCACCACCATCCGGATGCTGACCGGGGTGCTGACTCCGGATGCCGGCGCCGCCCGTATCTGCGGGATCGATATCGGCAGGTACCCGCTCGAGGCCAAGCTGAAGATGGGGATCATCCCCGAGAATGGCACGGTCTATTCCGACCTGACCGCCGAGCAGAACATCCTCTGGACAGCGAAATTCTACGGCATGGACAGCACCTCCCGCAAAAAACGGGCAGATGAGATCCTCGCGTGCATCGGGCTCACCGAACGGAGAAACGATATTGTCCGCACCTTCTCCAAGGGGATGCGGCAGCGGATCAGCATCGCCTGTGCCATCGTCCCCTCGCCGCCGGTGTTATTCCTTGACGAGCCCACAGGAGGGCTGGACGTGTTCAGCCGCCGGCTTGTGCTCGATACGATCCGCAGGATGAACGACGAGGGTAGCACGGTCTTTCTGACCACACACAACATCGAGGAGGCTAACGAGCTCTGCACGGTCATCAGCGTCATTGACAAAGGAAAGATCGTGGCAACGGGCAGCCCGGAAAGGCTCAAAAAGACCTTCGATACCGCAAAATACGTGGAGATCGCATTCGAGCAACCAGTGAGAAAAGAATGGCTTGAAGCCGGGGGAGTCTTCCGCGTCGAGAATCACGGGGACAAGTGGCGACTGTATACCGATGACCCGGACCCTGCGGTAAAATACCTAGCCGCCCTTGCCGAACGGGAGCACCTGAAAATCATCTCGGTTGCCACTTCGAGCCCGACGCTCGAAGAGGCATTCGTCCAGCTCACGGGAGGTGCGTGATGGATCCCCGCCTTTTTGCCCGGAGCGTGCTTCTGGTCGCCGAGAAGAACATGCGGATTTACTATTACAAGGGGGCGGTCGTGATCTTCGGCCTCCTATTCCCCTTCCTGATGTTTTTAACCTTTTTTATCGGGCGGAACCTCAACCTCGTCCTTTTCTACCCGGCATTCCTGGGCATGATGCTGTTCTTCTCCTCTTCTTCCACCGGGCCGCTGATTACGCCGTGGGAAAAACGGGAAAAGACGTACGAGCGCCTCCTCTCCCTGCCGGTGACGCTGGAAAGCATCATCCTTGGTGACATCCTTGCCGGGGCGCTTTTCGGGATCGTCATCACCACGATCGTCTGGACGGCAGGAACACTTCTTCTTCACCTGCCCCTCGCCCATCCCCTGCTCCTGGCGGTAACGTTAATCCTGGGCGGGTTTACCTTTGCAGCTCTCGGGACTCTGCTCTCGTCCCCGGCGATGAGCAACCCTTCGAATGTGATGATGGTCTCCAACCTGATCCGCCTGCCCCTGATCTTTGTCTCGGGCATCTTCATTCCGCTGAGTCAGCTCGGGAGCTGGGCATGGACCAACGAAATGTCCCCGCTCACCTATCTTGTTGACCTGTTCAACGGGGCGATTACCAACACTGCGGTCTACCCTCCGGTCACTGATATGGTTATCCTTGGTATGGTGATTGTGGCATTCGTCGCGGCTGCAAAACTGATCCAGCAGTATAACCTTTCAAAGGGGATCTAGGCGACGGGCCCGGGAAAAAACCCGGTTTAAATTCTGTTAAAATCCCGGGGCTCATTCCCGCCCTCCAGCGCCGGAACCTTGTAAAATGCATATGAGAGGGGCAGCCATGGCCGGATCCCCGGGTAAAACTCTAATAATCACCGGGTACATACTCGCGTAGACACGCAATGGGATGAGGTGTGAGAGAACAATGGATGTGGATTTTTCAAAATTACAGGGAAAAACTGCGATTGTCACCGGTGCTTCTTCCGGGATTGGGCTTGCAACCGCCCGGCTCCTCGCAAAAAACGGCGTCAGGGTCGGGCTTGTCTCGCGATCAAAAGAGGTGCTTGAAGAATTATCCGGAACACTGCCCGGTTCCCGTGCTCTGCCTGCCGACATGACCAAGATCCCGCAGGTCAAAAAGATGGTCGCTTCGGCACAGAAGGAATTTGGCCGGATAGACATCCTGGTCAACAATGCGGGGCAGGGATACGATGCGCCGGCGGAAAATACCGACATCGGCACGTTCCGGTATATCTACGACCTGAATGTGATCGGCCCGCTCGCCGCCATGCAGGCGGTTATCCCGGTCATGAGGGCGATAGGAGGGGGATCGATTATCAATATCAGCTCGGGCACTGCGCTGATGAACCTGCCGGGCATGAGCCCGTATTCATCGTCCAAGCGGGCTCTCGCCGGCATCAGCCTTGCTGCCCGGCAGGAACTGGAGGCCGACAATATTGTCGTTTCCGTGGTTTACCCGTATATCACCCTGACCAATTTTGAGAAAAATACTATCCACGCCGTGCCGGTGCCGGAGGGCTTCAGGGAGCCGGGGGGGCGGTATCCGCCGGATTCCGCAGGATTCGTTGCCGAGAAGATTGTGGGGGGAATCGTGAGCCGCGAGGCAGAGAATCTTCTCCCACGACTGGATGAAACTACCCCGAATCGGAGCCTGACAAGGGGAGGCCTAATCCTGTGCCATCCTGCGGCCGTGCGGGAACGACCCCGTACGTATAAACACCGCAGGTAAAATCAGCCCCCTCCCCGGGATGGACCCATACCTGCCGGTTACCCGGCGATATCCAGACCGGTATCCTCCACGGTTTCCGGGGATTCCCCTGCTTTTTCTTTCTCCTTTCCCTGGAGTTCATGGACGAACCGGGAACCGGTCATTGAGGCAAGGATCGCCGCGATGACGGAGAGCAGGGCGCCGATGTAGAAGGAGATTCGCAGCGAGGGCATGAAGGCGTTTGCGAGCGTTGTCGGGAACCAGGTAGTGCCGGTCAGGACTGTTACTGTCGCCGGGCTGATGGCAGCGACCGCCGACTGGGGCAGGCTGACAAGGATGGTATGGACCGGGTTGTAGCCCAAAAACGCGGCGAATAACGCGCCGGTCGGCGGGATAGTACTCATGGGAGCGATCAGGCCCGGAGCCCCGGCGCTCGAAAGCGACGTCGCGAGTTCCGGGGGGAACAGGTGCGTCAGGCTCACGATCACGATGGTAAAGAAGAGCGCCATCGATACGACCATCCCGCTGTTCTGCAGCATCGACCGCATACCCGATGCGACTCCCCGGTCCTCGGGAGGCACGGCATTCATGATGGCCGCAATGTTTGGCGAACCGAACATGCCGTTGCCTATACCCATGACGAGGAGCGCGACGGCAAAGATAGGGTAGTCAAAATCATAGGGCAGCATGGCCAGCATCAAAAACGAGAGGGCGATAAGGAGCAGGCCTGACGTGGCGAACCAACGGGAACCGTATTTGTCTGAGAGCCATCCCGAGAGGGGGCCCATGACCACAAAGCCGGCGGTGAGCGGCAGCATGAATATCCCGGCCCAGAACGGTGTCGATTCGTAGCTGTACCCGTGGAGCGGCAGCCAGATGCCCTGCAGCATCAGGATCAGGATAAACATCATGCCGCCCCGGGCAAGTGCGCTCAGGAACCCGGCCGTGTTTGCGAGGGAGAATACCCGGATTTTAAAAAGGCTCAGCCGGAACATCGGGTCCTCGACCCTGCTTTCGATGATCGGGAATGCGATCAGGAGGATGATGCCGATAGCGATCGCGGCAAGAACCCACGGGTCGCCCCATCCCATCGGGTCCGTCCCGTACGGGAGAAGTGCATACGTGATGCCGATCAAAAGGATCGTCAGCCCTGCAACAAAGGTGATGTTGCCCCAGACATCGATCTTCCGGGCCCGTTTGGGAAGCGGGGTCTCCCTCAGTTTCAGGTATGCCCATACCGTACCGAGGATGCCGACCGGGACGCTGACGAGAAACACGTACCGCCAGTTATAGAACGCGAGGATGCCGCCGAGAATCAGGCCCACGAATTGACCTGACAGGAAGGAGATGGTGTTGAGTCCCAGTGCCTTGCCCCGCTCATCGGGAGGGAATGCATCGGTGAGGATGGCCGCGCTGTTAGAGAAGGTAAACGAAGCCCCCACCCCCTGGACGAGACGGAACGCAATAATCTCAAGGGCGCCTGCGCTGCCCTTGTCCGGCGTGAGAAAGAGCAGGATGGACCCGAGGGTAAAGATGGCAAACCCGAGATTGTAGAGCTTCACCCTTCCGTACATATCCGAGAGCCGGCCGCAGGAGAGGAGCAGGGTGGCGGTGACGAGGCTGTACCCCATCAGCACCCAGATGAGGTACTGGAACGAGGTGAGCGGGTCGATATTGATGCCATTGAAGATCGCGGGCAGCGAGATGAGGGTGATGCTCCCGTTCACGGATACCATGAACATCTCGATAGTCGTGATCGAGAGGACGACCCACTTGTAATCGATACCCTTTCTGGGTCCTGTTCCGTCATCTGCGGTTTCGTTTTTTTCCATGAGATCGGGCTGCCCCCGGGATCATCCGGGCATTTTCCTCTAGCGGGTAAAATATTCTTTACAGGGTAGATCGTCTGGAACTATAATGTTTCCAGTCCTCCTGCAGGTATGGGTATGGCCGACAAGGGTATCTGCAGGATACCGGAGATCTGGCCAAAAACGAAAGAGATGTGAAAGAACGCCCATTTTCCGGGAAGGGCGCAGGGAAACATTGAAACATCCCCATGGGTGATTATTCCATCAGGGTAATATGCATGAAATATGCCGATGTTGACAGGATTTACCAGACCCTCCCGCTGGAGAATATCCCCTGGAACAGTGAGACCCCGCCGGATGCAATCGTCAGACTTGTACAGGAAGGGATTGTCCGGCCCTGCAGGACCGTCGATCTCGGGTGCGGTGCCGGTAACTATGCGATCTATCTTGCCGGTCTCGGGTTCGATGTCACGGGTGTCGACAGCTCACCTGCCGCGATCCGGATCGCACAGGAGCATGCAAAAAACAAGGGGCCCGGTGCAGGTTTGTGGTCGCCGATCTTCTCGGTGACCTGTATGAAGTGACGGATACGTTTGACTTTGTCTATGACTGGGAATTCCTCCATCATATATTCCCGGAAGACCGGGAGACCTATATCAGGAATGTGTATAAAATCACCAACCCCGGGGCTACGTACTTCTCTGTCTGTTTTGATGAGAGCGACCCCCAGTTTGGCGGAAGCGGAAAATACCGCACGACCCGGATCGGGACAACGCTCTATTTCTCGTCCGAATCCGAGATCCGGGATCTCACCTCGCCGTATTTTGACATCCGTGAATTGAAGACGATCGAAGTAAAAAGCAAATTCGGGCCGCACCGGGCCGTATACCTGCTCGCCAGCCGGCGCTAAAATTTTTGATGTTTATTAGCAATTAACCCCTTTTGAGGAGATATGTTTGTATTTTTTGACCTATAGAAAATTATTATTATTTTTTTGAGGGAATGCCCCCCCTTACGCCAGCCCTGCCCCCAAAGGGGGCGGGGGCGTAAGCGATGCCTTTGTAGCACCTGCGCAGGAAACATCCGTCTTTCCATCTTTGCGGTGCAGGTAATACAGCACTATCGCTAGCCGGGGGATGCCGCACGCGGCGGGGGCAAAGGCAGGAAGTGCCGTAGCCCCCAAGAGCGTTCTGACAATCTGCTCTCGGATTTTTACAGAGCTAAAAAAGGGACCGCTTACCGGTCCTGCTGCGCCACGTGGCGGGGGAAGGCCACCTGAGGCCGCCGGGTGATAAACGATGCATCGAGGTTTTCGGCCATCCGCTTGGCCATCTCCGCGGGGATCCCGAGAGCCATCATTTCCGGTGGGAGCGAATGGTTCTGCGTGGGGTCCTGCGGGCCCATGAACGCGGTGTTTTTCGGGGTGTTCTCCGCAAGGCCCGCCGGGAAGGTGATAAAGGTCGAACAGGCAGAGCCCCACGGGACGATGACCGGAGAGAACGGCTCGTCCCGGTCGAAATGAATGAGGGCTGCCATGTTCCGGATCTGCTCGCCGTTCCCGAAGATGCAGAGGGAGAGAACGTTGGGCATAGGATCAGGGAGAGATTCGCATGCCTGCACGACAAGATATTTTCCCGGCGGGTGAATTGGCCCGGCTGCTGCCGAGCAGCGGTCGACCAGGTCCGGGCTTGCTTTCAGGAACTCCGCTGCCCCGCCGCGGACATCCTTCCGGCCGGTTGAGACAAAATATTTGATATCGTCCGGCACCGGGATGTATCCCGTATGGAACAGCCCGCCAGGGCAGCAGCCTTCCGTTGCACCGGCCCCAATATAGATCCCCGGGATCTCCCGCCCGGCCGCCATCCGGTACAGGGAGACCGCAAAGCACCGGTTGATCCCGGCCATGGGTGGGATGCCGGCAGGTATTGCATCCGTTCCATACACAGCGAGGGGTCGTGTGGAGAGATGGAACGCTGCTGCAAGTCCCGATCCGATCTCCCGGAAATTCGCGGACGTCATGCGGGAACCCCCTTGTGCTCCTTTGCAAGCCCTTTCCATATCGGGCCGTCGAACACGCCGTTCTTTGCCTCCTCTTCCATCTCACGGTAGAGCGAGAACGGCACCGCAAACGTGAACATATGTTCAGGGATGGTCTTTCCCACGTTCGCCCGTGCAGCAAGATCGGTGTACCCGAGCACGGCCCGGGGGTGTTCCTTCTTTGCCTCGTCATACACGAAGGCTCCGATCTGCTGGCAGGCGGCCATGGGCGGGACCCTCACAGGATCGGTGCCCTCACGGACGGCACCGACGAGCGTGACAAGACCGGTGACCTGCAGGGGATCGGCCAGGAACACCACGACGACCGGCTGCTCTCCGGCCTTCACTTTGCCAAGCGGGGTAAAGATCACATACTTCTCGGCAATGTCCGTGATCGGCAGGTCGGCGGTCATGAACCGTTTTGCCTTCTCCGTGTTTTTGTGGAGACGTTCCCCGTGGATAAACTTTTCCCGCTCCCGTTCAGGGATGTGCTGCACGGTAGCACAATAGGCCTCCGGGTTTTTGCTGCTTTCAGCACCCTTCACAAAGAAGGCAGACATGAAGTCCACCCCGGCGCCCCCGAAGGCATCGTAGTACCCGTTCCCGAACCCTAGCCCGGCCCGGGCACCGGGACAGCCATAACTCTCCCGGTCAAAGACCGCCGTTTTTCCCTTTGTCGCCACCTGCGCAAAAAAGGGCATAATGCAGCTCTGGCCGTGCGGTTTTATCCGGAGCGCCCCTTCGGGCAGGGTGTTGCTCCAGAGGATGGCCACCGGTTCGTGTGCAAGCCCGAGTTTTTCTGCGGTGATGCTCTTCATGGCCGCTCCCCCGGGTTTATTTTATCCAGCCCATCTGCTCGTACCATTCGTACTCGTGGGCGAACCGGTCCTTGTTGTACTTCACGAGCTGGCAGAAGTACTCCCGTTTCTGCCGGTGAATCTCGTCCTGTTCGGGATAGGAGAGTTCGCCCCTGATGGAACGGGCCAGCGTCTTTCCCAGCTCGATGGCTTCCGTTTCGGCTTTCCCGAGTGCTTCCGGATCCCTGCCGATCGCGACGCCGATCCCCCCCACGATGTTGGCGCCGAGCGTCGAGAGCACCTTGTTCATGTACCCGACCACTTCGGTCTCCCCGGCCCCCCCTGCAGTACAGACAGAGCACCCGAACTTCCCGGTCAGCATCTGGCAGTGGATGGCATCCGCCATCCGGTCGAAGAGCGCTTTCATCGGGGCGGGCACGGAATCGATGTAGTTGGGGGCGCCAAGAACGATCCCGTCAGCGTTCATGATCCGGTCAAAGAGATCGGAGAAATCATCCAACAGGGTACACTCCCCGGTGGCATAACAGGTGCCGCAGGCCGTGCAGTATTCGATGCGCAGCGTGTAGAGATCGATAAATTCCGTTTCCGCGCCCTCTTCCTTTGCCCCGGCAAGCACAGCATTTGTGAGCCTCAGGGTGTTGCTGTCCTTTCCGCGGGGACTTGCGTTTATTCCAATGACTTTCATATGCATCTGCTCCTGTAGGATGGGAATCGGAGGATAACAATAATAAAGGTATTGACTTGATCCACAGGCCGGGCTTTACCTCAGACCTGATCAGCGATAAAAAAGAGAGGAGGGTTTTTTGTTACTGCCCTGAGGTCGGCGTCATCATGGGCATGGCATGGTTCCCTTGGTAACCGCCTGCCGGGAAACCGAGCGCTGCCTGGAGCTGCTGCGGTGTTACACCGAGCTGGGCTGCCGCGGAAGTAAGGTTCACCCGCTGCCCGCTCTGGGGTGTCAGGGCATTCTGGAGGGCCTGCTCGGAAACGCCGAGCTGGGCTGCCGCCGCATTAAGCAGGGTCGTGTTGGAAAGGAAGCCCTGTCCTGAAGACTGGTAACCGCCAGCCGGGAGACCGAGCGCTGCCTGGAGCTGTTGCGGTGTTACACCGAGCTGTGCTGCCGCGGAAGTGAGGTTCATCCGCTGCCCGCTCTGGGGCGTCAGGGCATTCTGGAGGGCCTGCTCGGAAACGCCGAGCTGGGCAGCGGCGGCATTGAGCAGGGTCGTGTTGGTGAGGAACCTCTGCCCGGAGAACTGGTGGTTCCCGTAACTTCCGTTCCCGGCATACGAGCCGCCATTGCCCGACGACGGGCCGGATCCGGTACCGGCAGGCGCTGCCTGCGGGGTGGTTGTAGCAGCGGCAGATGTACCGTTGCTCTGTGTGCATCCTGCAACAAGCACCCCGGCAAGCACCAGGGTTACTGCAAGAAGCATAATGATCGATGTGGTAAAGGATTTCATGATGATGGTCTCCATGGGGCAGACCGCCGGGGCCTGCCCGCATATTGTAATGTTTACATTACATTTTGTTATATTTAAATTGTAGTTCGCCAGCGTTCGCTTATAACCGGGAGAAAGAGCGGCCCAGAATATGCGTGGTTCAGGGTAACGTGATACCGGCACAATGACGGGTTATCCCGGCTCCCGTCCACACCGGACGGTCCGGGTATTACGATAAGAATACGCTGGTGACAAAAACGATAAAAAAAAGATTACCGGTCGCTGATCTTCTCAACGACCCTGACATTATCCCCGCGGACGGTGATCGGGATGGGCACGACGCTCTCGTACAGTTCGACCGTGATCTCTTCCTTTGCCGAATCGACACGCTTGACCACGGCTTTTTCACCCTTGAACGGCCCTGCGATAAGCTCGACGATCGTGCCCTCGTCAATACCGGAAACAACCGGTTTGGGGATCAGGAAATGCCCCACTTCGGCAAGCGTGGTCTGGCCTTTGGCAACTGCGCGGGCATGGGCGATCATCTCGACGAGCTGTTCGATCCTGTTCCGCTGCTCGGGGGTTTCGACAAGGACATATCCCTGAAGTTCGTTGGGGACAATAATCGCGGTAACCTTGATATCGGTCGCCTTTGTCTCGATGGCCTTTAAAATATTGTCGGCAACCGTCCGTTCCTGCTTGGAGGTCGTCTTGATAGCGAAGATCCGGTTGTTGAAGACTTCTGGGGCGGCAGGGATCAATGGCGCTGGCGATGCGGGAGTTGGTTCCGGAGTCATGGCAATCAGGATCTAAAATCCCAGGAGTTTCGTGTGGTCGAAGAACAGGTAGATGATAAATCCGATCAGCCCGATGAGAAGGATCCCGGCTGCCGCGACCGTCGCGATCTTGGAAAACTCCTCGCGGGTGGGGGTGCGCGCGAGTTTTAAGACACGGAAGTATTTACGGAATAACTCCTCGTGCACGTCTACTTTGATGTCAGGTTTTGAAATTTCCATATCTGCTCACTTGAGAAAATCGATCTCATATTGTTTCTGTACTTTGGGGGTAAGCTTCTCATTCCGACCATATATTTGTGGCGACCGTACGCCCGTGACCACCAGTAATGTCCGCATCTTGTTCTGCATCGTCGGGTCGACCTGTGCACCCCAGATGATCCGGGCGTTCGGGTCGACGCGGGAATAGACTTCCTGCACGACACCTTCGGCTTCCGCCATGGTCATATCGGGACCGCCGACCACGTTCACGAGCGCCGCAGTCGCACCCGATATGTCCACATCGAGGAGCGGGGACCGGATCGCCTTTTTCACCGAGTCGGCCGCCTTGTCCTCGCTGTCGCTCTCGCCCATGCCAATCATGGCGACCCCGCCGCGCTCCATGACCGTGCGCACATCGGCAAAGTCCAGGTTCACGAGCCCCGGCATCGTGATCAGTTCCGTGATGCCCTTGACCGCCCGCATGAGCACCTCGTCGGACACCTTGAATGCCGCAGACAGGGGGAGCTTGGGAACGACCTCGAGCAGACGGTCGTTCGGGACGACAATGACCGTATCCGCCACATCCCGGAGGCGTTCGAGGCCGGCTTCCGCGTTCTCCATACGGATCGCACCCTCGGAGGCAAAAGGCAGGGTAACCACCGCAATCGTGAGCGCACCTTCTTCCCGGGCGGCTTTCGCCACGACCGGGGCTGAACCGGTCCCGGTGCCGCCACCGAGGCCGACCGTGATAAAGACCATATCGCACCCGGAGACAACCGCCCGTATGTCCTGCTCGTTCTCGAGTGCGGCTTCCTCACCGATCTGCGGGATGGAGCCGGCGCCGAGGCCCCGGGTCCGCTGCCGGCCGATCAGCATGCGCTGGTCGGCGTGGGTCCGGATCAGGTGCTGGGCGTCCGTGTTGACAGCGATCAGTTTCGCACCATGGATACCTTCCTCCATCATGCGCGTAATCGTATTGGAGCCGGCGCCCCCGCAGCCGATCACGGTGATCTCGGTCTTGAGTTCGCTTAAGATCTGATCAAGATCCTCGTTATTCTGCGAGGGCAGTGCAGTCTCGTCCCTCGCCTTGGTAAGTGCCTCTTCAACAATCGACCTCATGAGTAGTTCTCCAGTCCCGGGATGTGGATTCTGGTCTCACTGGTAACGGATACCCGGTCGGGCGTAATCACCTGGCCATCGTGTTCAACAGCCTGCCCCGAGGCAAGCTGTCGGAAGGCAGGCCCGGCCGGCACCCCCAGTTCGCGCGCTTTTTCAGGGTCAAACCGGACCTTTCTGATGATCAGGCAATCATTTTCCGTCGCAGTGCTTTCCCTGTTACGTATGATTTTTACGCACAATGTATTTAAAGCATTTATTAATTCCGAAGAATCCCTGGAAAAAACCACGAACTGCGGGAGCAGCCGGTTGTCTTGCGTGGCGAGATGGGCGAGCGCCAGGGTCTCAAAGCCCCTGATCAGGTCTGCTTCCCCGGCCTTTGCCGCCTCCGCAAGGAGCACCGGGTCGAGGGAGATGAGCGCGAGCGGGCCGGCCCCCTCAAGGGTGTGGATGTAACACCGGGTGCCGGGCGCAACCGTACCGGTCAGTTCCCTCACGGCCCGGTACGTATCCCAGGACAGGTGCCCGAGTGCGGCAATCTCGCTCTCCGAAAGCCGGATAATCCCCATGCGATCGAGGAGACCGGTAATCCTGTCAAGGCTTGCACGGTCAAGCGCTTTACGGTCGATATACGCAGCAACAGCCCCGCTCATTTCAAGCATCGACCGGCACATCTCCTCGTCAATCGCCGGGATCTCCCGCGTGTGGGCGATATGCCCGAAGGCCCCCCGGGTAGCAAGGGCGATCTGGGTCTCACGCACCGCATAGTGCGTGCCGCCAAAACCGATGAGCGGGACAGCGTTCGTAAGGGGCACCGCCTCCAGCACCGCCTCCGCCACTGCCCGGCCGGCAGCCGGGTCGGCCCATTCCTTTTCCGTGCTCCCGATCTCGACAAAGAACGACGGGTGGGACAATCCCGTGGGGCCGTGGTGGGTAACCTCATAGGAGACACGGTATTCCCCGGGCAATGCCGGGCAAGCGCCCGGAGGGTCGCCTGCATCATCGAGGGTGCGGCCGGGGCGAGCGTGCGGGGGCTCCCGCCAAGCTCCGCGTCCCGGTAGTTCCCGGTAGCGTGAACGGTGAGCACCGGTTCTGGATTGGCACTTGTATGCCGCGAGAGGAAGATGACCACGTCTGCATCGATACCGGCATCGACGCCCTCCGCATGAATGAGCCGCCCGTCAACGTCAAAAAACGAATAGCTCCTCCCGGGTCTCTGTGCGGGGATGCTGTCCCGTGTGAGGCACTGTTCGATATGGTGCCTGATATTGCATCCCGCCTTGTCCTGGCGGGAATGGATCAGCGCTACCTTCATAGTCATTCAATACGCGGTTCTCTACGAAAAGCCTCGCTTGGCTCGCGGGTTTTTGTGCCGTGTTCATAAACCCTATGATACATGAGGGTACACTACACTGGTACCATGGATGAAAAAAAGATCGAAACGATATTTGAGCAGGAGAAGATCGCGAAGGTGATCACCTGCCCGCAGGCATTTGCGATCGCAGAAAAGCACGGGATCCCGAAAACGGCGATCAGCGGGTACTGTAACACGCATGGGATCAAGATCCGGGCCTGCCAGCTGGGCTGCTTCAAATGAGCCGGTAACAAACCTCTTTTTATCCGTCATCCAACTATATGCGGCCGTCGCGAGCGTTCAGGTAACACCGGAAACGATGCCCCTTGCCAAAGAGTGCGGCCGGGTACCCGACACTGATGTGCATGCAGCCACCGGCATACCGGGCTTTACCCGGTCGGTGATAAACGGGTAAGCAGTGGAGGCAGTCGACTCTACCGGTTCAGGCAATGCAACCGCGGCGGTATGATTCCTCCTGTCTGTCAGGTGCGGGGTGTCAATAGTTACGTAATCGCTGCGTGCCGGCCCCGTTGCACTCTGTGAGATGGTGTTCAATCATCTCCCAAGTATACGAGACCGGATCCTGACAATCTCCTGCAAATCCCTTTTTTGCCGCGAACAAGAACCGGTCAGGATGTTACATTTCCCTTCGTATCCACCTAAATGTGACAGTGCCGGCGTCACGATGTATAACGCTCCTCGTATCGCATCCCTTAGGATCTTTCAGAGAATTAACGATCGACAGGGTGAATCACCGAAACCGAGCGGATGGATTTCCGGGAAAAACTACTTTGTCATAAAGAGCCAACATTCATCAATACGTTGGGGCATCCCGCCATCGTTACAGAGGGATTTTGTGAAGGAAGTCACCGCGAACTTCAATGCGAAGGAGATCGAGAGCGAGGTGCAGGAATACTGGCGCACCCACGGGATCTACAAGGCGGTCAAACAGCACCGGAGTTCCGGCAAGGCGTTCTTTTTTGTCGACGGTCCGCCGTACACCACCGGGCAGATCCACCTGGGCACCGCGTGGAACAAGATCATAAAAGACTCGCTCCTCCGGTACCAGCGGATGAACGGGCGAAACGTGATCGACCGTGCGGGCTACGATATGCACGGCCTTCCTATCGAAGTCAAGGTCGAGCAGGCACTTGGTTTTTCCTCAAAAAAAGATATCGAGAAATTCGGTATTGAGCACTTTATCGAGCAGTGCCGGGAATTTGCCATAAAAAACAAGAACCTGATGGACGCCCAGTTTGAGAACCTGGGGATCTGGCTGGACTTCCCGAACGCGTACCAGACGATCAAGCCTGAATACGTTGAAGCAGCGTGGTGGACTCTTGCCCGGGCAGAGGAGAAGGGGATGCTGGAACGCGGCTACCGGGTCGTGAACTGGTGCCCCCGGTGCGAAACGGCGATCGCGGATGCCGAGGTCGAATACTGGGACGAGACCGACCCTTCTGTCTTTGTCAAGTTCCCGATCAAAGGAAAGGAGAACGAGTACCTGGTCATATGGACCACCACACCCTGGACACTCCCGGCAAACGTCGCGGTCGCGGTGGCAAAGGAGTTTGTCTACGCAAGAGTCCGTGCAACAAAGGCCGGCCGCGAGGAATATCTCTGGATGGCGGAGCCGCTCATCAAACCGGTGCTGAAGAAAGGCCGGTACCAGCAGTTTGAGGCATTGGAAACGAGGACGGGTACAGAGCTCGCCGGCTGGGAGTATGACTCCCCGCTCGCAGAACAGATCCCTCTCCAGCGCGAGATTGCACACCGGGTCGTGACCGCGGATTTTGTTGCGATGGAGAACACCGGCCTCGTGCATATCGCACCGGGTCACGGCTGGGACGACTACGTGCTCGGGACAAAGGAGAGCCTTGCCATCGTCTGCCCGGTTGACGGGGCCGGGAAATTTTTGCCCGCGGCAGGCATATTCGCCGGGAAATTTGTCCGGGACGCAAATGGGGACGTGCTCGATGCACTTGGCGATCATTTGCTTGCAACAGAAAAGATCACCCACCGGTACGGGCACTGCTGGCGCTGCAAGACGCCGATCATCTTCCGGGCGACCTCGCAGTGGTTTTTGAAGGCCTCGGAGATCCGGGATCTCATGCTCTCCGAAGTTGAAAAGGTCACATGGTATCCTGAGTGGGCAGGAAGCGCACGGTTCTACGACTGGATCAAGGAGGCCCGGGACTGGTGCATCTCCCGGCAGCGGTACTGGGGTATCCCGATCCCGGTCTGGGTCTGCGAAAAATGCGACAAGTACCGCGTCATCGGCACCATCGCGGAACTCGAAAAGGCCAGCGGAAAGGCAGTCCCGGATCCCCACCGCCCGTACGTGGATAAGGTTACGATCCCGTGCACGTGCGGCGGCGAAATGCACCGGGTCGAGGACATCTTCGATGTCTGGTTCGATTCTGCGGTCGCATCGTGGGCGACAATCGGCTTCCCTGCACAGACAGCGGACTTTGACAGGCTTTGGCCGGCGGATTTCATCACTGAAGGCCAGGACCAGACCCGGGGCTGGTTCTATTCGCAGCTCGGGGCGAGCACGATCGCCTTCGGGAAAGCGCCATACCGGAGCGTCTGCATGCACGGCTTTGCACTCGATGCCGAGGGAAAGAAGATGTCAAAGAGCCTCGGGAACGTGGTGACGCCCGAGGAAGTGATCGCAAGAGTCGGCGTGGACGTCCTCCGGTTCTACGTGCTCTCCTCCTCGGCACCGTGGGACGACCTGAAATTCAACTGGGACGGGGTCGCGACCGTGAACCGTGCGGTAAACATCCTCTGGAACGTGTACCGTTTCCCGACACCGTACATGATCCTCGATCATTTCGGGCCGCAGTCTGAGAACGGGGTCTGGGACGCAGCATACATTACCACCCGCCTCCGCCAGCTCCCTGACGAGGACCGCTGGATCATCTCCCGGGTGAACACGGTCGCCGGCATCGTGGACGCGGCGACAAGGGAGTGCCAGCTTCACCGGGCGACCCGGGAGCTGATCAACTTCATTCTTGAGGATCTCTCGCGCTGGTACGTCCAGCTCGTCCGGCCCCGGATGTGGCTGGAAGGCGAGTCAGAACAGAAACGATTCGCCTACGAGACGATCTACTACGTGATGCGCCGGCTCATCGGCCTTATGGCCCCCTTCTGCCCGCACATCACCGAGGAGATCTATGGCAACATCCGGTGCAGGAACGATCCGGCGAGCGTGCACATGCTTGACTGGGAGGCCTGCAACGACACGCTCACAAACGCGGAACTGGAACACGCGATGGAACTCGTCCGCTCGTTTGACGACGCGGTGCAGAACGCCCGGCAGGCCGGCAAAAGGAAGCTCCGCTGGCCGGTGGACGAAGTTGTGATCGTGACCGCGAAGGAAGAGGTCAGAGAGGCGGTTGCCCGGCTCAATGCAGTCTGCATGGACCGGGCCAATGCCCGGAAGGTCTCGGTCGTGATGGGGCGGTGGGACCGGATCGGCTGGCACGCGGAGCCGGTCATGAAAGCGCTCGGAAAAGGGTTCGGGAAGAATTCCTTTGTGGTCAAGGGGCTCATCGAGGCTGCGGATGGCAACGCGATCAAGGCCGCAACCGGTACCGGGCAGACCTATACGCTGGCGAGCGGCGATGCGAAATTCGAGATCGGTGCAGAGCATGTGACCTTCACGGAAAAAGTCCCGGCCGATATCTTCTCCGCTCCCATGGAGGACGCGACCGTGTACGTGAATGTGGCCCTCACGCCCGATCTCGAGGCCGAGGGTTACGCCCGCGAGGTGATCCGCCGTATACAGGAGATGCGCCGGCAGCTCGATCTTGCGGTCGAGGACTTCATTATTGTCGATGTGGCCGTTGCAGACAAGCGGATCTGTGACCTTGTCGGTGCAAGCTGGAAGCCCGGGATCGCGGAAGAGGTGCGGGCAAAGACGCTCTCACTCCATAATGCCACGGAACCGGCAGCATCTGCATACCAGCTCGCCAAAGAGTGGGATGTCGAAGGGGTCGCGATGACGATCGGGATCTCGAAGGCCTGACCGGGTATCCTTTCTTTTGCTTTTTTAACCGCTGTTGGACTCCTTTTTCCGGTAAAAAAATTATCAATCCCGGATATACGACGGCCACTTTGTCATCTTCTTTTTGAGATCGAGCACCCTGCCATCGACCACAAACGTGCCGTCCCCCCGGTGGTGGAAGAGCCGGCGCTCTTTTCGTGCCGGATCAACCCATGCCGCCACGGCCTCAAGGACAAACATGTTGTACCGTTCCACCAGGCTGTCGTCCTTTACCCGGCACTCGAAATTGGCAAGGCACTCGGCAACAAGCGGCGCTTTTACCTTCTTTGCGGGCACCGGGGTAAGGCCGAATTTTTCGAATTTGTCCGTGTCCGCACCCGAGCAGTTGCCGATTTCAACCACCTTTGTGGCGAGATCGACCGTGGGGATAGCGATCACGCATTCCCGTGTCGAGAGAAGCGCCGAAAAACTGTAGTCCCAGGGGCCGAGCATACAGGCGATAAGCGGAGGGTCGCCGTCGTCCACGACCATGTGGTAACTCATCGCCATGACATCGGGGCGCTCGTCCCCTTTTACCGTAGTCACCAGGACAACCGGCCCGGGCTCGATGAAACGGTACACCCGGGAAAGAGGAAGCGGTTCCATCATGACCGGGACTTTGCTTTCCCGGGAGATAGGTGGATCGGTGCCGGCCCTATTCCCCGCAGATCAGTTTCTTTAGAAACGCCTGTCCTTCCGGTGTCGTAAAAAGCGGGAGCTCGCAGTCTGCTGCAACCATGCTCCGCGTGACGGTCACGTGCTCTTTTGTTATCGGGTTGTAGCCCTCTTTTTGCATCTCCTTTTTGCAGACAAGCACCCCCCGGCGCTGCCAGGCCGGCGTCTTTGCGAGATTGACGCCCCGTTTGTGCATCATCTCGTGGAGCTCCTGCGCCGGCATCCCCCTGAGCCTGTCTGGCCGCGTCGGTCCCGTCCATCCCTTCCGCGATCAGCGCCTGCTGGCAGTAGGCGTTCAGGTGGTTGCGCCACGCCTCGTCCTGCCGCCCGGTCATGTACTCGACCGCGGATTCCGGGGTTGCCTGCACAATCCGTGCATCGAAGGCAAGCGGCTCCTTCGCACCAAGGATGAGGGTGAGGGCGCTTGCCGCGTATGATGCGGCCACCGAATCGATCTTTTCCACCCGGCCCGAGAAGGGGAGTTCTTTGAGATACAGGCTGATTTCGTCCGAGAAGGTGTACGCGAAAGCCGGTGTAAGGCCGCTCTCCCCGACCAGTGACCGGCAGACCCCGACCATCGCTTTGCAGAACCGGTCGTCAAACGGTTTTGCAAACCCGTACTTCCGGGTCAGGGCGTGGAATGCGCGGCCATCAAGCCGGACAAAGACCGGGAGAGTACCCGAAGAACCGCGAAGCGTGGCCGCGCTTGCCGGAGAGTTGGTGGAAGCACCGCGCTCGCATGAGCGCAGCTTTTGTTGCGGCGCAGGCGGAGGGCTGGTGTTTCTCGGCGAGGAAAAGGGCGAGCGCGTGAGCCATGTCCGTGCCGCGGAGCTGGCAGCGACGGGCGCGAGCGTTGTCGGCACAGCCTGCCCCTTCTGCAATACGATGTTCCGGGATGCGTTCGCGGCAAAGGGCGAAGGCGCGCCGGAGTTGATGGACATTGCGCAGTTGGCGGCGCGGGGATTGCCGGAGTAACGGCAGGTGCGAGCAGGAGAGATCAGAGATGAAGATCGTGGTTGCCATCAAGCAGGTTCCGGATCGCGATGCGCCTGTTCATATCGCCGCCAACTCTCGATGGATAGAAGAGCGTGAGCTCCAGTGGGCGATGAATGAGCCGGACGCCTACGCGCTCGAAGAGGCGCTGCTTTTGAAAGAGCAAACCGGCGGCGAAGTGATTGTGGTCAGCGCCGGCCCGGAGCGCGTTGGATCGACGATTCGCGAGGCGCTCGCGAAAGGCGCAGATCGCGCGATTCACGTTCTCTGCGACGACTTGAATGGGCGCGATGCGCTCGGTGTGGCGCGCTTGCTGGCCGCAGCCATCAGGCCTGAGAATCCCGACCTTGTGCTCACCGGCCTGCAATCGGAAGATTTGGGATTGGGCCAGACTGGCGTGATCGTTGGCGAATTGCTTGGGCTGCCGCACGCCACCATGATCCTGCACGTAGAAAAAAACGACGCCGGCCTCAAAGTGAAACGCGAGCTCGAGGAGGGTTGGTTCCAGTCGATAGAATTGCCCACGCCCGCAGTGCTGACGATTCAGTCGGGTGGAAACAAGTTGCGCTACGCCACGTTGATGGGGATCAAGCGCGCCAAGACCAAAGAGCTGCGGGTAGTGAACGCAGCAGAGCTCGGTACGGATGCTGCGCAGACTGTCCTGCTCGAGCGAATCGCCGCACCGAAAAAGCAGAAGTCTACGCAAATCCTGCCCGGCTCGACCAAAGAAGCGGCGGCAGCGCTGGTGGAAAAACTGAAGACGGAGGCGCGCGTCCTATGAGCGGAATTCTAGTGGTGCAGGAAGCGGGAAGGGACCGGTTTTATCAGGAGGCGCTGGCAGCAGGCCGCAAACTGGCGGAATTAACCGGCCTGACTCTGGAAGCCGCCGGTGTTGGCGACCCTAACAAGGACATCTTTTTACAGGTTTCTGGTCCTCCGCCTGCGAAGAGTCACGCGATCATTCATCCTCTGCTCCAGACTTACACAGCTGACGGATTCGTGTTGGCCTTTGAGCAGCTCATCCGGCAGCTAGAGCCGGCCTATGTAGTTTTTCCGCATACGTATCAGGTGCGCGACTTTGTTCCGTGTCTCGCGACACGATTCGGGCAGGTTCTGATCGGGGATGTGACGGCGATTGAAGCGGGCCCCTCGTTTGTGCGCCAACTCTTTCAGGGAAGACTCAGCGGAAGCTACCACCATAAAGGCGGCGGCCCTTGTTTCGTATCGATCCAGAGCGGTGCGTTCCGTAGCGATCTGCCTGGCGGCGGCAAGACCGATATTTACCATTTCACTCCTGCGATCGATGCGGCAAAAATTCGCACCAAACCCGGTGAGCCATTCCGCGCCTCCGAGCAGACAGTCGATCTGGGCTCAGCGCAGCGCATCGTGAGTGTGGGACGCGGCATCAAGGAAGCTCAGAATCTTTCAATGGTTCAAGAGCTGGCCGCGGCGCTGGGCGCAGAGCTGGCCGCATCGCGGCCCATCTGCGACAACGGATGGCTTCCCATGGAGCGGCAGGTAGGCAGCTCGGGCCAGACCGTTGCTCCGCGACTGTATCTTGCCGTCGGAATCTCAGGAGCGATCCAGCACCTGGTCGGCATGAAAGGCTCGCAGTGCATCGTCGCCATCAACAAAGATCCCGACGCGCCCATCTTCGAGGTGGCCGATTACGGAATCGTCGACGATTTGTTCGAGGTGGTTCCGGCGCTGACGGAAGCGTTGAAGGCAGCGAAGCAGTAGGACGTCTTTAGAGACCGGCAGATGCGCAAATCCGGGCTGCAGAGATCCCGGATGATTTCCTTTTCAGCTTGTGTGGCAAACGGCAGTGCGTCGATATGTTATGGTTCCTTCTTTGTCACGCACTGCTGTTGGTGGGGAGCGAACTTCGATGCTTGCACCAGAAACTTATGTCGCAGCGCTGTGCCTCACGATTCTGACCATGCTGTGCTGGGGATCGTGGGCCAACACGCTCAAGCTCTGTCCCGGCTACCGCTTTCAACTTTTCTACTGGGATTACGTGATCGGTATGGCGGCAGGCGCAATCTTCTGGGGCCTTACGGCCGGCAGCGCGGGCCACGCGGGAACGCCTTTTCTGGCCGACCTGAAGCAGACGACAACCGGACCGATGCTTTACGCAATCGCCGGCGGCGCGATCTTCAATGTGGCGAACCTGCTGTTGGTGGCCGCAATCGATGTGGCCGGACTGG
Source organism: uncultured Methanoregulaceae archaeon (assembly GCA_963808285.1). Taxonomy (GTDB): domain Archaea; phylum Halobacteriota; class Methanomicrobia; order Methanomicrobiales; family Methanospirillaceae; genus Methanoregula. The sequence goes on from CAWEFI010000009.1 coordinate 43,866, forward strand.
CGGTTGCCTTCCCTGTCGGGATCGGATTGGCGCTCGTCATCGGCGCAATTTCAAACTACGTGATCAAGCCGGTAGGGAATCCGCTGCTGCTGTTCGGCGGCGTCGCGCTGGTCGTGGTGGCCATCATTCTGGATGCGGCAGCGTTCCGGAAGCGCGAGGCAACGGCCAAAGCAACGACAGGCCGCGGCATCGTCATCAGCCTGGCCTGCGGCGTGCTCATGGGTTGCTTCTATCCGTTTGTGGCGCGTGCCTTGCAAGGCGAGCAGGGCATGGCCGGGCCGGGGATGGCAGCGCCAGGGCCCTACGCGGTGACGGCGTTCTTTATGATCGGCGTAGCCATCTCGGCCTTCCCCGCGAACTGGCTTCTGATGAAGAAACCGCTGGACGGGAAGGCGCCCGTCGACGGCTCCGGCTACTGGCGCGCGCCGTTCCGCTGGCACCTGGCCGGAGCGCTGGGCGGAGCGATCTGGTGCACAGGCGGCGTGGCTAACTTTCTCGCTTCTGGCGCACATCTGGTGGGTCCAGCGGTTTCCTATAGCATTGGTCAGGGCGCAACCATGGTCTCCGCATGTTGGGGCGTATTTGTGTGGCGCGAGTTTGCTGGCGCTCCGCGACAGGCCAAAGCGTTTCTGGTCCTGATGTTCATCTTCTTCTTGGCTGGGCTGGGCGCTGTGGCGCTGGCTCCGCTTTATTGAGATTCCGTATTGAGATTCCATGATGAGTGACTCTCGCAAGCCAATCGTGATCGTCGGCAGCATCACCATGGATTTGGTCACGCGCACGCCGCGGATTCCGGCGATCGGGCAAACGCTCATCGGGACCGGATTTGAAACGACGCCGGGCGGCAAGGGCGCGAACCAGGCAGTTGCTGCTTCGCGGCTCGGCTACCCGGTGGCGATGATTGCAAAGGTCGGCGACGACGCCTATGGTCCAGCGCTGATCGAAAACCTGAGACGCGCAGGCGTGGAGACAGCCGCGATGTCGCAGGCCGCCGGCTCTTCAGGTCTCGCGCCGATGTTCG
>CAWEFI010000010.1:0-10091 GCA_963808285.1 uncultured Methanoregulaceae archaeon
GACATCAGTTCTCCCGAGGTCACGAGATACACTTCCTGCGCGTATCCTTCCCGCATCGGCATTGCAAAACCTCCGCAGACCACGTCACCCAGTACGTCGTATACGATGACATCCCCGGTGAGCGTCCCGAACTTCTCCAGCAGCTGGAAGGTGGCAATGATCCCCCGGCCGGCACAGCCGACACCGGGCTCCGGCCCCCGGCCTCCACACAGCGTACCCCGTTAAAACCCGCATAGACTACATCGGCAGGCGTCACCGCTGCAGCGCCCCGCTCGCGTACAAGATCCATGACGGTGGGGATCAGCCTCCCCTGCATCAGCATGCGGGTGCTGTCACGCTTGGGATCGCACCCGATCTGGAGAATATCGTATCCTGCAAGAGAGAGGGCAGCGGAAAGGTTTGCCGATGTCGTGGACTTCCCGATACCGCCTTTTCCGTACAGGGCGATCTGTTTCATCACCGTACTATGGGGCGGCAGTTTATATTAGATTTCCTGAAGTTAACAAAAGTATATTTGTGTTGGGGGTTCCCTTTTTAGTCAGAACCCCGGAACGGCAGCCATGGGCAGAACCACGACGGGATCGCCTCAGGCCGGTGCATCACCAGGTAATACCGAGGCATCACATGCGACCCCGCCCCCTAACGGGGGCAGGGTTGGCTCGAAGGGGGGGCAATAATATCTCATGAAATAGGTTTTCTACAGTACAAAAAAAGGTACATGAGAGATACGCGGTTATGCCTTGTTGGTCCAGAGCCCGTGGACATTGCAGAGCGAGCGTGCCTTCACGTTTGTATCACTGACAGGAAACTCGAGCTTCGGCCTTCTCACCGGGATGGAGCCATTTAAGATATGAATTGTCCCCGGAACGGACCTCTATCCACTCGATATAGTGCTTCTCTTCCATCGGGTGGGGGACGGAGCCGACCTTAACGATAATTCCTTTGGTAGTCTTTTCGATGATCGGCACATGCTTCTCCTTGCCCTGATCAGCGGTCTTTTCCTGCTGGAGTACCATAGGCTGCCCGCAGCACACCAGAGTGCCCCCGGATGCACCAACGACCATCACGGTGTTTCCGCAGACGCCGCACTTGTAAACCTCGAAGAGTTTTGTCATACCTGTTGCTCCTTTCCTTACACGATGTTGATATCTTTATGCTTCTTTAAGATTTCGTCTGCCAGCCGGTCGAGGGCCTGTATCGTTGCTTCGTCAGGTTCGCCCATCACCATGACCGGCGGGATCAGCTCAACTTTGACATGGTCGAGCATCTTTGTGATCGTCTCGACGCTCCGGCCGCCCCACCCGTAGGAGCCGATCACGGATGCAAACCGGGTCTTGGGCCGGAGCGCATTCGCGAGGTATGTCGCGGAGACGACGGTCGGGTGAGGGCCGAAGAGGACCGTCGGGGTTGCGATGACTACGGTAGCTGCATCCACAAGGGCAAGCGCGAGTTCACCGATATCGGTCCGGGTGAGATTGAAGGGCCTGACCACGATCCCCCGGGCGATGAGCGCCCCGGTGAGGTGATCCACCATCTTTGCGGTGCTGCCATGCATCGAGACGTACGGGATGACCACCTCGTTTTTGACGGTATCAGATACCCAGTCCGCGTATGCGTCGAGAATAAATTGGGGGTTTTTGTTGACCGGGCCATGGCTTGGCGCTATCATCACCGGCGAGAGCCCCCGGACTTTCTCCACGTAACCTTTGATGCTCCCCCTGAAGGGCATCATGATCTCCGCATAGTACCGTTTTGCCGAACGGTACGCCGCGGCCTCATCGGTAATGAAGAGCTCGCTTGTGGCGGCATGGAACCCGAAGAGGTCGCAGGGAAAGAGAATCTTATCCTCGACAAGCCAGGTGATCTGGGTTTCCGGCCAGTGTGTCCACGGTGTAATGAAGAACTGGAGCGTCCGGTCACCGAGCGACAGGGTTTCCCCGTCTGCAATTACTATAAATCGTTCCTGCGGGATATGCAGAAGGGCTATAAGCAGATCGCGGCATTTTGGATTCGTGACAACCTGTGCGTCCGGATAGAATTCAAGAATCATCGGAAGCGAACCGGAATGATCCTGCTCGGCATGGTTTATCACGATATAATCGATCCGTTCGATGCACAATTTTACCAGATTCGAGATGAGTTCATACTCCTTTGAAGGATCGACTGTATCGATAAGCACAGTTTTTTCGCTGCTACGGATAAGGTATGCATTATAGCTCGTCCCTTCCGGCAGCGGGATCAGCTCATCGAAGATCCGCCGGTCAAAATCAAATGCCCCGACAGAGGACACTCCAGAAACAAGTTCACGCGAAACCATAACAATCACCAGCAGTTACGCCATTTTTTTGAACTGGTTCTTTGACGCAAAGCAGACCGGGCAGGCCCAGTCTGCCGGCAGGTCGGCAAAATCGACACCGGCCTTAAGGTCCTGCAGCGGTTCGCCTTTTCCGGGATTGTAAACATGCCCGCAGATGGGGCATACGTATCGGTCCGTAAAAACCACTCCTTTTACTGGCTGGTAGAGTGTGGAGTATCGCAGGGAATAATCATTTCGCTACTGCACAAAAAGAGTCAGGCCCGTGGCAATTACAGGACACTTCCCCGGAGGGGATGCCGGGATTTGCCAGGAAGATCTGCAGGCTGACGTAGCAGATAACCGGCATCAGTGCAGGGGAGAGGATGGGATCCCGGCCGTCACCGGAAATTCACGCTCCGGGACACGCGTACTAATCAGAAAAAATTATGATGATGTGGCATTGTTGAGGGTAAACGACGAGTTCAGGAATCCTGACACCCCATCAGAATTCACCACCTGGACATTGTACACTTCCGGGGTTACAGAAAGGCTCGAAAAAGCGCACGTAACCGTCGTTGATGCAGTGGACGGGCTTGAACACTGAACCTGCGAACCGTCAGCTGAAGCTGAAACCAGCTGCACCACCACGACATTGTTTAAGTTCTGGCCGTTGATGGTCAGGGTGAACGACTGGCCAAGTGAACTGCTCGTGGGGTTTATACTGGTGATCACGGGCGGCGCCGCCCCGAGGGTAAACGCACTCATCAGGGATGACGACCGGCCGTCGGGATTTGTTACCTGAATATTCGCCGTACCTGCGTTCAGGCTGCCCAGAGCAAAGGTGCAGGTAATCTGGGTAGATGAAACAGAAACACCCGTGGCCGTTATGGGTTGGAGTCCCGGCTGTGTCATGCGCACCGTTGCCCCGGTCTGGAAGTTGCTACCGGTGATCGTGATGGTCGCACTCGTCCCGATTACCCCGTTCGTGGGGGATATCGCAGTCATTATCGGTCCGCTTCCCGAGAGTGTGGTTGTCACCGTTGTGGGAACCGTCGGGGTCACAACGGCGACTGAGGCCACGGATACGTGGGTGATCAGTACCGGGTACACTTTCTCCATATCAACACGGGAGATCGTTGATGGACTCGTTCCTGTCGGGTAACCCCACGTTCCATCGGAATTCTTCACGACCAGCGCGCGCTCGTACTGATCCGCCGAAGCGTCGTAGGATACGATCAGCTGTTCCCCGGACTGCGACGATCCCGTCATTGCGACAATATCGCCGGCCGTGTATTTTGCAGCCGGAGTGGTGGGAACCGTTTTAATCGTCGTAGCAGTGTTCTGGCTTGAACAGCCGGCAAGAAACACGCAGAGGATAAGGATCAGGCAAAGCAGGAGTCCGTAACGAGATTTTCCGGTCATAACATAGCGTTCTGCTCACGGACGGATAAAAATTTGGCTTCTTAAAAAAAGGCCGGAAATACCCGCAAGGCCGGTCTTTTTCACCGGGATACAACCCTGACCCTCACTCCCGGGCAATCTGCCGGGCGTCCTCGCGCCGCCAACCCTGACGCAACTGGAGAGCCTGCCAGCAGAACCCGTTATTTTCCCGGCAGCAGAATCGTCGTGTAATGCCGGGAAAAGTGCCAATGGACCCCCACCAGTGCGCCGGCGCTGAGAATCCCGCAGAGTGCAACCACCGGGCTGAACGGGACGAGATACGCCGGGTCGATACGGGAGTTTTCCAGGACTACAAGGCTGAGTGTGACGACAATGATGGTCGCATAGACATCCCGGACTGCAAAGAATAAGAACGCAGCCACGCACCCGGCAGCAAAAAACTGGACAACCATCTCCCGAAGATCAGCACCTGCAAACAGCACCGTCATGGAAAGGGCAAAGACGAGCGCCGTCAGAAGGACCCCGGTAAAGACGGAGATCACTACCCCGCCGCTGCGGACAAAGGCCTGTATATGGGTCCCGACAAGCACCCAGCAGATCATCACTGCTGCAATCGCCGTAGGGAGCATGAGGATGAAGAGTACGGCACCGGTCAACCGGTCAATGCCCCAATGCCCTGACATGCCCAGAAAGGCAAATGCGGCATACCCGGCAACGGCAGTCAGACCCACGGCAGCCACGGTGCGGCGCAGGGACCGGAACCCGATCTGGAACCTATTGACGGCCCCAGAGAGGAAAGCCGCCCGGATACGCACGACGGGGACAATAATACCGATGATGACCCCCCCGATGACGGTATAGATCGCAAGACCCGGAAGACTGGCCTGCCAGAAGAGACGGGTATTTTCTGCAAGCAGGTAATTCTCCAGCAGCCATATGATAACGATCACGAGAGGGATAAGGATCAGGGACACCCCGGCAGACAGCCTTATGCCCTGCGGGGGTACCACCATATCGTTTACACCGGATTCGTCCATATTGGCTTCTCCATCGTCGGCCCCGATCACGTGCTATTCTTTTTTTAGAAGGTCCGACCGGCACCGTGCAGGGATAACCATTACCCCGACATCTCAAAAAGGTCACGGATCCGGCGCGAACGTTCCTCAGCGGAGAGATCCCGGGCCGGGTAGCGGTCATCGAAGGTGGGAAGAGCCCTCTCGTAGAATACCCCAAGAGCGATGGGCGCGTCCCGGTTGTAGTCCCATTCCCGTGCCTTTGCACACGCCTTTTCAAAATCAGCGGTATCATGGCCGGCAAGATCGTATACCCTGGACTGGTAGTACTCGGTCATGTTAAAGAAACTCGCGCAGATCTGGAGGACGTCGATGAAGGCAAAACCCTTATGGGCAATTCCCTGCCGGATCAGCTGGGCAAGCTGCAGCATCTTCCGCGTGTACCCCCGTGCGATATAGGTTGCGCCGCTTGCAAGCATCAGTTCCAGCGGGTTGAAGGGGTATTCGGTTGTTCCCGAGGGCGTTGATTTCCCCTTGAACCCCAGCGGCGACGTGGGGGTGTACTGCCCGGTGGTGAGGCCATAGACACGGTTATTGTGGACGATCATGGTGATATCGATGTTTCTCTTTGCGGCAAAGATGAGGTGGTCAAGACCCTCGGCGTACGCATCCCCGTCGCCTGCACAACAGATGACGGTAAGCCGCGGGTTTGCAAGCTTCATCCCGGTCGCTACCGGGATCGTCCGTCCGTGGAGCGTGTAGACGCTGTTGATGTTTAAATAGTCGGCGATCTTCGCATGGCACCCGATACCCGTGACCAGTACCACATCGTCGAGGGATTGGCCGTCTTTTTCAAGACCGGCAAGGATATCCTTGAGCGTATGCTGGAGGGCAAAGTTGCCGCAGCCGGGACACCAGGTGTTCTGTGCAGGAGTGATCAGGTTCCGGGTCATGGTGTGATCACCACCTGGACCCTCCGGAGCAGTTCATCGGGGGTGAAGGGGCGGCCGTCGTATTTGAGGATGGGCGCCTCTGTATTCACGCCATGCTCCCGGGCAAGTGCAGCGAGCTGTCCGGTGGCATTTTCCTCGACAGCGATCAGGTGTTCAACCCCCCGGCACGCGGCAGAAAGCTGCTGGTCCGGGAAGGGCGAGAGCACCACAGGCTGGATCACCCCCAGCCCCAGCCGTGCTGCCACTTCATCGCAGGCGTTGCGGACAGAGCCCCAACAGAGGAGGGCGGTAGGGGCTCCGATCGTACCCCGGACACTGACGCACGGGTACCGGCTCATCTCCTCTTTCAGTTTCGCTTCCTTTTTCCTGCGTTTTTCCGTCATCAGGGTAACCAGCGACGCGTCCTCGGTCGTGATCCCGTCCTCGTCATGTGCATAACTGTTCACCTTGACAACCGCATCTTTCCTGCCCGGGAACGCGAGCGGGGAGATACCGGCCGGGGTGTCGCCGTACCGCCTATAGGGGCCCTGCCCGTCCCAGAATACGGGATCGGCCACGGGGAGATCGGAAAGCCGGTCGTAATCGACGCTGTAGGTTCCTTCCGACAGGGTCTTATCGGTGAGCACAAATGCCGGGATCTGGTACTTCCAGGCAAGGCGGATGGCCGCCGCTGACCAGCGGTATGCCTCACCGGGATCAGCAGGCGCCACGATAAGCCGGGGAACTCCCCCTGCCCAGCGTGCAGCACGAACTGAAGTTCCGCCTGGCCGGTGTAGGTGGGGAGGCCGGTCGAAGGGCCGGTTCTCTGGGAGACCACGATCACGATCGGGATCTCCGCCATACCGGCAAACGAGAGCCCTTCGGTCATCAGGCAGAACCCGCCACCGGAAGTACCGACCGCAGTCTTCGCCCCGGCTACGGCGCCGCCTAGTCCCATCAGGATCACCCCGATCTCGTTCTCCGGATGGATGACCGTTATCCCAAGCCGCTCTGCATTCCCGGCAAGGAAGTGGAGCAGGGTCGAGGACGGCGTCATCGGGTAGGAGATATAGTGTGAAAGGCCGCCGGCGACCAGGCCAAGACCAATCGCTTCATTTCCCGTGAGCAGGCTGTGTGTCTTACCGGAGAGCGCCGGTACCGGCCGGCTCGTGCGTATCTGGTCGTATGCCCGCCGGGCAACCCGGATGTTCTCGTCTGCCGCCTTTGGCATATGCCGGCGGAAGACGTCCCCGACGGTATCCCACGGAATGCCTGCCGCTTTTGCAAAAGCGCCAATCATCGCAGAGTTCCCGGTGATGGGCGGGGCTGATTCCACCTTGAGGATATCATTTACAGAGAGGGTCTGGCCGCTTTGCAGAGATTTTACCAGATCCGCATTTGCCACAACGGTACAGTCCGGGCAGTGCGGGAGATGCAGGTCGATGGTCTCCTGGTTGAGCGCGACAAGATAGTTGATACGGCTGGTATATGCGCCGACGGGTTCGTCTGCCGCACGTACCAGGACAAAATTGTGTCCTCCACGGATGAGGGACGGGTAATCAAAAGAGATATAGACAAAATAGCCGAGATGGTTGAGCAGCTGAGCAACCATTGCACCGGCATTGTTGATCCCGTCCCCGGCCCTGCCGCCCACGAGCACGGATAGTTCTTTCATGAGCTGTTCCTTCACATCTCTGGTGTTTCCGGGAACGGTATATAGGTTGGGATGGTGATGGTTCCCGCGCAGGAAGGTGGCCGGAAGAAAAAACGTCAGCTCTGCGGGATCATTTCCTCAAGCATTGTTTTCATATCGTTGATCCGGTAGGGTTTGGTAAGTCTACCGGAAAAGCCAAAGCGGGCAAAGTCCTGCATGACCGGGTCATTGGTATAACCACTCGAAACCACAGCCTTTACGTCAGGGTCGTAGCTGAGGAGTTTCTCCATTGTTTCCCGGCCGCCCATCCCCACGGGTATGGCGAGATCGAGGATGACAAGGTCAAACGGGCGGCCTGCTTCTTTCTCCTGTTCGTACAGCTCGATCGCCGACGCACCCTCTTTTGCAAAAACGGCATCGTACCCGAGGAACCGGAGCACTTCCCGGGACACATCGAGGATAATATCTTCGTCGTCAACAAGAAGCACTTTCCCTTTACCTGCCATGTCCTCTCCCGCTTGTGTTATACTTCATCCCCCATGAACTATAAATTTTCACCCGCAGGCAGGTTTTCATTCCGCTGGACCCGGCAGTGCCGGATCAGTAGCATCATCAGTGAGAGGAAATGGCATGAATCCGGCCCTGCCCTCATGTGAAGCGGTAATGATCAAACCAGCCGGCTGACGGGTGTATTGCACGGAACGCAACACCGTTCCGGTGCGGCTTACCTGTCACCGGACTTTTTTCTGCGCCCGCAGCCGTGCGGCTTCTTCAGCATCCTGTACCCGCAGGAGGTAGGTCCCGTGGCAGGGCTTGGTGTACGGGAAGATGACAAAATCCCCGTCGAGGCCGACCGCTATCGGGGGAACACCGATGACATGGACATCAAAGATCTTAAACCCCGGCTCGACATCGATCGATTCGGAAAAGTGGCCCCTGACATATTCCCGGCATTCCCTGAACGAAGCATCCCGGATCAGGATCTCGTACTTGAGATCTTCTACGCAGCCCATGGCGCCACCTCGTCGATCGCCTTTTTCAGCGGCAGGGGGTTGTGCACGGCTTTTGCCGCGATCTTCGTGCAGGGGAAGGTGATTTGCTGCACGAGATCCTCCTGGTGCTCACCATACACAAGGACATACAGTTTCGCTTTCGATATTGCACCCATCGTCGCCGCGTAGCTGATCCCTGCATCGTTGTGGATAAACACGAAACACCGGTCGAAGTCCCGCTTCTTTTCCGTGATCTGGGCGACGGCCCGGTCAAGGTCCATGACTTCACCGAGATAGTGCCGGTCGGGATCGGCAACGACCATCAGGGTGTTTGCTGCCTTGTTACCGGCAACAACCGGGGTTATGCCGGCCTTTTTGAGCCGGCTGACCAGGTACAGCGCGATGCTCGTCTGCACCGGCACCTGCGGGCACCCCAGCACGAGGAGCGCTATTTTCGGGGGTTGTGCGACGGTATCTGGTTCCATGACCTGCTCCACGTTTTTTGTACAGTTCTCCTGTTTTGGAGGCCTAGGCAATAACCCTGCGTATCCTGCCCTGTCGTGCACCCATGTCCGGCAGGCGGTCAGGAAACCCCGGTCTCATGACGCACCCAGTCGAGGTAGGGGGCATGGCCTGCCGTCACCGGCAGCACGATGATCTCCGGGACCTCGTAGGGATGCAGCGACCGGAGGGCTGCAACCGCCGCGTCTGCACGGGCTTTTGTCGTCTTTGCGATCATCAGCTGCTCGGGCTCGCACCGGACCCTGCCCTTCCACCGGTACGTGGACTGAACCGGCACGATACTTACGCAGGCAACCAGCCTGCGGTCCACCAGCTGCTCTGCCATCGCCGCTGCGGCATCCGGTGCTGCCGTGCAGAGGATCACCACGATATCCGTTGCCATTGTTGTCTGCTCCCGCCGGTAGGCACATGCGTACCGCATGTCACTGGTTCGCACCCGTCCGATATTAAGCATACCCACCTATACCGGGACCGGAGTTTATCCCTGCCTGATCGTTAATTACTAGAGCCAGGGACTCGAATGTTTATTACCTATGTATTCAACACGCATGAGCAATCTCCCGCCGTATCTTTTTGCACGGATCGATGAGATGAAAGCAGAGCAGCAGAAAAAAGGTGTTGATATCATCGATCTGGGCGTGGGCGACCCGGATCTCCCCACTCCGCCGCACATCGTTGCCGCACTCTGTACGGCCGCACAGGACCCGGCGAACCACCATTATCCCTCGTACGCCGGGCATGCCGGCCTACCGGGAAGCAGTCGCCGGCTGGTACCGGAAGCGTTTCGGCGTCACGCTCGATGCATCAAAGGAGACCCTCGCCCTGATGGGGTCAAAGGACGGGATCACCCATATCGGGGAGGCGTTTGTAAACCCCGGCGATTACGTGCTCGCCCCGAGCCCTGGCTATCCCGGGTACTCGACCGGCACCCTTTTTGCCGAAGGTAAAGTCCACGAGATGCCTCTGTTACGGGAGAATAACTTCCTGCCGGTTCTCGGTGCAATACCGGAAAAAGTTGCCCGCTCTGCAAAGCTCATGTTCATCAACTATCCCAACAACCCCACGGCTGCCGTGGCACCACCCTCGTTCTACCGCGAGGTGGTGGACTTTGCCGCCGATCACCATATCGTCGTGGTCTCGGACAATCCCTACTCGGAAGTTGCGTTCGACGGGTACCGGGCCCCGTCATTCCTGGAGGCCAAGGGCGCCATGGAAGTGGGAGTCGAGATGCACTCGCTTTCCAAGACCTATAACATGACCGGCTGGCGGATTGGCATGGCG
>CAWEFI010000011.1:0-89265 GCA_963808285.1 uncultured Methanoregulaceae archaeon
TCGATGAAAAGGCGGAGGATGAGATCAAAAAACTTTCCTGCGACCCGATGATCTACCGGATGGTCACCCACTCGATCGCCCCCACGATCTACGGAAACGAGGATGTCAAGGAGGCGATCACCCTCCAGCTCTTCGGCGGGATTGCAAAGGAGATGCCGGACGGGACGCATCTGCGGGGCGATATCCACGTGCTTTTGATCGGCGATCCCGGTATCGCAAAAAGCCAGCTGCTGCGTTACGTTGTGAAGTGCTCGCCGCGTGCAATCTACACGAGCGGCCAGTCGTCGACCTCTGCCGGTCTCACGGCAACAGCCGTTAAGGACGAGTTCGGGGAAGGGCGCTGGACGCTTGAGGCGGGAGCCCTCGTACTCGCCGATATGGGTGTTGCCGCAGTCGACGAGATGGACAAGATGCAGAAGGAAGACCGTTCGGCCCTGCACGAGGCCATGGAGCAGCAGACCATCAGTGTCGCAAAGGCCGGCATCACAGCGACGCTCAAGTCCCGGTGCGCCCTCCTCGGAGCTGCAAACCCCAAGTACGGGCGTTTTGATATGTATGGCGATATTGCCGACCAGATCAACATGCCCCCGTCGCTCCTCTCGCGTTTTGACCTGATCTTTATCATGACCGACCAGCCGGAGCAGAAGCGGGATCTGGCGATAGCAGAGCATATCCTCAAGGCGCATGGCGTCGGGGAGCTCATCGCCCAGCACAGGAAGACGCCGATCCCCGGGATCACGCAGGAGTATATCGACCAGCAGCTCAAACCGGTCATGCCGGATATCGATCCCGCGCTTTTCAGGAAGTACGTCGCATACTCCAAGCGCACCTGCTTTCCCATTCTGTCTGCGGAGGCAAAGGAGGCGCTTGTCGGTTACTACCTCAAGCTCAGGGGCATCGCGGAGCCCAACAAGCCGGTCCCGGTAACGGCCCGGCAACTGGAAGCGCTTGTCAGGCTTGCGGAGGCCAGCGCCCGGATCCGTCTTTCGAATAAGATCGAGGCGGGCGATGCGGAGCGCGTGATCCATATCGTGGATGCCTGCCTGCGCCAGATAGCCTATGATGCAAAGACCGGTAACTTCGATATCGATAAGGTGGTGACCGGTATCTCCAAGGAGAAACGCGATATCATCCGGGTGATCAAGGATGCGATCCGGGACATCGGCGGCGAGGGACGGCGCGCTGCCATCGAGCAGGTGATCGAGGTGGTCGCCTCAAAGGGCTTTGCACAGGACAAGGTGCGGGAAGGAATCGATATGCTCCTGCGGCATGGCGAGGCCATGGAACCAAAGCAGGGGATCATCCAGCTGATCTGAAAGGTGAACGGGATGAAAACGGTAAACAGACCCGGGGAGCACAGCGATCGCGAACAGGCAATTTTCGAGGCAGGGATCAAGCTCGGTGCGCTCTACCACCAGTGGGTCGGGACGCCCATTTCTCTGGAGTCTGCAGCGAGCGTGGAAACGGCCATCGAAAAAGCGGTCATCCTCCAGCCTTTTGTCGAGGAGATTATGGTGAGGCTCGATCGCTCTGTAATGAAAAAGAATGTATTCGGGTACAGCGAACTCTCCGGTCTGATGTTTAACGTGGAGATCGTGACCCGGGTGAGATTCTCGTACTGCCGGGCTGCTCTTGCACCGGAGAACGGGTACCCGCTCATGAAACTTCTGGAGTGCTATGAGATCGCGTCTCTTTCCGATCACTGACGATCACATCCATTTTGATCCGATGAACGGGCGCGGGGTCGAAGCGGCAGAGGATTTTCTTCACGCAGGCGGAACCCATATCTTCCTTGTTTCAAAGCCCTCGTGGTCATTCGGGATCGCACCGGTCTGTGGCGCCGATTACACAAAGGTTTTTGACGAGACGCTCCGTATTGCCGGGCTGATCCGGGAGACCGGTCTTGTCGTATTTCCTATTCTCGGGGTGCACCCTGCCGAGATAAGCCGGCTCGCTGAGCGTATGTCCCTTCCGGACGCGGTTGAAGTGATGAAAGGCGGGCTTGATTGCGCTGCGGCGTACGTCAGGGACGGCCGCGCCGTGGCGCTCAAGAGCGGGCGGCCACATTACGAGGTAAGTCCCGAGATATTTACTGCATCGAACGAGGTGCTCTCCCACGCGCTCGAACTAGCTGCAGGATACCGCTGCGCCCTCCAGATTCACGCGGAGAGCGGGCCATGCGCCGATGTCGTGGACATGGCCGAAACTGCAGGCTTGCCGGTCGGGCGCGTGGTCAAGCACTACGGTTCTCCCGAGACACCGCTTCATCCTTCGCTCGTCGCCCGGCATGAATCGGTGCCGGTCCTTGCGCGTGAGCACCGTCCTTTTACCATGGAAAGTGATTTTATGGATGAAAACTCGCGGCCCGGTGCCGTAACCGGCCCAAAATCAGTACCCGGATCACAAAAAAACTCCTTGAATCGGGAGCGATCACCGAGGAGGACTGTTACCGGATCCACGGGGAAACCCCGGAAAAAGTATATGGTGTCAGGATCACGCTGTAACCGGCACCGTTCACGTGACGTGGTTTTGTTCCCATCTTTTATCTGGTGGCTCGGCAAATGAGCTGATCGATGTTTCTTAAAATCCATCGTTCGCCTGGAACGGGTGACGTGGTTGCGGTCTGCGACCGCGAACTGCTCAACACAACCATCACCCATGGCGATCTCAAGGTGACCCTGTATGAGGGTTTTTACGGGAGCACCCGCGTGGACGAGGCAGCAGTCAGAGAAGCCCTGAGCAGAGGCGATAACGTTAACCTTATGGGAGAACGCTCGGTCGGGATTGCAATAAAAATGGGACTGATCTCCCGGTCAGACTGCATCATGATCGGAAGTGTTCCGCACGTCCAGATCTACAGGTTTTAAACCATGACCATCCAGGACCGGTTCTGTCCGAAATGCGGCAGACTTTCGGAGACAGATGGGCTGTGCACGAGCTGCCGTGTAGCCGATACCCCGTGGGCTGTATGCGATACGAGAGCAACAAGCACCCACTGTCCTGCCTGCGGCGCGACCAAGCAGGTGAATACATGGACAGATACGAACCGTGAGCAGGCGGAGCTTGCGCCGGATCTTGCCCGGAGTGCAGTCCATTTCAACCCCGATGTGAAAAAACGCTCGATTGCAGTTGAGGTGCGTGACATCAGCCCCAACCGGTCCCGTGCATACCTTACGATCACCGGTACCCTGTATGGGGTCCCGGTTGAGAAGTCCTGCACGGTCGAACTGGTATGGCACAAGGAGCAGTGCGACCGGTGCAACCGGATCACCGGCAGTTATTATGAGGGGATCGTGCAGGTGCGTGCGGACGGGCGTGACCTGAGCCCGTTTGAGATGCAGAAAGTAGCGTCTATCGCGACCCAGATCGAGGACTCCCTGCAGGCCGGGGGCGAGCGTCTCTCGTTCATCTCAGACATGACCGAGAACCGGGACGGCCTTGACATCACGGTCGGCTCACAGCATATCGGTCTTTTGATCGTGCAGGGTATCACGGCGCAGTTTGGCGGGCGGTACACAACGCACCCGAAACTTGTCGGGGAAAAGAACGGCAGGCAGCTCTTCAGGATTACGTACCTTGTCCGGCTGCCCCGGTACCAGCGGCACGATGTGGTAAAACTCGGAAGGGTCTATGCTGAGGTGGAGCAGGTAGACTCACGACACGTCCGGGTTTTTGACCTGTCAGAAGGCCGGAACAGGTCAATAAAGGAAGAGGAGATTGTGCGGCGGGTCGGCAATGCGCGGAACGCGGAGCCGGCGCTCGTCGCTTACGTCACCGGAGGGATGATGGGGGTCCTCGATCCGGAGACAGGCGTGACAAGGGAATACCCGAAAAAGCCGTGGCAGACGGTCGCTGCCGGGGAGAACGTGCAGGTTCTCCGCGACGGGGACATCCTTGTCGTGATGAGATAATGGTGTACTATGCGAGCGCGGGCAATCCGGACGGATCAACTGGCAGCGATCCGTGACGCTGACTGGGTGGATCCGGGTCATCACCCCCATGTCGAAGGGGAGACTGCGTGGGTGCCGGTGAAGGAGGGATTTTCATGCGAGCGGGAGCTCCCGGACCGGCACGTGTATGGCGGGAGGGGTTTTTTTATGCTGGGGGATGTGGCGGTCATCCACGGGTCCCGGCCCTCTACGGATGAAGTCGAAGAAATCGTCAGCTTCCGGCACCCGCGCGGTGTGCTCTGGATCGAATCGCTCACTGACGTGACCCGCACCCCGGAAACAGAAATACTCCGGGGCAATGTGGGAGTGGTATGCCACCGGGAGAGCGGGTTTACCTACCATCTCGACCCGCAGAAGGTGATGTTTGCTCAGGGGAACCGTAACGAGAAGCTGCGGATGGCCCGGTTTATCCGCGAAGGCCACAAGAATGTGCGGGTAGCGGACATGTTTACCGGCATCGGCTACTTCACGATACCGATGGCGGGAAACGGGGCCCTGGTACATGCGATGGAGATCAACCCGGTTGCCTTTGAGTACCTGAAACAGAATGTCGTGGAGAACGGGCTTACCGATCGGGTTGAGGCTGCCTGCGGGGACTGCCGCACCCTGCTCACCGGCACCTATGACCGGGTCGTGATGGGGCATTTTGATGCGGTAACCATCCTGCCCGCAGTCTTCCCCCATGTGCATGCGGGAAGTGTTATCCACGTCCACAGCGTCGGTGATGCCTCGGAGGCTATCCGGGACTGCGTAAAAGGCGCAGGTTTTTCTGCCTCCATCCATGTACATAAGGTAAAGAAATACCGCCCGCACACGTGGCATATGGTGCAGGACGTGACCATCGCTTGACCGTACAGACCCTTGCCGGAAAAGAGATCGTGATCGGCGTTACCGGGAGCATTGCAGCGGTCGAGACGGTCAGGCTGATCCATGCGCTGCGCAGGAAAGGTGCCGTTGTCCAGCCGGTCATGAGCACCGCAGCACAGGGAATCATCCACCCCGATGCACTCACGTACGCGAGCGGCAGGCAGACCATCACCCGGCTCTCGGGCATGGTGGAGCACGTCACTTACTGCGGTGACGGAGGGAGCGCATCGCTTCTGCTCATCGCACCATGCACGGCAAACACGATCGGGAAGATCGCATGTGGGATCGATGACACCCCGGTCGCGACCTTTGCGACTACGGCGCTCGGGAGCGGGATGCCGGTGCTTGTGGTGCCGGCGATGCACCACAGCATGTACCGGCACCCGGCGGTTACCCGCAATATTAAAACCCTCGAATCGTGGGGTGTCGGGTTTGCTGGCCCAAGGATCGGGGAAGGAAAGGCAAAGATCGCCGACAGCGATGAGATTGTGCTCCGGTGCGAACGGGCGATTCTCGGCAGGCCGCTCGCCGGAAAAAAAGTGCTTGTCACGAGCGGAGCCTGCCGCGAACCGGTGGACGACGTGCGGGTGCTCACCACACGGTCAAGCGGCAGGATGGGACGTGAACTTGCACTCGAAGCCTTCCGGCTTGGGGCAGATGTCACCGTTGTCCACAACGATATCCTCCCCTGCGTGCAGAATGTAACGATTGAGACCGCCGGGGAGATGCGCAAAGCCGTGAGCCGGTACCTGGAACAAGGGGATCCCGATCTGTATATCAGTGCAGCCGCCATCTCTGATTTTGCCCCCAACCAGGTTGACGGAAAAATCGAGAGTGGAAAACCGGTTACGCTCGACCTTTTCCCGCTCCCGAAACTGATCGATAGCGTCCTGAAGCATACCGGGACCCGGGTTATCGCTTTTAAAATCGGGAGGACGCCCTTGCCGGAGGCAAAGGTGCTGCTCGCACGAGGTGTATGGATGGTGGTGACAAACACCCCGGAGAGCATGGGGACGCCCACCGGCTCCTATCATCTGCTGGACAAAAAGCGAAAGACCGGTAAAGCTGTTACCGGGACAAAAGAGGAGATTGCTGCCCGGATCTGGCAGGAGATCCTTTCAGGTATGAAGGAAACCGGCGCTTCCTAAGCGGTGCCTCACCAGCATATCCATGTAAGCACAACTCCTAAAAAAGCCGGACGTCCAACAGTGTATAACCAGAACCGGTATCCCATGAAACCTGCATCCATAACAGCATTCTGTCCCGGCCACATTTCCGGGTATTTCCGGAGGGTTGACGGGCGCAATCCTGCAACAACGGGAAGCATCGGCGCTGGTATCGTGATAAGCGAAGGGGTGACCGCAACCGTGAGACCTGCTGACCAGTCATCGGTGGTTATATGTGTGCTGTCACCGGAAGGGGTGCCTGAAGAAGTCTCCCGTGTGTCCCCGCCTCTCTCTTCAGCGCTCGACCGGCTTGGCGTTGCCGTCGAGGTGGAGACCGTTTGCCGGCTTCCCATCGGCGCGGGCTTCGGCCTTTCGGCTGCGGCGCTGCTTGCCACGCTCACGGCCACAAACCGGCTCCTCGATCTCGGGTTGACGGCAGATGAGATCGCGGAACTTGCGCATGAGACCGAGGTGATATTCCGTACCGGTCTTGGGGATGTTGCCGCGTGCCAGGAGGGCGGGCGCGTGGTGAGGACCGGCCCCGGCATCCACGGCACGATCCTCCGCAGGTTTGACCTTGATGCCCCGGTCTGTGCCGTCAGTTTCGGCCCGATCCATACCCCGGATGTGCTTGGCTCACCCGAGCAGATGACACGGGTGGCAGCGGCTTTTCCAGCACGTGAACCGGAAACGTATACAGACTTTTTTGCCTGCTGCCGGGACTTCTCGGCCGCAAGCGGGCTTGAGACTCCTGCAGTGCAGCGGGTGCTTGCCGAATGCGACCGGTACGGTGTTCCTGCCGCCATGACGATGCTCGGCGAAGGGGTATTTGCCTACGGTGAACGTACCCGTGAGGTGCTCCATCTGTTTGGTCGGGTATACGAGATGGGTATGGCTGATACCGGCGTACGTATCGTGGAGGGTGCGGCATGATCCCCCCGGATCACCCCCGGTACAAATCGCTCGTCACCCGTGAGCATCTCGCGGATTCCGCACGAAGTGGCATAGTCTCATGGGAAGGTCTTATCTCTCACGGGCGCGGCGAGGCGTTCGATTACCTGCTCGGAGAAAAGACGAGCGCAAGCGCCCGCCGGGCCGGGAGGACTGCCGCTGCACTGCTCCGCACCGCAAGCCGCCCGGTAATCTCGGTGAACGGCAACACGGCGGCCCTTGCAGCGCGAGAAATTGCACATCTCCAGAAAGCAAGCGGGGCGATTGTCGAGGTCAACCTTTTCCACCGGACCCTCGAACGCGTGCGGCAGATCGAAGTCCTGCTCCGTGATGCGGGGGCTGATGTCTTCTCGGGCGAGGCCGAGCGCCTGCTTCCGCTCTCGCACGACCGAGCCTGGTGCCGGCGCGAAGGGATGTATGCTGCTGATGTGGTGCTTGTCCCGCTCGAAGACGGCGACCGGTGCGAAGGTACTTGCCGGTATGGGGAAAAAAGTGATCGCGATCGACCTCAATCCTCTCTCCCGAACCGCAAAGACAGCGACCCTGACCATCGTGGATGAAGTGACCCGGGCCCTGCCGGTGATCGCCGATGCATGCATGTCGCTTACGGATGCGGAGTGCCGCGATCTCGTCGCGGCGCTGGATAACCCTGCGTTTCTGCAGGAAGGACAGGATGAGATGGCGAGGAGGCTTTGTCATGCTCTGGACTGAACGCTACCGCCCTGTGCGGCTTGAGGATATCAGGGGGCAGGACCGGGTGATCGGACTCCTTGTTTCCTGCGCCGCCTCCGGCACGAGTCCTCACCTGATGTTCTCCGGCCCGCACGGCACCGGCAAAAGCGCGGCGATCCGGTGCTTCGCAGAAAGGTTGTATGGCGAGAACTGGGAAGCGAACACATCATTCTTCCAGACGGCCGATCTTT
Source organism: uncultured Methanoregulaceae archaeon (assembly GCA_963808285.1). Lineage (GTDB taxonomy): Archaea > Halobacteriota > Methanomicrobia > Methanomicrobiales > Methanospirillaceae > Methanoregula. The sequence continues at coordinate 7,858 of CAWEFI010000011.1, forward strand.
TTTCACAGGGAAAAAAACTGCTTGAAGAGGACGAGCGGTATGCCCATCTCTACCAGAAAAGCCAGAGCCTGATCGTGAATTTCAAGTACATCCTGAAATGGTATGCCTCGATGCGCCCTCTCGATGCGGATTTCAAGCTTATGGTCTTTGAGGATGCGCATGCTCTCACCCGCGAGGCCCAGCAGGGATTGCGCAGGATCATGGAGCAGGTACAGCAGCACCTGCCGCTTTGTCTTCTCTACCACCAACCAGAGTGCAATCATCCCTGCGATCAGCTCGCGCTGTCTACCTCTGTTCTTTGCACCGGTCAGGTCCGATGGTACTTATCGCAGAGCTCAGGACAATACTGGAACGGGAGCAGCAGGACGCGCATTTCAGCTGCACAAATGATGACCTTGAACTGATCACCGAGGCTGCGCAGGGAGATATGCGCAGGGCAATCCTGATGCTCCAAATCGCTTTTAACGCCGGCTCATGCAACAACCTTGCCGAGTTGTCGGAGTCCGAGACCGGCACGGTCGCCGCCTCAGCCATCGGCCTGATCAAGTCGGGCGACCTGCGGGGGGGAATCCGACAGCTTGAGTCGCTGATGATCGATTATGGTTTCTCGGGCCGGGAAGTCCTCTCGGAGATCCGGACGATCGCCCACCGTGAATACAATCATCCACTGCTTGCAACAGCCCTTGCTGAGGCAGATGCCCGCATCGGCCACGCAAACAGCGAGTACATTCAGATCGATGCCTTCGCAACCGTCATAAAGGAGATATTCTCATGAGCTCGGTTAAACAGGGGAAGATTCAGCAGCATTACGATGATATAGCCGGTGTTTACGATCTCCACTACGATCATCCCCGCGGCCGGTGCTACCATACGCACCTCAGCCGTCACGTGATAGAATCGCTTCCCCAAGGGGGTGATCTCCTCGATATCGGGTGCGGCACCGGGCTCTTTGTCGAAAAATATCTCCATAATGGCGGGACTGCCGTTGGTATCGACCTGAGCAGGAATATGATCGAGCACGCACGCCGCCGCTGCGTGTGCTGCGATTTTACCCTGGCAACCGGGGAATCTATCCCATTCCATGATACCTCATTTGACGCGATCTCAAGCATCCTTGTCTTCAGTTACCTGCGGGATCCCGGGGCCATGCTCCGCGAGGCATACAGGGTACTGCGCCCGGGCGGGACGATCTCAATCTGCACGCTCGGGAAGAAACTGCTAACCTATGGCATCCCGGCCATCTACCAGATCAGCGAGAAGATCCGGGTCAGGCATGTCGTGATGAAGGATTTCGGCGAACATTATTACGATGAAGAAGAGATGTACGACCTCTTCAGCGATGCCGGTTTTTGTGATGTCCGGATCAGCTGGTGCTCGTTTGCGCACATCGATATGATCAACCCGCTGTTTCACCTCGCACAAAAGGTGGAACCCTTTGTCGAGCGCCGGCTTCCCCAGCTGGCGTATAACATCTGTGTGGATGCAAGGAAACCCTGACAAATGAGGGCACCGGTTTTCGTGTTTGTGTGGGTAGGAATCCTGACTATCTTTATCCCGGGTTGTGGTAGGAGGAGTCCTGCTTTAGCGGAATCCGATGGTAATTACCGGGGAATCCCTCCCCAACCTTTATCAGTCGTACGGCAGAATTAGATAAGGAGTTTTAACATATGGGCAAGACAGGTACAACCCTCTGGTCACAGGTAAAAGGCGTCAAGGGCCAGATCCGGCTCGTTCCGAAAAAAGAAGGCGAACGCAAGAGCCCGGGACCCAACCAGAGATTCAAGTCCAGCATCAACTTAAAGAAAATTGATCAGGCCGCAGCAGAAGAGCAGCGCGGTGGCCGGGGTGGCGCACGGCGCGGCGGCAGCCGTGGCCGTGGCGGAAGACGCGGGGGAGACCGATCCGGTGGTTCCGGTCTGAATGAGTCAACGGCAAGCCCGCTCATCCGCAGGCGCATGCGCCGCGCGAAAGTATCCATGCTTGGCGCCAAGGCAAAGGCCGCACGGTAATCCTGCAGGCTTCTCCTGCCGGCTGGCCCGTGATCGGCAGATAATGAACGGGGTATTTTCCTGCCCCCTCAAGCAATTTTTTTGAAACGTTTTCCGGAATATCTACAGCAACCATATCTTTCGTTCTGACCGTTTCAATCATAATTATCATTTATCTCCAATGACCATGGTGTGTATGGATCTTCCAACCGCAGTGAAAAGTTACCAGTTCGGTGAAAGGGCTAAGTCTGAACTGATTGTCGTCTCACAGCTCTGTCAGGCCCTCACCGGTTTTGCCGACACCCAGAAGAGCGGCGGCAGGAAAATGCTCCTCCTCCTTATGGAGCAGGTCAGGAGCGAAGTGGCCTTTGCGGCAAAGAGCACGGGAGAGAGGGAGTTCGAGCGGGCAATAAATTCCTTAAATGAAGCGATCTCCCTTGTGGAGAGCGACCAGCCCGAGCAGGCTGTAGAGAAGATATCTGCGGCAATCAGCGCCTCTACCACCCCTGCACAGGTTGCATGGCAGGTACTTTCGGATCATGGACTTCTCTGATCTTCTGAAATTTTTCTCATGCCGGTCATCGGTGCGGGAGTACGAGGAAATGCCGCTTGAGGACTCCGAGATCGAATTCATCATCTCCTGTGCCAGCACGGCGCCGAGCGCCGGCAACCTTGAGGCGTGGGATGTGGTTGTGGTGACCGATGCTGACACCCGGCTCGCACTTGCCGACGCATCGTTCGATCAGCCGCATGTCGGGAAAGCTCCAGCCCTCTTTGTAGTCTGTGCCAACTATGTACGCTCGATGTCGCAGTACGGCGAACGGGGCATTCTCTACGCTGTTGAGGACGCAACCATCGCCTGCACGTACATGATGCTTGCCGCCCATGCCCGCGGTCTTCATTCCTGCTGGACCGGGGCGTTTGACGAGGACGAGGTACGGGAAGTCCTCGGGCTGCCCCCGCACATACGGCCGCTTGCGATCCTCGCGGCAGGGCACGGTCATCCACCGGCACGTCTGGCGGAGCGCATGGATATCGGGGAACATGTCCACCGCGACGAGTGGTAAGACGAACGGGAAACAAACAGGGAGAGAAAAAAATGCCGGACTATCTGGTGACACTGGAATCAGCGTGGTATATCAAGGAAGCAAAGTCGCTTGACGATGCAATCGGGATCGCGATCAGCGAAGCGGGTAAACGGCTCAACCCCTCAGCAAAATTTGTCGAAGTTGAGGCAGGCATGCTTGCCTGTCCGTTCTGCGACCAGACCCTCTCAAGCGCCATTGTCGTAGCGGATACAGCGCTTGTTGGTCTCGTGCTCGAGATGAAAGTATTCAGGGCCGAGTCAAAGGAACATGCTGCACGGATCGCAAAGTCGGTGATAGGTAAAGCTCTCCGTGAGATCCCCTTAAAAATGCTGGACGTACAGGAACTATGATCCATATCGTCGGGCACACGGCAGTGGATCACATCTCCCGCGTGCACCACCTCCCCAAAGAAAACCACTCGACCCATATCACTGACCGGCAGGTTTTTTTCGGTGGCGGAGCGGCAAACATCGCGGCAGGGATAGCAGTGCTCGGCGAAGCAGTCACGCTCCACTCCTGCGTCGGCGACGACTTTGCCGGCAGCGATTACGAGCACTGGATGGACAATCTGGGCATCCACCGGCAGTTTTTTTTGGTGCCGAAGACCCACACACCGACAGCGTTTATGTTTACTGACGATGCCGGCAGCCAGATGACCTTCTTTGAATGGGGTGCATCAAAAGCATTTGCGACATCGGACGCCCCGGCGCTGCCCCTCGTCCATATGGCAACGGCCGATCCCGACTTCAACTGCCGGGTGGCGGAAAAAAGCGAGTTTGTCTCCTTCGACCCGGGGCAGGATGTATTCTGGTATACAAAAGAGCAGCTTGAATCCATTATTTCCAACACCGACATCCTGTTTGCCAACCAGCACGAGGTACAGCAGATGTGCACGACGCTCGGGGTATCAAAGCAAGCGCTCACGAAAGAGGTCACCATGGCGATCTTTACGATGAGCGGCGACGGGAGTACGTTGTATACGAACGGCAGCGAACATTTCATCCCGGTGGTACCGGTCACGCTCTGCGACCCGACCGGCGCCGGCGATGCGTACCGGGCAGGTTTTCTCTCCGCGTACGTCCGTGGCTATACACCCATTAGCTGCTGCCGGATCGGGACGGTTGTGGCATCGTTTGTCGTGGAGCATGCCGGCTGCCAGACACACCTGCCCACATGGGGGCAGATGCTCGAACGGTACCGCGCAAACTTCGGTACGCCCGAATCGCTGCCGGCGAAGGTGTGATACGATGAGCTGGGCATCACTTACCTCAGGGGGAAGGACTCGATTCTTGCCTGCCAAAAGGCGATCGATACGGGCAGGGATGTCCGGTACCTGGTCACCGTCAGGCCGAAGAACCGGGAGTCCTATATGTTCCACTCAGCAAATCTCGATGCGGTCCCGTTCATTGCCCGGCTCGCCGGCATGGAGTACGTGGAGATCACGACGCATGGGAGAAAGGAGGAAGAACTCGCAGATCTCGAGGCAGGGCTTGCCGGGCTTGATATCAAAGGAGTGACCGCCGGTGCGGTTGCATCAGCCTACCAGGCAGAGAGAGTGAAGGCAATCACCGACCGGCTGGGTATCGATCTTTTTACCCCTCTCTGGCACCTTGATACGGAAGTGTTGCTCTGTGAAGTGGCAGAACGCATGGATGCAATTCTCGTGGTGACGGCAGCAGAAGGGCTGGACGTGGGGTTCCTTGGCGCCCATATCGACAAGAACCTGATCGGCCGTCTTAAAGCCGTGTCCGCAAAATACCGGATCAACCTCGCCGGTGAGGGCGGGGAATACGAAAGTCTTACGCTGAACGCCCCGTTCTACTTGCGTCCCCTGACATACACGAGCTCGGAGATCCGGGCAAACACCGACCGGTCAGAACTGATCCTCGGGGGCTTTGCCTGATGGCGATCGCCGGCGACGTCAAACTCGGGCAGCTTACAAAGTATGTCTTTACGGCACCTTCGTGGCCGGTATCGCTTCTGATTCTCATTGTTCTCGGCCTTGTTATCGATGGCGCGAGCGCCCGTGCATGGGGGTACCTCCCGTTCTCTGGCACGCTTGCCTTTACCCTCCCGGCGATTGCCGCATTTCTTCTGACAAAACCGATCATCGAGTCCTCCGGCAAGACGATGACCTGGAACCGCTCAGCGCTCCTTGCGCTCGCCTGCACGGTCTTTGCCGTTATTATTACTTTTGCCTCGCTCACCGGCGGTATCCGGTATCTTCCCCTCTTTTACGGGATCTCCCTTGGTTTTGTCTTTGGCCTGCGCCTTTTTGTGCTCGTTGCGATCTCGGATTACCGCGTGCCCCGGATGATCCTGCCGGCCATTACCCAGAGCGGTGTGGGAATCCTTGTTGGCTTTTTTCTCTTTTCGCCGGCTTGGGCGTTTTTTGCCCTCGTCCTTCATATCGTCTTTGGCCTCGGTTTTGCAATCCTTATCTGGCTGATCGAGCGCCCGCTCTACCGTGCGTTCCATATACGGGGGCTCGCGTTTGTCAACGCATTCATTGCCCACATGACGGACGGTTCATCGAAGGGGATGGAGAACTTCTTCCGCGAGATCGGCGAAGAGATCTTCGTCCCGCAGGTCTGTCTCTTCTTCCGCCGGGACTCAAAAAAACCGGTGCTCTTTACCGTCCCCAATCTCCACCCCGGACCGATGGGCGAGATCGGGGGCGGCAACCTCCCCCGCGTCATCCACGACCGGATGGAGGAGGAGACGCTTGTCGCCCACGGGTGCGCCACGCACGACTTTAACCTCGTCTCAGAAAGCGAGATCGAAAAAGTGATCGACGCGATCGAGCGTACAAAAAAGGATCGCACGTATACCCCGGGTGCAACCCGTTCCGCCCGGCTCTCGTGCGGTTCCGTGCAGGTATTGTACCAGCGGTTCGGTGAGGCCATGTTGATCGTTACGACCCGGTCGCCCCAGAAAACCGAGGACCTTGATTTCTCAATTGGCATGAACATCATGGCGGAAGGGCACCGCTGGTTCCCGCACGTCGCGTTTGTTGACGGTCACAACTGCATGACCGATCTCTCCTCTCCTGTTCTCCAGGCAACCCAGACGGCAATTGAATACCAGCACGGTGCGATACAGGCAATGGAGGCATGCCACGCCGCCGAGCTCCAGCCGTTCTCTGTCGGCTATGCTCGGCAGCACCTGCCCTACTCCCGGGAACAGGGATTTGGCGATCTGGGCGTGCAGGTGATGGTCGTGGAGACGGCCGGCCAGAAGACCGCGTACGTGCTGTTCGACGGCAACAATATGGCTGCCGGTGTACGCGACATCCTGCTTGAAAAGATCCTCACGCTCGTGGATGCGGCAGAGGTCATGACGACTGATTCCCACGTGGTCAACACGATCACCGGAAAGAACCCGGTCGGCATGGCAACACCGGTTGAAACATTCCTTCCTGCGGTCTTCCAAACCGTGCAGGCAGCCATCGATGATCTCGAACCGGCCGAGTGTGCGGCGACCACGGCGCAGTGCGAGCATGTGGTCGTCTTTGGCGACAACCGGATCTCCCAGCTGGCGAGCACGGTGAACGCGATGCTGATCTTTGTGGCGCCGCTCTCGCTTGCGATGCTGCTGCTGGCATTCCTGCTCTCGCTTCTGGCGTACCTCCTGATGGTGTGAGACCGGATTATCAGGCTTTTTTTAAGAAGGCCAAAAGTCAGTGCCGGCAAATGGGGATCTGTGGAAACGGCGATGAACGTATGCGTTTACGCTTTAATCCATGAAACCCGGTGAAGACGGGAAATTTGGGGAGGGTTCCCGCATCAGGGCCTTTCCGAGGCACGGTAGGGCAAGAGAGTTTTTTGTATTGCTTTATAGTCCTTGATCCGCCTCGGGACGCCCCTTCGGGGGCGGCAGAGATCCTCGTTCGTGGGGGGAAGGGGGGCATCAGCCCCCATCTTCTGAATCTGCCAAAGCCTGAGGCATTATATCCGCCTCACTGGCTGAGGATTTCAGAAAAAGTCTGGCACGGCAGCTGACAATTTTTAAAAATATTCAGGTTTCTGGCTGAAGAATCCGGAAAAAATACGACCCGGTTGCCGGACTTTTTGAAAAAGTCCGGACATGTTGTTGAACATTTCAAAAAAAATCCGGTAAGGTTGGCAAATTTTTCAAAAAAAGTACAGCAAGGTTATCGAGATTTTATAAAAAAGTCCGGCAAGGTTGGTGAACTTTCCAAAAAAAGTCCGGTGATGTTGCTGGACTTTCTTGAAAAAATCGGGGTCAGGATGTACATTTTATCGTCAGAACCTCCCGGGTGATCTACCGAACGTTCAGGAAAAAGTCCGGTAAGGTTATCGAACTTTTATAAAAAAGTTTTGAAGGTTAGTGAACTTTCCGGAAAATGTCTGGGGAGGTTATCGAACTTTTATAAAAAAGTCTGGCAAAGTAAGTGACAATTCCGGAAAAGGTTCAGCTCAGCAGCTGAACATTTTCAAAAAATATCGGGTCATGGGCTGGCAATTCCGGAAAAAATCCGGTTCGTTGAGGTTTTCCTGCCATGATGAACGAGCAGGAGCCGGTACCCGGAAATCCTCCGGATTATTTCCCGGGCAATCAATTCCGCACGATTAATCATCGCTTTTCCCAATCCGGGTCTTTCTACCGCAAGATATAAAGGAACGGGGTGCATAATCACGAACTAAGACAGGAGGAACACAAACACCGGAGAAACAGTCACCGTGTAAAGGCAGTTTGTACCGCAGGCGAACTTGGGTAGGAAAAGGTGATCAAAGTTCATCCATCCGCATGTATACCTGCCCGCTGGATCGGTGTTGACCTCAACACGACCGGCCACGCGGCAGTCGCCGCCGACCCGGACAGCGGGAAAATCCTGAAACTAGGGAAAAACACACACTATGTCCGCAGCAACTCCATTAAAAACTGCACGAAACTCTACAGGGAAGGAAAACTCTGGAAACTCAAAAAGGACAAGAGCCGTGAGCGCAGGGCGTTCAAGGTGGCATTGAATAAAATCTCCCGGCAGATCGTATCCTTCGCGGAATCGCTCGGCTCGGGCATCAAGTTTGAAAAGCTCTTCTCCAGCCGTTACTCGCACTCCCACGATGCTGCGGGTTTTATCGAGTTCTCGTTTGGGAATGGATCATTCTTCTCGCTCCAGCGGCTGGTGGAAAAGATGGCATTAAAGCGGGGTATCCCTGTCATCTACGTGAACCCGGCCTATACTTCCAAACGATGCAGCCGGTGCGAAAGTATCGGGCGGCGGAGCAGGAAACGATTCGAGTGCCCGCACTGCGGATTTGTCGCGCATGCTGATGTGAATGCCGCGTTCAACATCGCTCTTGCGTCCCACCGGTTTGCCTCCCTGAATTTCTGTGAGGAAGAACAGGCAGAACTGTTCAGGCTCTCAAAAAAGCAGATGCGCCGGAGCGCACGTGAAGAGCTGTTTTCTCTGCACCCTGGGGTCCCGGGTACCACGGTTCAGGTCACGTGCGGGAATTTGCTTGCCGTGCTGGAATAGCAAAAAAACCGCATTTTTTTATCGCGATTATAAAACCGGAGACCTGCGGATATTTATCGGAAATGGAGAAAGCATTTCCTCTTCCTGTTTAAAAAATATCTCTATATGACAGAACCTAAGGGATTTCTCTACAATTTCGCATTATTCAAGCAGCGGTATACCCGGGGAACGTCGTGGACCCAAATCCTCCTGAACTTTGGAATTATCACGGCAAACGCCAAGCTGTTCGAGGACTTCTTTTACATCCACCTGGGCCTGACCCTGCCCATGGTTCTCGCGCTTGCGGTTCCCTGTTATATTCTCCTCTGCTATATCATCGGGCACTATGATGAAAAGATCGGGTTCTGGCAGCTCGAAAACAACCTCAGCTACCGGTTTACCCCGTATTCAGAGGAGATGCTCAACAATATCCGTGAGATAAAAAAGAAACTGGACCGGGAACCATAAGCATTATGCTGCCCGGTCTGCCCGTGGGTAACCAGGTTTTACCGGAAACGCTCCTTACCCAAAAGGCCGCCCCTTCCCGGTAAAACCTTATCGTGCTGCTCGCGTGGGGGACCGTTACCGACCGGACAACCGCTCCGGTTACCCGTCATTTACGAATGTTAATGAACCCGGATGGAAACGGCCGATCCTCTTATAGGCCGGGTATTTCATACATTTCAGGAGGACGTTTGCGGTGTCGGGCAGGCATATCACAGATATCTTAGCGAGAGCAGGATGATTGCCTGCTGACTGTGCTTACCGTTCAGGCACCACATCTCCAGGAAAAACTCCCTTAAATCTTTATTGAGGCAAATGATGCAGCTGACCGATGAAACCCTTGAAAAAATAACCGCGCTTCAGAGAAATGAGATCACCGAGCATTACATCTATATGAAGATCGCCGGAGTGACTGCCGATCCCCACAACCAGGAGGTTCTCTTTCGGATTGCAGCCGAGGAGTTGACGCACTACACGATCTGGAAACAGTACACGGCAAAAGAGATCGGTCCCAGTATGCTGCGGATCTGGTTCTACTATCTTATTGCCCGTCTGCTTGGGATGACCTTTGCCATAAAGCTGATGGAGGGCGTGGAACAGGGTGCGCAGACCGGCGATGAGACACTCCTTGCATCTGTTCCCGAGATGCCGGCTATGCTTGCAAACGAAGCAAAACACGAGCGGGAACTTATTGCTCTGATCGATGAGGAACGGCTGAAGTATGTCGGCTCTGTCGTGCTCGGCCTCAACGATGCACTCGTAGAGTTCACCGGCACCCTTGCCGGCCTGACCTTTGCCATCCAGAACTCACAGATCATCGCAGTGGCCGGCCTGATCACCGGTGTTGCCGCATCGCTCTCGATGGCAGCCTCCGAGTATCTCTCGCAGCGGTCCGAGGGGACCACCGACACGAGCCCGAAAAAGGCCGCATTCTATACCGGCATGACCTATATCGTGACCGTTGCCCTGCTGATCCTGCCGTTCCTTCTCCTCGCAAGCCCGTATGTCGCGCTTGTCTTTACCCTTGTGGGGGCAGTCCTCGTCATCTTTGTCTTTACCTTCTACATTGCCGTTGCGAAGGACCTCCCGTTCTGGCGGCGTTTTGCCGAGATGGCGGCCATCAGCCTCGGGATCGCGGCAGTCTCCTTTGTCATCGGTATTCTGATCCGTGTCCTGCTTAACGTGAACGTCTAAAGGAAGATCACTTTCCCCATACGCTTTTTCACCCGTTTGCTGCCTCATTTTAACGAAATTTCCGCGTGCATATCCCTGGCAAACAGGTATGGAGCGGATGACTGAAGGAAAAGAGATGGCCTTTTTACCGATCACAACATTTATGAAATCATACTATCTCCCGTACCCGCCGTATCCCTATGAAACATCCTGCATTCCCTCGCATTGCGCTCACCATCAGGGTAAAGATCCTGATCCTCTTCCTGGCGCTCTCCCTCGTAGCTCTCGCCCTCACCGGCTATTTTGCGTTCTCGGCAATCACCAATGTCGGGTCATATGCCCAGGGGAGCAGCGAGGCACTGGGTAAAGGCGTCGTCAACGACAGTTCCACTGCCCTTCTTTCTCTGGGAGAGGCGTACCTTGTCCGCATATCTGCTGACCAGGCAAATTTCACGGATGCACTTTTTGAAGACACTGATGCCGAGATGGAGATCCTTGATGCACAGACTGCCGAGCTCCAGCGCAATTCCCCGGTCGCCCCCCTGACCCCGGTCTACCCGGCGACTGCCCCCCCCTCCAATCCGAAGGCGGGGGCGGTACTCTTCTTTGCGCCCGGGGCAACGGCGACCCCGGGATCGGATGAAGCCCGCACCCTTGCTGGACTTGCTGATGAGATCAAAGCAATATATACTTCCGATGGGGATCTGACCAGTGTTTACGTTGCCACCGATTCGGGGATGATGCTCTTCTACCCTGGAGAAGGAAACTTCCCTTCAAAATATGATCCGAGGGTCCGCCAGTGGTTTATGGAGGCAGAATCTGAAAAGGATATTGTCTGGTCAGATGCCCCGTATGTCGATGCGGACAACCATGGCCTGGTCATGACCTGTTCAGAGGCTGTTCCCAGCCCTGATTATGGTAACTGGGTTATCGCCACTGATGTTTCAACAACAACCATCAACGAGAATTTCATCGGTAAGTCTCTTGGGGAAAATGCGTATGCCGTCCTCATCAACAAGGACGGGGATGTTATCAGCCGTCCCGGCCAGTCGGTCGGCAACGTAACCTGGGATGAGCCGTTTAACAAGGAGAATGCTTTTTCGGGCAATGCCTCCGATCTCCGTGCAGTTGCCACAAATATGATTGCCGGAATGACCGGCATAGGGAAAGTTCAGTTCAACGGTACGGAGATGTACGTTGCCTATGCACCGGTCAGATCGATGAACTGGAGCCTTGCGATTTCTCTGCCGGTCAGCCAGATCACGCAGCCGGTCCAGGAGTTCACCGGGAAGATCGAAGGCGCAACCCGGGATACCGGAACACACATCACGGCTCAGACAGACTGGCTCAAGGAGGTCTTTGCAATCCTGTTCGTGGCAATTCTGCTTTTCGTGCTCCTTGTATCGGTCGTGCTGAGCCGGGTGATCACCCGCCCGGTTCAGCAGCTTAAAGAAGGAGCTGAAGCACTCGGTCAGGGGGACCTGGATTTCCGGGTGGAGATCCGGTCCGGGGACGAGTTTGAGGACCTTGGCCGTTCGTTCAATGCAATGGCCGAAGCGCTCCGGGTGAACATTGACAATCTCAGAAGGACGACCGCGGAAAAGGAGCGGTACTCAAAGGAACTGGAGATTGGACGGTCAATCCAGACCAGCTTCCTTCCTGAACGGATGCCGGAGATTCCGGGGTATGATATCTCTGCCGTCATGATCCCCGCCATGGAAGTGGGCGGGGATTTTTATGATATTATCCCGGCCGCAGAGGGAAAATGTGTTTTTGTGATAGCAGATGTCTCCGGCAAGGGCGTAAGCGCGGCACTCTTCATGGCGATGTCCCGGACGCTTCTCCGTGCCGGTCTTGAGGGAGCAGCCGATCTTGCAAAAGCACTCAGTATTGCGAACCGCATGATCTCGCAGAATGCACCGTCAAGCATGTTTGTCACGGTCTTTTCAGCAGTCCTTGATCCCGCTATGCTGACCCTGACCTGCATCAATGCAGGCCACAACCCGCCGCTCATTATCCGGGGGGAGGACGGGAAGTTCCTCTTCCTGCGGGAGGGAGGGGTCGCGATGGGCGTCCTCGAGTATATGGAAAGTACCCCGGAGCTCGTCCAGCTGCGGCCCGGGGATCTGATAATCCTTTATACTGACGGGGTGACGGAAGCCTTCGATGCCCGGTATGCCGCATTCGGGGAAGACCAGCTGGTCCGCGTCGCTCAAGAATACCGCATCCTCTCAGCCGGGGAGGTCCGGGATCGGATTATTGGAGCGATCCGGGAGTTTACCGGCTCTGTTCCCCAGTCGGATGATATTACACTCGTGGTAATCCGGGTACTGCCCCAGGCCAGATCCGGATAGACGTGGGCACACCTGTGCCGCTTTATTTCGGATATGTCCTCCAGGGATGTATATTGCTATCAGGGCTGGCAGAGGAATCCGGCGACCCGCAATTTTGGCATTAAAAAATCAAATTCCCACGTATTCCTGTACTCCAGGGCCAAGGGAAAAATTCCCCGCCGCTGTTTGCACAGGGCCGTGAGACAGTTCTGGTTACTCTTCTGGCGCGGAGGATTCGTCTTCCTCTTCAGTGGCCGGTGTGGTCCAGACCTTCCAGCAGAACCCGGCAATACATCCAACGACAAAGATAACCAGCAGAATGGCGCTGATGATATTTTCAGCAAAATCCATTCCGACCGGTATATTCATGCCCATCATGTTGTTAAACATCCCGATAAACAGAGCCACTATTAAAAACAGGATGAATCCTACAATGAGACCCAGGAATATTGCAGCTGCAAGTCGTAAAATACTGGGCGTGGTGGTTTTTTCGTTCATAAAATGCATGGTAAATGTGTCGATATAAATCCTTGTGATAATTCCCCCCCACCCAGCGAAAATATATCCTGATTGGGATGCCACCCGGGAAGGCTCATATTTATATCACGGTATGTGTAAAATTCTTATCACAGGGACGCCATGAAAAAAAATATCTTTTATCTGAGTATCGGATTTGTCGCAGTTGTGCTTCTTGCGATATTCTGGTATTCAGTGGAAAACTTCACGCCGGTTTATTTTACGATCGCATTTGTGATCGGTGTCATTCTTCTCTACCTGACTTACCGCAGGGTAGATGATTTTGTCGAGGATGAACGGAGTGCACGGATCACCGAGAAAGCAGCCATGCGGACGCTCCAGGTTTTCTGGGTCTGTTTCTGCGCTTTTTCGATCCTGGCTGTCATGGACATGCTCGACATACACCGTCTTTCCCGTGCATTCTGGCTGGAGCGCATGCCAGATACCGTCCCTACAGAGGTAATGCCCCTGAGAATGATTGGGTATATCCAGACTGGCTTTGCTCTGCCTGATGATCTTCCTGTATGTCGGGTTCAGGATCTATTATGCAAGAAAGTACGGAGACTGGGAGACCGATGAAGAATAAGATCAAGGTGTACCGGGCGATGCAGGATCTCACTCAGGAAGACCTTGCAAAGGCAATTGGTGTGACCCGTCAGACTATCCTTGCCATAGAGAAAGGAAAGTATGTTCCCTCCCTTGACCTTGCCTTCAGGATTTCACGCCACTTTAAGGTGAATATCGAAGAGGTGTTCTCCTATGAAGAGGGAGTGCGAACCGTAGATATAGACTGATAATGCAAAAGGTTGATGGATTTCCGCCCGCACCTCTTTTTCGTCTCAGGAACAGGCAGTTTTTTATAGTGATAAAAGACGATACCAGTTGATAAACCTGCAAATCGTCCATTCCCGCTAAAGCATTACGAGTCGCTTCTTTTCTGATCCCTTGTGAAGGGTGATCTGAACACGCCCGGGCTTTTCTGCGCATATGACCGGTTTGTAGTTATCTTTATGATAGATACTTCAGGTGCCAAGAGGGAGATATCGCATTCATGGACTAATACTAAAGTATATATTACAAAATGTCTAATTTAGATTACATCATTGTTTTGTGGGGGGATTCCCCCTACAGAATCATCTTCGCTGGTTCGATCATGAAGGCCCCGGTAATTTACTATGTTGCGCTTGTCGTATTCTGCATCCTGACGTTGTCAGTCACTACCGTCAACCATCTGATATAACCAATTCCTTTTGCGCGTCTTCGTGTAAGATCTTCGGGTAGTTGACCTGCCGTGTATTTTTTTATCCTCCTGATTTTGATTCCGGCCGTTTGTTCTTTTGAGAAATCTATTTATATCGTGCAGTATTAATTAAATAACAATAAGTAAAATATAAGTTACATCACAGGTTCGTTTATGTCTGGAAATGGCACAATCTTAAATGTACACATGGTATAATTTTGGATGTACCTTTCCGCGATCACGTATGTTTCTGTTATGAGAAAAAAATGGAGTGATTATGAAGATTTATACTGCTCTCATTGGAATATTGATGATTTGTCTGATGGCTGGCATTGCGAGTGCTGCAACCACAACAGTAACACCAGTCTCGACAAATGCTGCCAGTGCATCAACGACACTATCGGCCGAACAGGCCCTGTCCCAGGTGTATGTCAGTTCTGTTACGGTTGACCCCCAGGAATTCTATCCCGGGGACCAGGGAATAATTACCGTTCAGTTGACAAATACCGGTACCCAGGATGTACCATTTGAACATGCAGATATTCTCGACTCCCAGAATGTCTATATCCCGGATGAAACTCTCAACCCCTACCAGGTCATGACCTATCTCGGGCCCGGGAATACGATGAGCTATACCTTCCAGGTTGTAGCAAAACCCCCGAATGGAATATACTATCCTGTCTTTTCCGTGGCGTCCGTAAATTCCCAGAGCATCATTTATCCCATTGAGGTCCAGGTTGACTCCACACCGATCCAGGAAGTAATTTCCCTGAAACCGGATTATTTTGCCCTTGACAATACCGATACAGTCAATCTGACCATCACCAACCCCCGTGTCGGTGTCATCAGCAATGTCGAAGTAACTCCGTCGGGCACCGGTTTTGGGATCTCTCCTCTCCAGTCCTTCGTTGCCTCGATCCCCGGAGGCACATCGGTGAATGTACCGTTTGCCGTTACGCCATATCAGGACGGGTCAAATGTAACCTTCACCATCCAGTACAGTAACGGGCAGAATATCCAGAACCCGCACACGGATACCGTGGTCTTGCCGCTCAATATCGGTCCGAGCAAAACCGCCGCATCCATGGACATAAACGACCTCGCACTCACTGACTCTAACGGGGCATACCAGCTGACCGGTGATTTAACAAACACGGGCATCACTGATGCAAACGGTGTTGTGCTTTCGGTAGGATCACCCGCCCAGCCGGTTGAACCCTATTCTCAGCTACGCGGTAGGGTCCCTGACATCGAATGATTTCTCCAGTTTCACGCTCACGTTTACTGCATCTGATCTCTCTGCGATTCCGATACAGGCGCAATGGAAGGATGACAACGGCAACACACTCTCATCAGTGCAAACATTTGATCTTCGGTCGCTTGCCGCAGCACTGGATGCCGGCTCGCGGAGCAGTGGCGGATTCATTGGTGGATCCAGTTCTGGTACCACAGGAGCGACCGGAGCGACAGGCGTAACTGCGGGTCCAGCTGGCGGGGGCGGCGCTTACGCCGGTGGGGGCGGCGGAATTGGCGGACTGTTTGGTGGTAGTCGCAGAGCAGGCGGCCTGAGTTCGTTCTACCCGGTTATAATCGGCGCGATCGTTCTCATCGTGGCAATAGTACTCTACGTAAAGAGGAAATGGATCCTTGGAAAATTCAGGAAACAGTGACCTGGTGTCGCACATGAGTGATATGCCACTTATCCGGCTTACTGAGGTCACAAAAACGTACCATCTGGAGAGTGGTGACTTTACCGCGCTCGATCACGTATCTCTTGATATTGCAGAGAATGAATTCGTGGCGATCATGGGGCCGTCCGGTTCGGGCAAATCAACGATGATGAACCAGCTGGGCATCCTCGATGTTCCGACTTCCGGGGAACTTTATATAGCCGGTGAAAATGTGGCACAGATGTCAAGCCTCGAGCGTACCCATATGCGCCGGGATATCATCGGGTATGTATTCCAGAAATTTTACCTCATCCCTCTTCTTTCCGCATACGAGAACGTGGAGTATCCGCTCATCCTCAAGTACAAAAAGAGGGACACAACAGGACGGGCTGCCGAGTATCTCCGTGCGGTGGGCATCGATCCCGATATGGGAGCTCACCGGCCCAACCAGCTCTCCGGGGGACAGCAGCAGCGCGTGGCCATCGCACGGGCACTGGTCAACGATCCCAAGATTCTTCTCTGTGATGAACCCACCGGGAACCTCGACAGCAAGACCGGTCTCCAGATCATGGAGATCCTCTGTGATCTGCACCGGAAGGGAAAGACGGTGATCATCGTGACGCATGACCCCCATATAGGTGAGTATGCCCAGCGGACGATCCGGCTTGCAGACGGGAGGGTCGTGGCATCATGAGAGATATCTTCTTTGATCTCTCGGTAAGGAGCGTCAGGCTGAACTTTCTGCGCTCCCTTCTTGCATCCATCGGTATCGTGATCGGGGTCGTTGCCATCTCCTCGATGGGGATGCTGGGGACAAACATGCAGCTCTCCGTTAAGAGCCAGTTGTCGGCAGATGTTAATACGGTTATGCTCACCTCTGATGTGGTAAAGATTAACACCGGCCTTGGCGCTGCTCCTTCCACAAGCACTATAGATGAAAGCACTCTCAACGATATCAGGGGGTCTGTAGGTGATAATGATGTGGTGCCGATACATCATACGAGCACGGAGTTTTCTGTCGGAGACCAGAACGGCCGCGGAACGATCTATGGACTTGACCCAAGCGATGTTCCCAAGTTTCTTACCATAGCACAAGGGTCGAATATCCGGGGCAGCGATGTACTCGTGGGCGCGACCATTGCAAGCAACTTCAACCTTGTCGTCGGGAGCACAATCAAGATCGGGCAGAACTGCGCCACCATCTCGCGGCCGGTGGTCAGGGTTGCTGGTATTCTTCAGGCCCGTGGTATTGCAGCGGATGGCGTCAACGTGGATAACGGGATCGTAGCTGACGACACCTGGTATACGAACACATTCGGCGGACTGGACCAGTACGACCAGGTGAACGTGATTGTAGCGGATGTCTCCACTATCAACCAGACCGAGGCGGCAATCAACGCAAAGGTCAACAGGAATAGTGACGTAGTGAGGGTATCCGATGCCAGTTCCCGGTTGTCGACCATCTCGAGTACACTTGGGACAATCACCACGTTTATCATGGCGATTGGAGGGATCTCGCTCGTAGTCGCCGCAGTGAGCATCTTCAACGTGATGATGATGTCGGTCAAGGAACGGGTGCAGGAGATTGGTATCCTGCTCTCGATCGGGACGGAAAAAGGGGAAGTACGCAGGATGTTCCTGTACGAGGCACTCATACTGGGACTCATCGGTGCGGTGGTGGGCGGAATCATGAGCTTCATTATTGGGTACTCGGTGGTGAGCGCTATGATTGGTACCACCCAGTACTTCTTCACCCCGGACAGCCTGATCTTCATCCCGTATGGTATGATCATCGGTGTGGTAGTCTGCGTGGCATCCGGGATGTACCCCGCGTGGGCGGCCTCGAACATGGATCCGATCGATGCACTGAGAAGTGAATAATTCATTTTTATTTTTTATTTCTTTGGTGTGATATCGCAAACAGGTAGTCCTTTCCCGTTTTTGCCGGTAGCTGATTCAATGGCAACCGGTTATATTTCTGCGCATAGCGTTCGTGCATTTTGTTCAGGGATTTCATCCACATCCGGCGCTCCCTATCAGCCCTGACTATAACGTTAATGAATCTGATCGATCAAGAACTTCTCTATGAATGGTACATGAGACCCACTATGAAAGTCGGATGTATCGGCCTTGGACATCCTGGTCATATTATTGCTCAGCATCTGGCCGGACAGTGCATCTCACCAACTGTCTGGAACCGTACGCCCGCCAAGGCACGCGATCTTAACGTTCCGATCGCACAAACCCCAAAAGATCTGATCGGGTGTGTCGATGTTATCATTCTCAATTTCTTCGACAGTGATGCAGTGGAATCAGTCATGGCCGGCCCGGACGGGCTCTTCTCCGGTAACTGCACCGGTAAGATTATATTCGATACCACGACAAACCATTTCGGACGTGTCCTTGCATTCCATACCTATGCACGGGAACATGGTGCAGTCTACATGGAATGTCCGGTGCTTAGCAGTGTCGTGCCTGCTTCCCAGGGAAACCTTACGGTCATTGTCAGCGGGGATCGTGAGGCCTATGAATCCGTAAAACCCCTGCTTGCCCTGATTGGTTTCTCCCTCTTTTATCTGGGGGAACCGATGCTTGCCACCAAGATGAAGCTGGTCAACAACCTGGTTCTTGGTTCGTTCATGGCGACCTGCGCAGAAGCGGTTTCGCTGGGCGAAGCAGCCGGCATCGGCCGAAACGAGATGATCGATATCCTGCTCTCGGCTGCCGGCAACTCGATGATTCTTGCGGCAAAAAAAGGCAAATTCAAAAACGAGGATTTCTCGGCGCATTTTTCATCCGTGTTCATCTGCAAGGATCTTCATTATCTCAAGGATCTCTGTCGCACCCTGAACAAACCTCTCTTTACTGGCAGTACGGTAAAAGAGCTGTACGCCATTGCAAAGGCAAAAGGTATCGAAGATCGTGATTTCTCCGCGATTTACGAAGTGTTTAAAGAGTACTGATCAACCGCTTGCGGTGCACTAAGCATCCCGATGGACATTAAGGGATGAGGAGGTCGAAGACCCAACGGTTCACCGCTGGTGCAACATTCCGGCGTTGGCGATTCTCATCCGGTACAATCCTAAAAAGATGCTTTCGTAATCTTATGGATAGAATCCCAGTACATACGAGGTAAACAAAATCTTCTTGCAGGTTTCTGATGTTCCCGTCGCAATGTTATATTGGGGTACACAGAGATGAATGCTTTTTTTCTGGCGCAAAGAGGAAGGATCAGTTTTATCCTATGATCTGTTCTACCGGGAAGAACATACAAGGTTTCCAGTCATCTATGGACATCCAAGGCCCCCCCTGATGAACAAGCCAGAGGCTGATCTCTTCCCCAGTTTCTCTATGCAGCCTATCGTCACCCGTGACCAGATACAGTTCCGAATGATCGATGCGCCGTACCGGCAGATCATGGAAGTTCCCGAGTACCTGTTTGATGACATACGGCCGGATGACTTTGTTCTCGATATCGGGGCAAATATCGGTGCGTTCTGCCTTCGGGCTGCCCGGTTTTCACCACATGTTACCGCCGTTGAACCGGTTACTGTCGATCTTCTGGAAGAAAATGTCCGGCTCAATCATGCAGAAGTGAGGATAATCCGGGGGGCTCTTGGAACCGGTAATCCGGCAGAGATATCATGGGACGGGTGCCATCTTTTGGCTCCTACCTATACGCTAGGCAAATTAATCTCCACGGCCGGGGGCTGCGATTTCCTGAAATGTGACTGTGAAGGTGCAGAATGGCTGATTCAGCCCCGGGATCTTGACGGGATCCGGAGGATCGAGATGGAACTGCATATCCCGCCGATTAGTGCGTCACCTAATCCTGTGCTGCTGGAATACATCGGCGATCGGTACACGTTCTTTATCGACCGTTCTCCGGTATATTCCACCCTTGGAGTGATGGGAATCCTGCACGCGACATTGAAGTGAAACGTCAGGATTGACCGCGGTTATCCCGCACAAAATCGGGTGTGCCTGAGTCCGGTCCCGTTCGCGATACTGGCGTTGAACCTCGTAACTTCTGGATTCCACCGGCTCTGCGTTCGTGGTCTCTCAACAGGTCGCACGGGGCCTCGTCGGTGAAAGCACCGCCGGTATAATCAGTATCGATCGGTATAATCGGAACAAATATGAAAAAGCAGGGGTAACCCGACCCGTCAATCTTCGATCTGGATCGTAGTAAGTTTCACTGATTCGACCCCCTTCTGGGACATCAGCCGTTCAGCAAGTGCCTTCAGCTGTGAACCATCCCCATGCACGAGGATCACTTCAAGACACCTGTTATGGGTTACATGTGAATGGAGGGATGCCTTGATGATCTCGTGATAATCATGCTGGACATCGGTGATAGTGGTGAGAAGACCGCGCTGGTCGTGATCGTAGACCATCGTAATAACCCCCTCTCGTTCACCTTTGACATCAGCCATCCATTTGTAGTAGGTGATGTAGGTACGGATGGCGTCACGGATACCTTCCGACCGGGAGGAATATCCACGGGCATTGATAATTTCATCAAACCGGTCGAGCAGGTTTTTGGGAAGTGATATCCCGATGCGGGAGAGATCATTGTCGAGGGTCATAACATCAATCATGTGAATATCATTGCTGCTTGTTTTTTAACGTTTCGAAAAACCGGTTGATCGGGTAATACTTTGTAAGATCTTAAGGACAGCATGATCCGCAATCTCCCCCCCAACTCCCCGCATGTGGACAGATCATCAGATCCGGTCAGCATACGATATCATGCAGTCCTTTGCGTACAAAGAGATCCGTGTCCATTTCAGGGATTATGGTGGCTGGAAGTGCCGGCAGATTGAGTTGCCTTTCGTACGCGATATGACCTGTATTCTTTCACGGGATGTAAGGGGGCAGGAAAGAGGTGGTGGCTCTTGTGGTCTCCTATGACGAAGAACCATCTATGCTCCCGCTCGAGACACTGGAAGCAAGCCCGAAGGGAAAGGATCTCAAAGGACAGTATCTTGTCGTGCCGAAGGCGGCAAACGTTTAAGCCATCCCACAATCAGCAAAAGTCCTCTTCATGGAATCATTCGGGTTTACGGATGGAAAACTGGTCTGGCTTACCAGGAAGAAGAACGCGAAACATTACCCGCATTATGGAGAGCCGGCAAAGGCAGGGGCCGCTATTCCGGCTTGCGAAGCGTATACCGCATGAAACGGGAAGTGTCCGGAAAAGAGGCATTCCCGTCAATTTTCATATCAGGCATTTTTAAAGAGACTGCCGGTTGCTTAATCCCGGAAAAACAGTTTGTCATTTCCCATATGTCCTGAAATACCTATGATTACCCGTGGTATTGCATCCCCGGCAATGTCCGGGATCAAACAATAGAATCAGTGATTGTCATAAAAAAATTGCCGCCGGGCTGTATTTTTCCTGGAAGATTGAGACACCGGGCCGCAATGGAGGATGATGCGACGATGCTCATGGATTGATGCATGGTCGTACGCGCGGTTGGCCGGTGTCGTGGATTATTTCTGGTAAAACAAATCTGCTATATCAAGCGAGATTTTTGATGTTTCTTCCTTTTATCTGTGTTTGTGTGCATGTGTCCGCTTGGTGCGTGCTTTTCCCCAAAGGGACAATATCACTATTGGTTATTCGATATTATAACGTTTTTCTTTTAACTTTTAATTTAGATTAAACAAAAATAATTAATAAATGTGCCAAAACACTCGAAAAGAGATGGAGGATAGACAGATCTGACCGGTATGGTAACCGATGCGGGAGTGTGTTCAGCTGTTTGTGGGCGTGAAAGTGTATGATGATGGGATACAGTAACGCCCGTGATAGCAATCGTTCCTTCCCTCCCTTTGATGAATACCCGGTATTTCCACTCGTACGAAGAATCCGTTCCCCGGGTATTTTCAGTACCCAAAGAACGGCACGCATTAAACCGGATGCGTATGCCAAAAGTTCCGAAATCCTTGTTCAAAAAGGGTTAATCGACAGCGATCATGACTTCGCTGGACTTGATCACGGCATATGCCTGCTTACCCACAGCAAGCCCGAGTGATGCAACTGATTTCTTCGTAATAATGGACGTGATCTCCTGTCCTCCCAGAAGCTCGATGACAACTTCTGAGTTGACGCTTCCGGGTGTGATTGCTTTTATCGTGCCTTTCAGAATATTCCTTGCACTGATCTTCATGGTTTTCACCACAGGGAACTGGCAATGATAAGTATAAGGGCTTTACGGTGCCCTGTCAAATCACCGGAGACGCTTGCTGAAGAGTCAGGAACACCCGCAAAAGACAGGCTGCATATCCGGGGCTGGTCCAGGCCCACGTGAATACCCTTGCTTTTTCCCGAAGACGTAAAATACGGTCAAACAAATTAGTACGGATTATTTTTTACATTCGCTCAAATACCTGTAGTCTTTTCGCTACCATTGTGTTTATTGATCAAACACAATCACAAATACCAATGCTTTTTAACTACTGGATATCACTATATATTGTAATCGTAACACCATCCGGTGTTCAGTCCCCGACCAGTTTCTGCTTTTTTAGGAACGATGGGGGGCGCTGTCGGACAGGAAATCCCATGATACCTGAATGGATGCAGAAGATCGAAACCGGCCCCTGCGCCTGCTGCACGATCAGCATCGGCAAGAAAAAGGGTTTTGTCCAGATGGCGATCTCTGACATCTTTACATTTTTTGAGGAATGTCTGGTAAATGACAGCATCGCACAGCGCAAAGGTCTGTTGCAGAGCCTGGATCCACGCGTAAAACTGATCTCTATGGTCGCCCTCATTTTTGCCGTGGCAATGACCCGCGATATCCGGCTCCTCGCAATCGTGTACGTTCTGACGCTCGTCTTTGCCTGGGCAAGCAGGATAGAACTCGGTTTCTTCCTCAAGCGCGTCTGGGTGTTCATCCCGATCTTTGCGGGGATCATCATGATCCCGATCCTCTTTAACGTGTTTATGCCCGGCGACGCACTGGTCACCCTTGCAGCCTTGGGCCCGAACGCGCACCTTGGCCCGTTTGCGCTGCCACCCTTCCTCACCATCACCAAGCAGGGGGTGATGCTGGCGGGTCTCTTTGTGCTGCGGGTGGCAACCTGTGTATCAGCGGCAGTCCTCCTGTTCCTCACGACACCCCGGGATCTGCTCTTCAAATCCCTTCGATCGCTCAAGGTGCCAAAGGTCTATGTCCTTACGCTGGACATGTGCTACCGGTATATTTTCCTCTTTACCGGTATGGTCAGGGATTTTTACACGGCAAAAAAAAGCAGAACCCTCAAGACCCTGCCTATGGTCGAGGAACAGAAATGGGTGGGAGGCCGTGTCGGATATACCCTTATAAAAGCACTCAACATGAGCGAGAAGGTACACGGGGCCATGGTCTCGCGGGGATTCAACGGGGACATCAAGATCATGCACCGATATTCAATACACCGGCGGGATTACGTGGCGTGCGTGAGTGTAATTGCCCTCAGCCTCTTCCTGATGCTTGCATCCCAGAACCTGATACGGATTTAACGAGGAGATACAAGGGACACCATGGAACCGATCTTCGATCTGCGTGACGTATCCTATACGTACCTGAGAAGGTTCGAAGCACTCAAAGGAGTGACCGCATCATTCCAAGCAGGTGAGCAGGTTGCCATCCTTGGGGCGAACGGAAGCGGCAAATCGACGCTTCTCTCGATCCTGAATGCACTGAGTTACCCGACATCGGGAGAATTTTATGCATTTGGAACCCTGGTAAAAGAAGATGTGTTCGATTCTCTTGAGGACAACGAATTCAACCGTCTCTTCCGGAAAAAAGTGGGATTTTTGTTCCAGAACCCGGACATCCAGCTCTTCTCTTCAACCGTCTTTGATGAGATTGCCTTTGGTCCGCTCCAGCTCGACCTGCCTCCCGATGAAGTCCAGAAACGCACGGAAGAGGTTATCGCGATGCTGGGAATCGAAAACCTGCAGGACCGGGCGCCCCACATGCTGAGCGGCGGTGAAAAAAAGAAGGTCAGTATCGCATCGATCCTCTCGACAAATCCCGATATCCTGCTCCTTGACGAACCCACCGGGGGGCTTGACCCCCGCAGCCAGATCTGGCTCATTGAGCTCATTCAGGATCTTGCCAAGTGCGGTAAGACTATTATTACGGCTACCCATGACCTCGATATCGTCGAACAGATCAGCACCCGCGCCATGGTTGTCGGAGAGGATCATACGATAAAAGCGGATGCTGACTGCGCAAGTGTCATGGGCAATCTGGATTTACTGATATCTGCCAACCTCATCCACCAGCACATGCACCGTCACGGCAAACTTCTCCACGAGCACCTTCATGCCCACTCGCAGGAACATGATCACGTGCACGGGTCTTCGGTAGTTGAATAGTTCAGTACCGGCCCCACCATCACGTTTCATCTGTTGTGCACCCGCTTAAAGCGGGGGTACCTTTTCCCGACACCCTTTTAACGGGGCACGGTCCCCGTTTCTTACCCCCTGTTTTTCCCATGTCCTAACCCATATCCCCCTTCCCCTTCCTCCCTCCAAACAAGCCTAAATACGCTTGTTACTGGTTCAGAATTCTCCAGCGTAGATTCAGGGAAAGATATTGAAAACCCCGGGAAACTGACTTGTTTTTTTGTGAAACTGACTTATTTTTATCCCAAAAAAGGGTAAACGGGGCCAGAAATGAAGAGATCCGGGAGGTACTCCTTCAGGATCTGTCACACCGGTGTCTTTGGGGAGGATCCGGGGGCAACGGATCTCCGACGAAAAACCTGCCCCGGCCATCACTTGTCAGGTGCCCGCCAGCGGTCTACCGTCCCGGTCGATCTCGGCAAGGCTGGCATTGCCGACCCGGAAGAAACGCAGGGCCCCGTACTGCCCGCAGACCCAGAGTTCCCGGCACCGTTCTGCGGTGGCAGGCACGAGCCGGAG
Organism: uncultured Methanoregulaceae archaeon; assembly: GCA_963808285.1. Lineage (GTDB taxonomy): Archaea > Halobacteriota > Methanomicrobia > Methanomicrobiales > Methanospirillaceae > Methanoregula. Next base: position 32,778 of record CAWEFI010000011.1, read on the forward strand.
CTGCGCGAGCGATTCGGCAAACTGCGACTCTATCTCCGGCAGCGGGCTGTGGAGCCGCCGGCTCCGTTTCACCCGGACAAGCGGAGTCTGGGTCGTGCCCGCGATTGCAAAATCGCACACGCTCCCCGCGCCGGGTTTGCAGAGAATGACCATGCCCCGGGCCTGTGCAACGGGCAGGGCTTCACCGATCGCTTTCTTGGGGAGCGGCCCCCGGGTCATGCATCATCATCCCCGTCATCCGGTACGGTTCCTGCATAAAAAGCCGGTCGCAGCCGTACGATCTTCCGGTGCGGCCGCCGGCGTGGCAGCACGCACAGGCCCGGCGCCAGGGGGATATCGTGAAGCGCGGTCACCCGGTCCGCCAGGTATACGGTCGGTTCCCACGGGATATGGCGCTTCCCCCATTCCAGTTCTTCGTTTTTCCCTTCTGTTCCGGCCGCACCGGTAACTGTTGCATCCGGGCCGGCCGCAGCCTTCCTGTTCGTTGCTGAAACTTCCATCCCACCACCTTTTTCCTGATCTTGTGATCACACCTCCCTTCCTTCATGGACATGCGGGAAACCACCGCTCCCTTGTCGCGCTAATGCCGTATGAAACGCCGGCCCGGGAGCGATGCATCTTCCCTGTATACATCAATCCTTTGTACGATACTGTCGGCGGGATCGGCACCCTCCCGTTATACAAAGGATTGAACACTCAAAAAGCGCCCTGACCGGCGGTCAACGTCGCAATGCGACATTTGCGGATGAAAAGAGGCCATACCGCGTGTCCGCATGCATCTTCCCGGTAATGGAAATCGGCTCGTGCAGTTCCTGTGGAATAATAAAGAACAGTCCCATGAGTCCGCACGTGACGAGCATGAGTACGTAAAAAATCCGGGCAAGCCGGGCTGCCGCTTTCTTTGCGTACCCGAGCCGCCGGAGTTTTCGTGCTACTCTCGTGCAGAAGTTCTGAAACATGTTTTCCCTTACCCATGGAGAACGACAGGTTTGTATTTAAATTACCCTGATAGTTCTGGTTAGTGTATCGAGGTGACGGGAATGTGAGAACTGCCGTGTGCTCCGGGAACTGCATGATTAACCGGTCCCGGTCCGACCGGGGAACGAGCCGGTTTGAGAACCTTGTAGTTAAAATAAAATTTAAAATTTACATACCTTTTGCTACAAAAATAAAAATATTTATTAACAGGGCCGTCCCATGCTCTCTGCGGAGATGTCCCTTAACTTGAAGGAAGTCTCCTCGCATCTCGACAAGAAATTGCCTCGGGCTGTGCTGTTTGCCAGCCCAAAAAACCAGGATCATTGGGGAATGATCCCGGAGAACAGCAGACGGGTGATTAAAATGAAACAAACACTATATGATGGCAGCCGGAAAACGACCGTCAATACGAGATATGATGAGTGTCTCTATCACGGATCACGGCCGGTTTCTGACCAGCCGGATGAAAAGGTAACCGGAAAAGATCTCTACATGCATATAGCGGGATATCAGGACAAGAGGATCACGTACTATCTCCATCTCTGGTCTAACAGCCGGACCATCAAGGAAAAGATTCTGCCGCTGTCGCCTTCGATGGTGGACCGGTTTTTAAAAAACAGGGGTCTTGACTGTAATCTCTTCCCGAAAAACGATCCGGTGGCCAGACTCTACGCGTGGGGATACGGGATCGCAGAAGAGTTCTGACAGTCTGGTATGCACATCCCCATTACCTCCCTTTTCAAGAGCTGTATCATAAAACGAGGGACGATTTTATCTGGCTATCTCTTTTGGTGCGAATTCCGGAATCTGTTACGGTCCATACTATTGCAGGATCTTGTAGAGTACCGTTACCGAGAGACAGAATCCAATAATGGCAATATAAACCCAGTTCTGGTTCTCATGCACCCACCCTATTATCGACTGGAGCCGGGCCAAAAAGTCTCCGGTGTACGTTAGTGCGGATTGTCTTTTTTTCTTTGACATGGCAACCTTTCCGATCACAGAGATTCCGGATATCTGATTCAATTATACTCTCTGTAAAAAGATCTTGCTACACATAAGAGATGCACACTCAGCACCGGGTTTTATCCTGAAATCTCGGCATTCAAAAAAAGAGATAATTGTTCCGGATTCAATCAGTTCTCTTGATGATGGCCTTAGCTACCAGATACCCTACACCGGCGCATATGAGAACGCCAACGATCGCCGAGACGTAATATCCGGGCGTCTGGCTTGGCATGGTATCATGCCCGCCCGGGAAATCGTAATCGGGCAGGAGGGGATGCCAGAGGTCAGAAAGCTGCTGGAGCCCGGCCGGCACGTAGCCAACCGCCTGCTGAAGTTCATCGGGGCCCCATTCTCCAAAGGCAGTCCCGCTCGCTATCAATCCAATGGGCACGAATACGACAAGTACGGCCAGTGCAATAATGAGAATTTTAAATGTCTTGTCCATACTGTTCACCACCTTTATGCCGGTGCTGTCCCCCGGCAGGCATCCGATTTCTTATCCTTATCAGGTTTATAATTAAAGATGATCTCAGGATTGTTTTTCGCAATGTAAGCAAATGCCAGCCCGGTGACGATCGCTTCTACCCAGCAGAAGAAGCCAAAATGATCGATAAGCATTGCCGGCACGGTGACGTTAAGCCCATACGGCATGTAGAGGGGAACACCTGCCGCTGTGTGTTCAAGGATCGGCTGGATGCCCATCTCAAATCCGGCGACACCGGCAGCGAGGCCTAATGCGAAATACCCGCCAATTGCTGCAGCTGCAATTCTCAGGTTTGAGGTAATCGGCGAGTTCCCTGCGATGAGTTTATATATGAAGTATCCCACAAACGGGATGACGGTGCCCATGTTGAAACAGTTCGCACCAAAGGCAGTAACCCCGCCATCGCCGAAGATAAGGCACTGGATGAGAAGCGCGACAGACGTTGTCACGACTGCGGCCCAGGGGCCAAGGATAATTGCAACGAGTGCACTCCCGACCGCGTGCCCTGAACTGCCGCCGGGAACGGGCACATTGAACATCATGATCACAAATGAGAATGCGGCAGCCAGTGCAAGGTAAGGCACCTGCCGGGACCGGAGATTTTTCTGTACCCAGTATCCGGCATATAACCAGATCGGGATCATAACCACGTACATCGCGATAAAAGTCGTTGGGCCTAAGTACCCATCAGGTATATGCATTGTTCACAACACCCAAAAGTATTCTATCACATAGTTATAAAAAACTGTCTATTTCGTAGCACTGACTACTACAAAATATAATAAAATTCCTATTAGATCCTACAACAAGAAAAAAATGGTATATCGCTATTTCGCGGTTTATGATGCAGGGTCTTACGCCATATGGGTCTCATTTGCAAAAGGCTTTGAACCAAGGGATGGTACCGGTTCCTCCGATGCACTCCTCGTGAAAATACCGGCAACTCCTGTGGATCTTCACGCCTTATTTTAACAACCGCAGGGTTTTAGTGTCCCGGAACCAATAATTATTGTGATAATTTCAGGGAATTTTTTTATTGATTTTACAAGGGAGGTTTTCCTTGACTGATACTTACGATGCATCCCACATCACGATACTTGAGGGGCTTCAGCCGGTACGTGAACGCCCTGCCATGTATATCGGGAGCACCGACACCCGGGGGCTCCACCACCTTGTGTACGAAGTTGTGGATAACTCCATCGACGAAGCGCTTGCCGGTTTCTGTACCCTGATCTCGGTCGTCATCAACAAAGACGGGTCGCTCTCGGTCGAGGATAACGGCCGGGGGATTCCCGTCGACACGATGGAGAAGAACCACAAGAGCGCCCTCGAAGTCGTTCTGACCGTCCTCCATGCAGGGGGAAAATTCGACAAGGAGACCTACCAGGTTTCGGGCGGCCTCCACGGCGTCGGCGTCTCCGTGGTAAACGCCCTCTCGAACTGGCTCTCTGCCCGGGTGTACCGGGACGGCAATATCTACGAGATGCGGTTCTCGAAAGGAAAAACCACGTCGTCCCTCACGACCCGGGAAGAGACCCTCGCCGAACTTCTCGCACGGTACCAGCAGTGGTATGGCGAGCCGGCACCGTTTGGCAGAGTATCCCCGGCATTGGCAGTCTCTTCTCCTGGCGCTATCACTGGTGGAGTTCCCATCACGCCTCCCGGCACTATTTCCGGCCAGCTCGATCTCACGACGGCCACCCACTATCCCACCGGCAACGAACAGGAAGACAGGGCATCGCTCCTTGCAACCCTCGGCAACAAGCTTACCGGTACCCGGATCCACTTCGTCCCTGATGCTTCGATCTTCGAGACCACCACCTTCGATTATGACGTCCTTTCCCACCGGCTCCGGGAACTCGCGTTCCTCAACGCCGGCCTCACCATCATCATCACCGATGAGCGGACCGGGGACTCGGCTACGTACTGTTACGCGGGCGGGCTTTCTGAGTTCGTGAAATACTTAAACGAGGACAACGAGGTCCTTCACCCGAACCCTATCTACATCGCCAAAAAAGACGCCGAAAACAAGCTTGAACTCGAAGTCGCGATGCAGTACACAACCGGGTATGACGAGAAACTCTACACCTACGTCAACTCGGTCAACACCCGTGAGGGTGGCACCCACCTCGAAGGGTACCGGAGCGCTATCACACGGGGCATCAACGTCGTCGCGAAGAGGAACGGCATCATCAAGGAGAATGCCCAGATAACGCTCAGAGGCGAGGATGTCCGCGAAGGCTTAACCTCGGTCATCTCGGTCAAGATGGCCAATCCCCAGTTCGAGGGCCAGACCAAGATGCGCCTCGGGAACAGCAGCGTAAAAGGCATTGTCGACTCGCTCGTCTACGCTGCACTCACCGAATACTTCGATGAGAACCCGAACGTGCTGAAGATCATCATCGAGAAAGCACTCTCGGCAGCAAAGGCCCGCGAAGCCGCGAGGAACGCCCGCGAACTCGCACGGCGCAAGAGTTCGCTCGAATCCGCCGGTCTGCCCGGGAAGCTCTCGGACTGTTCCGAACGCGACCCCGCAAAGAGCGAGATCTATATCGTCGAAGGAGACTCTGCCGGCGGTAGCGCAAAGCAGGGCCGTGACCGCAAGTTCCAGGCCATTCTCCCCCTCCGGGGCAAGATCCTCAACGTAGAAAAGGCCGGCGAGCACCAGATCCTGAAAAACGCCGAGATCCAGACGCTGATTAACGCTATCGGCACCGGGGTCGGGGAGAAGTTCGATCCCGAGCGGGCCCGGTACCACCGCATCGTCATCATGACCGATGCCGATGTCGATGGGGCACACATCCGGACGCTGCTCCTCACGTTCTTCTACCGGTACATGAAGAAGCTCATCGAGCTCGGGTACGTGTACATCGCCCAGCCGCCTCTCTTCCGGATCGCGAAAGGAAAGGAGGAGAAGTACGTGTACAAAGAGGCCGAGATGCAGAAGGTCTCCGCCGCTATGGGTGATAAGGGAGTCTCCATCCAGCGGTACAAAGGTCTCGGCGAGATGAACGCCCAGCAGCTCTGGGACACGACCATGGACCCCGAGAACCGGATCTTCCTCAAGGTCTCGATCGAGGACGCGTACGAAGCGGACGAGATGTTCAAGACCCTGATGGGCAAGGACGTGGAGATACGGAAGAATTTCATCATGCGCCATGCAAAGGAGGTGACGAACCTTGACATCTGAAGTCCCGCCCGCAGGAGGCCCCGAAACCCACCGCACCGAGCCGATCAGCATCGAGCAGGAGATGAAGACATCGTTCATCAACTATGCGATGTCGGTCATCATCCAGCGTGCCATTCCCGATGTCCGCGACGGCCTCAAGCCGGTCCACCGCCGCTCGCTCTACGCGATGTGGGACATGGGCAACACGAGTGACAAGCCCACGAAGAAGAGCGCGAGGGTCGTCGGTGACGTGATGGGTAAGTACCACCCGCATGGCGACGCGTCCATCTACGATACCATCGTCAAGATGGCCCAGCCGTTTTCGTACCGGCACCCGCTCGTGCAGGGGCAGGGCAACTTCGGTTCAGTGGACGGAGATGCAGCTGCAGCGAGCAGGTACACCGAAGTAAGGCTCTTCCCGTACGCCGAGGCGCTTCTCGCGGATCTCGATAAGGAGACGGTGGAATTCGTCCCCAACTACGATGAGTCGTTGAAGGAGCCGACTGTACTCCCCTCGAAGATCCCAAACCTCCTCGTCAACGGGACCGATGGGATCGCGGTCGGGATGGCGACGAAGATGCCGCCGCACAACCTCCGCGAGGTCTGCGCAGCGGTCAACCGGTTCCTCGATGAACCGACCGTCCCGGTCGAAGAACTCCTGAGGATCATGCCGGGCCCGGACTTCCCGACCGGCGGCATCCTGATGGGTGTCGAAGGCGTGAAGAATATCTACGCCACCGGCCAGGGCCGGGTCGTGGTCCGCGGGGTCGCCGAGATAGAGGAGTCCGAGGGCGGGAACCGGGGCGACCGGATCATCGTCACCGAGCTCCCCTACCAGGTCAACAAGGCCCAGTGGATCACGGCCATCGCCGACATGGTCAAGGATAAAAAGCTCGACGGGATCAGCGACATCCGCGACGAGTCAGACAAGGATGGAATCCGTGTCGTCTTCGAGCTCCGCAAGGGCACGATCGCGGCGGTCATCCTCAACAACCTGTACCGGTTCACCGCGCTTGAATCCAGTTTCTCGGCATCCAACCTCGCGATTGTGGACGGCGCCCCGAAGATCCTCAGCCTGCCGGCACTCCTCGGGAACTTTGTGCACCACCGTATCGAAGTCATCCGGCGCAGGTCGGAGTTCGATCTCAACAAGTGCCGGGACCGGGTCCACATCTTAAACGGCCTCCTCGCCGCGCTCGCGAGCATCGATAAGATCATCGCGGCGATCCGCGGTTCTGATACCGTGGACAACGCACGGATTGCACTTATCTCCGGGTTCGGGCTCGATGAACTCCAGGCAAACGCAATCCTCCAGATGCAGCTTCGCAGGCTTGCGGCGCTTGAGCAGCAGAAGATCACGGACGAGAAAGCCGGGCTCGAGGCAGAGATCCTCAGGCTCGAAACGATCCTCGCGAGCGAGGCGAATATCAAGGATGAGATCCGGCGCGAGACTTCCGAGATTGCGCAGAAGTTCGGCGATGCGAGGAGAACGGAGATCGCGCTCGACACGAGCGAGCTCTCCACCGAGGATTTAATCGAGGACAAGACGGTGCTTGTCTCGATCACCACCGCCAACTACATCAAGCGCATGGACCTCGACACCTACCGCAAGCAGCGCCGGGGAGGCCATGGCATCACCGGGATGACTACAAAAGAAGACGATGTCGTGAGCTCGGTCTTTGCGGCGGGGATGAAGGATTATCTTCTCTGTTTCACGAACCTCGGCCGGGTCTACTGGCTCAAGGTCTACCAGATCCCCGAGAGCTCCCGCATCGCTAAGGGCAAGCCAATCGTCAACCTCCTCAACTTAAAGGACGAGATCGTTACGACCGTCATCCCGATCCGGGAGTTCCGGAAGGACCGTTACCTGTTGTTTGCAACGCAGCTCGGGCAGGTCATTAAGATCCCGCATGACGAGTTCTCGAACCCGCGTTCGACCGGGACCAACGCGATCCGGCTGAAAGACAACGACAAGCTTGTCGATGTTATCACGACAGACAACACCAAAGAAGTCGTGCTTTCGACCCGGTTCGGGTACGGCCTCCGGTTCCACGAGGATACCGTCCGGATCGTCGGCCGCGGTGCTTCCGGTGTTATCGGCATGCGGCTGCGGGGCAACGATACTATTGTTGCCCTGACGCTCGTGGAGAAAGACCACCTGCTCACCATCTCCGATGTCGGGTTTGGCAAGCGGACCGAGTTCGACGACTTCCGCGGTCACGGCAGGGCAACGATGGGTGTCAAGAACATGCAGGTTGAGCGGGATGCCGTCGTGATACACTCGCGTGCGGTCTCGGATACCGATGAGATCTTTGTCATGACTGCATCGGGAGTCGTTATCAGGACACCGGTCAACGATATTCGGATCACCGGCCGCGGTACCAAAGGGGTCAAGATCATGCGCCTTGACGAGAACGACAAAATAGTCAGTGTTGCCATCGTGAACCCTGAGTCTGACGTCCCGGCCGAACCGTAACTTCTCTTTTTTTCCTTCCCGGATTACCCTATCAGCTTCCCATTTAAGGATCCGTACTGAGGTGAGCGCCTGCTTACTGGACGATTATTGCGTCCCCCGTTTTCCATAAGTCATGCCATTACTCATGCAAAAATGGTACGTGGGCAACCATGGAGATGCCGAAAGCAACATAAAATCTCCCACTCACTTATCGGAGATCGCATCCTGGCGTAAACCCGCTGAGATGTGAAGACCTCAAAAGAACTATCAGCATACACGGGGAACACGGAAAACGTGATGCCAATGTTCCGGAAGATCATCCACCTGTCCACCCGGCGCGAAGGAGAGATCACCAACTTGACGCCCCAGGTGGCAGCGGCGGTCCGCGAGAGTGCCGTACGGGAGGGAATTGTTCATCTCTTCGTCATGCACTCAACCGCTGCGCTTACCACGATTGAGTTCGAGCCCGGGGTGCTTGCGGATCTCGCGCGGGCGCTTTCAGTGCTCGCACCCGATGATGCCGAGTATGCCCACAACACAAAGTGGGGTGACGGCAACGGGCGTTCGCATGTCAAAGCGGCGCTTGTGGGCCCATCCCTCACGGTTCCTGTCGCAGGGGGGGAACTCTGTTGCGGGACATGGCAGCAGATCGTTTTTCTCGAACTTGATGCAAACGCAGGCCGGGAACGCACGGTCGTGTGCACTATTACCGGAGAATAGTGAAGTGATACCAGACCTGTTGGCACGCTATAAATCTTTGACGACACATGGACACATTATGGCTGGGTGTGTGGGAAAAACCAATTTTTTCAGGTCCTGCTGCAAAATTTTGAGGATCAGATTTTAGGGATCTTACCGTTTTTGAGGATCTGCCGAAGTTATTGTCTCCTCAAACTGTTACGCGGGTGGAACTGCCATCTCACATCTTCAAAGGGCAAAAAAAGCCATGTCATGATCTGAAAATTATCAACAGATGGGTTTGAGGAACGAAAGATTTGAAAGAGTGATCTCATGAGCGGAGTGACTTGAAGGCCCGGTACAGTGCCGCAGCGACAAGGATGTACCCGGAGAGGCGGAGTAATACGAAGGTGATCTCCGGGAAGAGAGTAAGGCCAAGCAGCGTATTGAGATGCGACAATCCGAACAGGCCGAAGGCAATGCCAACCAGGAGGAGGTTCACATTCTCGCTCTTCCGGTATGCTGCATATCCAAGGAAGAAGATTATGACACATAGGACAAGATTGATGATAACGACAGCATCGGGAATAAAAGCCATTTCTCCTCCTCACGTAATCAGTAAGTATTTTTCATATTAAATATACTCCTACGATATAAGGCCCGACATCCCGGGTCTCCCGTCAATACCTCCATAACCTATGGACAACATCTTATCCTTCCCCATGCAACCAGTGATCCATGAGCACGATCCTCCGGCGTCAGATCCTCAGGAAATGCAGCGGCATGGATATACCTCTGGTAGGGTTTGCGCCGGCAGATCGATGGGATAATCCCCCGTTTGAACCCTGGGTGCCGGAGGCGTTCCGGCCTGCATCCCTCTTTCCCGGCACAAGGACCGTGATCGTGATCGGGTTTCCGGTCAGCCTGCCGATCATTGATACGGCCCCCTCTATCTGGTACCACGAGCTGTACCGGGTGGTCAATGACATGCTGGACTCCTGCGGTTACCGGCTTGCGATGTTCTTAACCGAAAAAGGCTACCCTTCGGTCTGGGTGCCCCGGGACGGGTACGGGTCGATCGATGTCCTGAAAGAGAAGCCGGTTGCATTCTTCTCGCACCGGCACGCGGCTTTCTGTGCCGGCCTGGGAAATTTCGGGGAAAACAATATGCTCCTGACACCGCAATACGGCCCCCGGGTCAGATTTGCCTCCCTGTTTTCCACGGCCGAACTGCCCGGCGACCCGGTGCTTGATGACCCCCTCTGCATACACTGCAAGCGGTGCGTCTCGATCTGCCCGGTTTCTGCTGTTCCCGGGGGCGGCTACCCGGAGAAGTTAACCGACAAGCATGCCTGTGCAGCCCGGTCGGAAAAACTAAAAAGACGGTTTCTTTCCCCGTGCGGGTGCTGCATCAAGGTCTGCCCGGTTGGGAAAGACCGGTCCCAGGTACAACCGCGACGATATGAGAATGTACAACAAAAACAGCCCCCTGTCGGAACCGTACCGCCGCATACAGGACCATGTCCGGTCCTACGGGTCGAGGTGAAGATCCATCGCAGGGGTACTTTGCCGCCAGGTTTCACCCGGTCTCTGCGGGCGGACCGGCCCGGATGGACCTGAACAGGAAGTACCCGACAATAACGAACGTAATGATTGGTGAAACAAACGCAGGGATCTCAAAACCAAAACTGTCGAGGATCATGATGAAGCCGAGGCAGAAGATCGAGTACATCGCGCCGTTCTTGAGGTAACGGTAGTTCCTGATGGTGTCCACGTTCCTGACCGTGAGCTCCCGGACGATCAATGCCCCGATGCCGTTCCCGATGATAATCAGGGGGACTGACAGCGTGAAGGCAAAGGCGCCCGTCACCCCGTCGATGGAGAAGGTTGCATCGATGATTTCCAGGTAGAAAACCTTACTGATATCGGAGAGGTCCCCCGAGACCATCTTCTTTTCCTGCTCCTCAGCGCTCTGCCGGAAGCCGTGGACGATGAAGAAGGCGGTCGAGCCGATCACTGCCCCAAATGCCATCAAAGGATCTCTCCCGAGCGCAAGCCAGACGATGGCAGCAAGGAGGATCGAGACAACGGCAAAGAACCAGACGCCCTTCGTGGAAAAATAGCGTTCGCCCCGGATCCCAAACTCCTTCTCCTCTAAAAAGAGCCAGTGGAAGAAGAGGAAGATAAGGAAGGTGCCGCCCCCGACCAGAAGGATGGGTGCCGCCTGAGCGACGGCTGCTGTGACAGCCGGGTCGCTCGAGAAGGTCGCGGTGAGCGCCCCGACCGGCCCCAGTGACGGGGCGGAGATCCAGACAATCAGCCAGGGCAGCATGCCCCGGATCACAAAAACGGCAAAAAGGAGACCCCAGACCAGGAACCAGCGCCGCGCCCTCTGTGACATGGTCGAGAGGACCTCGGCGTTGATGATGGCGTTGTCAATGCTTGTTATCGCCTCAAAGAGGCAGAGCCCCGCGATGGTCAGAAGGATTGAGAGGATCTCCATGGATGAGGATCCGTTGGCGCCGGACCGGTATTAATCTTGGCAAACCCGGCAGGTCATTACGGAATACCCGGGCCATTTTTTTGTTAACTGCATGAAACCGGTACCGGTGCTATTAAAATGACAGCCGGCGCATTCCGGGGTACAAAGTGGCCGGGGCACATGGTTTTTGACTGCCAGCAGTGCGGGGAATGCTGCAGCCATCTGGGGCTGGTGCACAGCATAGCAGAGGATCGCGGGAACTACGAGTTCGTGGTCTTCAACCGGTACACCAACGAGTCCGATGTTGTCACCGTGGATGCCGACAAGCACGCCCTCTATGACGAGAAGAGCATCTTTGAGAAGCTCCCCGAAGCCTGCCCCTTCTTCCGTCACCAGCCGGGTTCGGAGAAAGCGTTCTGCACCGTGCACCAGACCCGGCCCGATATCTGCCGGGACTACGGCTGCTGGCGGATGCTTATCGTCTCCCGAACCGGGTTACGGGCGGGCAGGATCATGTTCTCACGGTATCTCTGCTCGGAAGATCCTCTCGTGACCCGGATCTTTGAGGAGTGTATCGATCCTGTTCATGAGCCGGATGACGCACGGTGGGATGAAATGGTGATCCGGGCGCTCACAAAACGGGGGTATGTGGTGAGGAAGTGAGGGGATACCCCTTCTCCTGTCTCATGGTGGGGTTTTCCTCTTCCATACGAAAGAGGAGTGTTTCGGGATTACCGCTGTTCCGCGTCAGGAAGACGGGGTCCCTCCGTCAAACACCGGCACGTCCCGGAATGCGACACTGTCGAAGAGCCCGCGATCCGTGATCCGTAGTGCCGGGACCACGGTAAGCGCGAGGAATGAGAGGTACATGAACGGTTCTGCAATGCCCCCCATGTTCCCGGTTACCTCTCGCAGGGCATCCAGCCAAGCTACAACATCACGGATGGGCAGCGTGGACATGAGCCCGGCGCAGTCCAGCGGGAGCACGGTCACCTCCGGCCCGTTTGTTGCCGCCATCCCTCCCTGCGCCCGGATTACCGCATCAACGACAGTGAGGATCTCCGCGTCTCCCACTCCGGTGGCGATGATATTGTGTGCATCGTGGGAGACACTCGTGGCAATCGCCCCTCCCTTAAAACCAAAACCGTGCACGATACCGGTACTGATCCGTTGGTTGCCATACCGGTTACATACCACCACCTTGAGGAGGTCTCGTTCCCGGTCGGGAAGTGAGGTTGCATCCAGTGCGAAGCGTAGCGATTCAGTGGTGATCTGGCCCGGTACAAGGCCGATGACCCGCGCAGGTCCGTTTCCGTCAAGCCGGATCTGTTCCGGGGTTGGCGTTGTGCACCGGACCGTGGCAGGCAGAAAAACACCGGTGGCCGGCCCGGGAAATGCCGTAACCGGCTGTCCGCAGCGGAACGTTTCCTTTACGATAAAGGAAACAGGGTCGTCGACAATACAGAGATCTGCCAGCCGGCCCGGTGCGAGCGCCCCGCGATCAGAAAGCCCGAAGCGTTCCGCAGCTGAAAGCGTCGCCATCCGGATCGCAAGCTCCGGTTCCAGCCCACAAGCCACGGCGATCCGGATGCACCGGTCAATGTGGCCTTCCCGTGCGATAAGATCGGCATGGCAGTCGTCAGTGGCAAAACTGCACCGGGGCACATTCTCTGGTGTGATCATGGGGATGAGGGCCGCGATGTTCTTCTCGGTTGATCCTTCCCGGATAAAAATATACATCCCGCGCCGGAGTTTCTCTTCTGCCTCCTCCCGCGTCGTGCACTCATGGTCACTCTGAAGGCCGGCAAGGATATAGGCGTTCAGTTCCATCCCGGTGAGGAGCGGTGCGTGGCCGTCGCGGATATGCGAGAGCGCAAGTTTTCGCTGGATTGCCGGGTCTCCCGCGAGTACCCCGGGACGTTCATCATCTCGCCAAGGCCGAGGATACCTTCGCGCCCGCTCAACGCGGCAAGCGCTTCGGCATCGAGTGACGCACTCCCTATGTCCCGTGGGGTTGCCGGTACGCAGGACGGCAGCATGTACAGGATGTCCACCGGGGCACCGGTACGGCCGGCCAGCATGTATTCAATGCCCTCTGCCCCGGCAACATTTGCGATCTCGTGGGGGTCGGCGACCACGGTCGTTGTCCCGTGCGATGCAATCATCCGGGTATATTCCTGCGGGACAAGCAGCGAGCTCTCGATGTGGACGTGGGCGTCGATCAGGCCCGGGACAAGGTACGCCCCGTGGAGATTTCTCTCGCGGATGCCCCGGTACGACGGGCCGATCCCGACAATAACGCCGGATTTTATCGCAAGATCGTTATGTTCCCAGGTACAGGAAAAAGCATCGAAAAGCTCCGCATTCCGGAACACCACGTCCGCCGGCTCCATGCCACGTGCTGCCGGGATCAGGTCTGCATATGACCGTGTCATTGACTTCACACTGTAATGTCCCGGATTACAGCGGCCTCACGCTGCCCGTTCGTCATAAGGTACACATATATTTTGTACCTGCCCGGGTCAAGACGCAACGGGATCTCAACGGTGTTCTCTGTGCCATTAAGCGTGGAGGTTATCCCGGTGGTGAGAAGTTCGTGCTGCTCGAATTCATCCAGCTTGTAGACCCGCACCTGGACCCCGGTATTGACCGGGGTACCGGAACCTGCAATCAGAATGGAAAGATTTCCGGCGCTGTACGAGACGTTCCCGATCGAGAGAGTAGTACAACCGGCTGCTATAAGGAGCAGGGCCAGTAAAAAACCAAAAAGCAGGTACGAACGTCCGGTCATACTTCTGTTGTCAGACTATATCCATAAAAACCTATACCCTTAATAAAATCAACGAACCGTTTTTTTTCCTGAGGGTATATCTGCACGTGAAAGTCCGTTTCTTTATCTCACCCGAAAACCATATCGCGGCCGGGAACTACAAGGCAAAGCAACACCTGCAGGATCTGATCCGGTTCCTCCCCCCACGATCTCATAAACGTCCAGCCGGTCTGTCGTTTCCTTGATATGATCAGCTGCCGGAATGTGACTATTTGCTTTACCGAGAAACAGAAAGACGAGCTTGCCAGGATGTATCATCGATCACTCATGCCCGGTGGATAGCATGTGATGGGCAAAACCGAATATCCCGGCCGCGAGGTGGAAGGGCTGTTTGTCCCGGTTAATTCCATCCTGGAAATCTATACAAAAACGATTAAACTACCATTTCCGGTATTAGTGCCGCCGGCGGTCGTCCGGCGCATTTTTAGAATTTTTTCCAATATCTTTCGTCAGCTTGCTCTGAAATGCTTTCCGTGATGTCTGGAGTTTTATCTGGTTATATATGGTGACAAAGTTGACACCAACAATGATTATGACAAGCATCAGGCTTACCCAGAGCATTGTGCCATTTACGGTAAGAAACGCGGCCCAAAGGAGGACAACAAAGGAGATAAGGTAAAAAATTATCCATGTCCGCAGGCCGGGAACTTCCATATCCCTCAATATGCACCAAGGTGATACTAAAGTATTCCCGCCGCCCCTGCCCTGTTTGTTATAATGACTGAAAAATTAGGGTAAAAATCCATGTCTTCCTGAGCGGCAGGCCTCCGTCTCCGGATTTCATTCCGATGATTTTTCTACCGTCCATTGCAGAACATTACCGTTTTTATATGCATCACTCCAGTAGTACGCGTGGACAAGGGGGATCCCTGCACATTTATTCGCGGGTTTGTGGTTATCCTCGTCATAGCTGTAATCGTAAACCACGGTACACTCTCCAAAGTTCCGTTACTGCCGTTTTCTGGCAGCACTCAGGCTATGCTGGCAACCGAAGTAACTTCGCCCCGGATCACGGGGGTAATCCCCTTGCCAACCACGCAGATCCCCGAAGTGAACCAGACCCCCCGACCACCGGATGCGCCTTACCAGATTACGTATACGAACAACCCGTTCTCATACCCGGCCATTCATCTCCCCAAGCACATGGAGACCTTTGGCGCCTCTGATATCTCTCTGGGGTGACAGAGTATCCCCTTTGCCTATGTCGAGGAATCGCGGGGCTGCCTCACCCATGATCTTTTCGGTGCCTTACGAAGTCTGGGCACTAAATATGAGCGTCAACACGAACCGGCTGACCCAGTATGCGATGTTCCGCATGGTGCTTTGCGATCCAAGATAGGGAATATCATTGACGGTGCAGAGATCCAGAATCCCGGTACCATGTATAAGTCGTCCGGACCTCAAGTACGGGGCTGTACATGATCATAAGCACCGACAATGTTGATTCGTTCCGGATCACGCTGGCGACGCAGCAGCAGTCCTATGAAAAAGACCGTTCCCGGACCTGACCCAGGTGCCACAATCCCTCGCAGGATTCGGGAAGGACAAACGCGGCTGTACCTGTGCGCCCGGGTATTTACTCGATCTTTTCCACGATCACCCGGACGCGGTCGCCGGCTCTGAATGGATGCCCTTTGGGGATATCGATGTTGAACCAGAGGGCACCGGGGTTGTCCTGTGTCGGATCCTGGGACATCAGGCAATCCTTCTCGTCATTAATATCCGCGACAAATTCAATGGACGATTCAAATTCAATTTTTGGCATAATAAAAGAAGGCGGGGATGATTAAAAAATTTACAGGGCACGGGGCGTGACCATCCACGTCGTGCTGTTCGAATAACTCCACCGGATGATGGACAACTCCTTGCACATATCGGCAAGGATCGCCATATTTGTTCCCACTTCCTTAGGGGATAATCCCAGATCTTTTGCAATGTATTTGGACTTGAAGTAGTGTTTGCCTTTGGTAATCCCCGCATGGAGATAGGAAACGATTTTGTGCTGGGTTTCATTGTACTTATCACGTATCTTCTTGCCTGTTGACATGTTTCGCCTCAGCATTAGGAATTCATATAGATCAACACCTATATATAAATATCTGATGGTGTTGGTAAGATTTATGCTTTTTTTGGCAATAGTGAAACAAATCAGACAAGAAACTATTTAAATCGGCTGAATTTTTGGCAGATTTCTATCTGGCTGAAATCTTCATTATTTTTTTTGATTCCGGCAACGTGACCGTGTTCGACCGGAAAAAAGGGGCAACGCCCCTCACTGCTGCACTGGTGCCTCGCCGATCTTTTTGATCAGGGCCTCAAGCACCATGTCCCGCATCCCCTCAACAAACTTGATACTGCCGACCACCAGATGTCCCCCACCGGAGATACCCCCGCCAGGGATCTCATTGTGCAAGTCACGGACCATACGGGGGATATTCATGTGTACCCCACGGGAGCGCAGCACAGCGAAGTCCGGGCCAAAACCTATTGTGACGACCGGTTTTCCCACATTCTGTTTGCAGAGCCGGTCGTGTACTTCACCGGAGGTTTTACCGGGCGGCGGGAATGTGAACTTGTGGGCGTGGATCTCCACATCGATCAAAAAGAGCATCGCATCGTTTGGCAGTACGCGGTTGACGACATGCGGCATACAGGCGCTCATCTGGTCCTCGATCATTGCATTTGCACCTTCGACCAGCAGATCCACAAGTTTTGTATGGCGCTCATGGTTCCCGACCAGATCAAGCACGTCTTTTACGATCTCCCGCCCATCGTTGAACCGGAGCCAGAACTGCTCGTAGTCAAGAGCAAGTGCGATGTCCTTGCAGGCCTGTTCGGAGTACTGGTTGCTTACGAGCGCGAGATAGAGGGCGCGTTCGGGCGCTTCACTTCGGTCACCGACACCGGCAACCGCCGGCAGGTGCCGGATGACGGGCTCGACGCGGGGGTTGATGAGCCGGGCGACTTCGGTTCCGAGCATTCCTGCCGTGACCCCGAAGTCCCCGCCAACATGGTACGGGTTGACGTGCCCGACCAGGTACTTATCGATGGTCGTGTCGGGGTGGTGGTGATCGATAACGATAAACGGGATATCGTAGACGCTTGCGATCTTGTAGGACGCTTCATCCTCCTCAGTGGAGCCGTTATCGGTGAGGATAACAAGAGGCATCTTCTGGCCAAACCGGGCATGATCCTTGAGTGCGAAGTCCAGATCCCGGGTGATGTCCTCGATCTCGTAGAACGGTGCCTTTGACGGAGCGCGCTTGAAGAGATAATAATCGGCATCAAAGTCACCGCCGGACTCCCTGATGAGCGCAACGACTGCCTGTTCGATGGCGACCGCCGAGCAGATACCGTCAGCGTCCGCATGGTGCCGGAGGATGATAGGCTGTGCGGTAAAGACCGCTTTCCTGATGATCTTTGCGACCTTGCGCATCTCGGGCATCAGGTTGTCGAGGACATCGCTTTTCACCAGCGGCTTTATGTTCTCGGGTTCGGCACGGGCATCGAGTGCCTTTTCGATTCGTCCCCGGACGGTCGTCTCCTCATCGCCTATGAGAGCGGCAACCGCATCGGCTTCTATCTGGAGCTGGTTGTTGCGCATCATGACCTCGCCGATGACTTTTACGATCATATTCAATTCCACTTCGGGGTAAGCCCGGACGCCGGCTTCTACGAATGCGGCGACGTTCTGGGTGCCGGATTCGTCAACAATAGTAAAGATCGTAGGCCCGCTCGTCTGCTTGATCTGGGCGACCTCCCCCTCGATCGCGACCGTCTTTCCCTGCTTCGTGGCGAGGTCGGCGATCCTGACCGTCGTTGACGTACGCTCGACCTGCTGGACCTGGTAAACCTGGATCAACTGCTCTTCAAGATCGATGTTCCCGTTAGGGCGAATCTGCCTGACCCGTACAAGGACACTGTCTTTCTCCTTGTGATCGGCTTTCATGCTGGTCTTGTGCACCAGTCCCTTGATACGGTCGTTGAGCTGGACAAACATCCCGAATGTTGCAAAACCCTGGACCTTCCCAAGATAAATTTTCCCTTCCTCGACATCGGACAGGTCACAGCCTGCGGCCAGCCGGTAGACAATGGTATCAGTATCTGTCTGCATCTCCTCTCTCCACACGCAAGCGAAACGGACGATATAGGTAAACGGCTTATTTTTTGTATTGTGTATCGTTCAACGTTATCCGGCACACAAAGGTGCCAGCGTGTACCATGAATAGTCGCCAGAGGGTTATGTTAGTTGCCATTCCGGCACTTGTTGTTGCAGGTAAAAAAACGCTGTACAAAAAACAGGAGAAAGAGTACCATTGAGAAACAGGTATAAACCGATCCGGGCCACTCTCGAATTATAAAAATTAAAAACGACTCGTTACGACAAGTGATGCCTCCCCGCATCAGGAGGGGGCGGGGCAAGTGCTGTTTTATCCCCCCTGATCCGCCACGGGACGCCCCGTCGGGCGTCGTCGTCGTTCATCGCAACGGAGAGTACAAAAGTTACCGCCTTCAACACAATATCCAGATTACCCCCTGCCCATAGATTAAGCCAAAAAAAGATTGCTTTATACCTGTTTTCTGAACAAAAAGCTCCTGGTCCAATCAGTTCCGGTACGTAACCTCAAGCATGAACAGATCGTCAGGAACAATGATGGTACCGGAAAATGCCGCCGTTGCCTCGCCCGCGTGGTTTACGGTATCTGTATAACGGGAACTGATATGGGTAAGAGCAAGGGTCCGGGCATTGACCGCCGCTGCGGCCTGCCCGGCCTGCGCAGCGGTCGCATGGTAGAATTCTGAAGCACGCCTAGCCTCGCTCTCATCGTACGTCGCATCGTGGATGAGGAGATCCGCGTCCTTCCCGTATCCCAGAAGAACCGGAATTACCGGGCGTGTATCCCCGGTGTAGACAATCTTCCGACCCGGGCGCGGGGCCCCCATGACGTCCGAAGGTTGCACGTCCCGCTCCAGTCCGTTTTTTGTTACCCGGATCGTTTCGCCACGCTGGAGCCGGCCAAAGAGCGGCCCGGGCGGTACACCAAGCTCAATCGCCCGTTCACGGTCGAACCGGCCCGGGCGGGGGTCCTCCTCGAGCACATAGCCGAGCGCCGGTAATCCGTGGCTGACAGCAAACCCGGTCACGGTGTAACCATTAAAACGTACCCAGGATCCCTCTGAGAGCTCGACCGAATCAAGGGTAAATTTCAGGTTGAACCGGCTGACCTTTCTGAGGGTATCGACAAATTCGTGCACCCATACGGGACCGTAGATGGAGAGTGGTTCTGTGCGACCGTTGAACGACATGGTCTGGACGAGACCGAAGATCCCAAGGAAGTGATCCGCATGCCAGTGCGTCACAAAGATAGCGTCGACTGTAAATCCGCACCGTACCCGCATCATCTGCTGCTGCGCCCCCTCCCCGCAGTCAAAGAGGATGGTATCGGTACCGCGCCGGATCATGATGGAGGGCGGGTTGCGTATCGGTGTCGGGAGTGCTCCGGCTGTCCCGAGGAAATAGACCTGAAGTGTCTCCCCGCTCATACAAAACACTCCGAAAAAACCGCCCGGCTCATTTTTGCTTCCTCAGCTCGAGCGACCCTCGATTACAATCACACCGCTGTACTGTGCGGCGATAGCTTTCCCCACGGTCTTCCAGTCGATCGTACCGGCTCCGAGCGGAAGGTGCTCATCAGACATCCCGTGGTTGTCATGGATATGGAGGTGGTTTGCAGAGCCTACCTGCGCGAGGAACTCGGGGACTTTTGCGAGCGTGTGTGCGTGCCCGAAATCGAACGTGAGGCCGATACCCTCGATGCCGCCGGCCATCCCCATGAGTTCCCCGACGTCCCGGCAGAGGAATTCTTTCTGGCTTATCATGTTCTCGAGGCAGGCAAGCACCCCGTGCTCTGTTGCACACCTCCCGATCCGGCGCAGGGCTTCTTTCTGGAGTTCCCAGACTTTCTGGGGCAGGAGTTTTCCTGCAGGGGAGAGGTATCCGGGATGAATGGTGACCCGGTCAGTAAGATCCCCGGCCTTTTCGATACAGACCTCGATCTGCCGGATGGACTCCCGCCAGATAGGATCGTTGAGGGTGGCAAGGTTGAGATCCCCGTAGGGAGCATGCACCGTGATCCCGAGGCGGGTACTTGCGATCACCTCTTTTATCTTTTCAAGGTTGTCCGGTTTTTCCAGCCGGTAGTTCCCGTCCGCGACAATCTCCCACCCCTCGTAACCTGCCTCTTCGATACCGTATACCCACTGGATGTCGTCCCAGACTTTTGCCGAGGATGAGAAGTACGGGCGGAGGGTCATGCCTCACGCTCCATGCTTCTTATCAGGTCCGTGACGCGAGTGGTAAATTCTTCGAGAGTGCCATCATTGTTGATCCTGATATCCGCGAGTTTTAATGCATTCCCTAGGCCCCATCCCAGCTCGCGCTCGTCCCGGGTCCTCAGGCCCTCTTCGGATCCCACGTCGTCGCTGCGCTTGCGTTCGCAGAGACGCTCCAGCCGTTTTGCAAACGACGTATCAATGGCAATAAGGCGAAAGCCCGGGAAATTCTGCCGGAAGACCCGGACTTCGGCGTCACCCCGTATACCATCGATAAGAACGAGCGGAACAGCATGCTCTTTTATTGCGTCAACGCAGAGATTGGCAATCGCGTCCATGCCCCTTTCAGCACGGAGCCGGTTTGCCATAGCCCCGAGGTTTGCATCGGTGGGAGGGAGGCTGGCTTTTTTTACTGCGTTCCTGATCACATCGCCCATAACGACAACCGGGATCCCCAGCCTCTCCGCTATCTTTGAGAACTCGCCTTTACCGCTTGCGGGAAGCCCGACGACTCCGATCACTTTCATAGACAACTTCACCACCTTCGCGCGTACGGATAAAGACCCGGCGTGTGAGTCCGTCCGCAACGCATTTTAGTTCTTTCTCCAGCAGCGGTGGAACACTTTCAGTTACTCCCTGCTGGAGAACGAGATCGACATCGCCGATTTCTGATGCGATGATGGCAACCTCGTCATCGTAGCCACGGAAAAGTGTGACAACGACCTGGAATTCGGGCAGCGCTCCGCTCATGTGTGCCTCTGTGCAAAGGGCAAGCGAGCGCTGCACGTTCTTTACATAATTTCCCCCGAGAAGGTTATTATACCGCGCCCAGCGGGCCTTGATGTCAAGTGATACGCGGTCGAGCAACCGCTCCCTGATGAGCGTCGCAAGAGTGTCGGGAAAAACGCCGTTTGTCTGGACACCGGTTGCAAGTCCGAGGTTTCGTGCCGCGCGGGCGAGTGAGACAAGCGCATCCTTCTGCATGGTGGGCTCTCCCCCGGAGAAGACCACGCCACTGATCGCAAGTTTCGAGCCGTTAATAAGCGCGATAACCTCTTCGATGTCACGGAAATCTTTCCCGGTAATGATCGCGGCGTTCTGGCAGTAGGTGCAACGGACCGGGCAGCCCCGGAAAAAGACCGTGCAGACCGACCGGCCCCGCCAGTCGACTGTTGAGAGCGGGACAAAACCACCGTAATTCAGCTGGATAGCATCACCGTTATGGATCATTTTGAGACGGGATTATTTAGCGTACTCGGGTAGCGGCGCTGCTTTACATCTTCCCGGATCTCCGGATTTGTCCGTTTCAGGGGGATTTCCCGGTTGTGCCCGGGGTCTGATCGCATAATGCGGTCTTTTCTTTTTTATCTGCGGGAAACACGTCAGACATCTGCCGGAGTGCTGATGCGAGTACTTTTGTCTTTCCGATCGTGCCTGCAATCATGAGGGCATCAAAGATCTCATTCCTTGTCGCACCCTCTTTTATTGCTGCTTTCAGGTGTAATTTCAGGCAGTTGTCCGCTCCTGCCCCTGCCGCAGCGGCAATGGCCACAAGTTCAGCAGTCTTTGGCGTGAGATGTTCCGGACGGCAGACCCGGTAATCGGCAAGCGCAGAAAGCGCAAATGTTCCTGTGCGTTCCCGCATGACAGGAAAGATAAACGGAAGCGTGCCAAGCATTTCCTCTGTATCGTCCATAACATCGTCGCTTATTGCATCGGCATGAGCAAGAAATTCATCGACAATTTTCCGGTTTTTCTTCTGCATCAAATCACTTCTAAAGGGTAGTCTTTTCAGGTACTCTTTGTTATCGGGGTGTAAGCGGAAAAAGAATGCGATATTTACGGGACTCGTTTATCCGCACCGAAAGAGGGGGCGAAACGAGGACACGGGGTATCTTTATCGCCGAGGGAATATGGTGGGGGTCAAATCCCATCGCTAAAGAAAAGGAAGATCTGAAACTACGGTTTTTGGGAAAAACAAAAAAGAGGGATATCAGAACTTAAAATACCGGTTGACGATCTTGATGGCGCAGAAGTCCCCGCACATCGTGCAGCCATCGGTATCGGCCGGCATCCTTTCTGCACGGATCTCTTTTGCCCGGGCAGGGTTCATGGCGACAGCGAACTGGCGTTCCCAATCGAGGTCGCGCCGGGCGTGACCCATCTCGAGGTCTGCCGCCCGGGTCTTCTTGAGCTTGATCATATCGCCGACATGGGCTGCGATCCGCGAACTGATGACTCCTTCGTACACCTCTTCCGGCGTGGGAAGCGCGAGGTGCTCGGCAGGGGTGACGTAGCAGATAAAATCAGCGCCCAGCGAAGACGAGATCGCCGCACCGATGGCGGCGACCCGGTCGTCATAGCCCGGTGCAATATCGGTCACGATCGGCCCGAGCATGTAGAACGGCTTGTTGTTGGTGACGCGCTTCATAAGCTGGACGTTTGTTGCGATTTCGTCAATCGGAACATGGCCCGGACCTTCAACAATCACCTGCACGTCCTGCGCGTGCGCCTTGTCCGCGAGTTCCGCGTTAATGAGCAGTTCCTGGACGCCTGCCCTGTCGGTTGCATCGTGGATGGCCCCCGCCCGCATGCCGTTCCCCATCGAGAGCGTGACCTCGTGTTCCTTCATGATCTCCAGAAGGTAGTCAAACTCGGAGTAGAGGGGGTTCTCCTTTTCGTTGTGGAGCATCCACGCGGTCATGAACGCGCCGCCCCGGGAGACGAGCCCGGCGTGCCGGCCCTGGTTCCGGAGCCTTTTGACCGTCTCCCAGTTGATGCCGGTGTGGATCGCCATGAAGTTCGTGCCGAGTTTTGCCTGCTCGGCCGTGATCCGGAAGAGGTCATCCTCTTTCATGTGGATGACGGCACCGTCCTTCTTGACCGCCTCTATAAATGCCTGGTACAGCGGGACGCTCCCTACTGAAAGGGTGGTACTGGCAATGATCTGTTTCCTGATCTCGGCAAAATCACCACCGGTCGAGAGTTCCATGAGGGTGTCGGCACCGGCCAGTTCGGCCTGTTTTGCTTTCTCAATCTCCTCAGGGATATTCACGATATCGGTCGATGTCCCGATCGAGGCATTCACCTTGGTACGGAGGCCCTCCCCGATACCGCAGATCTTCACCTTGCGGTAGGGCGAGACCGGGATCACGATATGGCCTTCGGCAACGCTGCGCCGGACAAAGTCCTCGGTGACTCCTTCCTGGTGTGCGACCTTCTTCATCTCATCTGTTACGATGCCGCGTTTGGCATCACCAACGATACTCATACCTTACCAGTACCACAAAACGACAAAATAAAGGCTCGGTTTTGCATTTCTGGACGAAATCTGGCTTGTTATGGAGACAAGTGAAATTGATTTTAAGTAAATAATCCGTATTTGGAAAGAAAGGAGCATGCCGGAATCGTGGGTTCCGCTGCCCTGACTGGTGTTTTTATAGGTCCCTAGATCAAATCAAAGGAATTAAAAATATCACGGGTCTCCGATGGCAGACACAGATTTTTTCGAAGTAACGGTAAAAGAGGCGGCACATAACGATGCAAGCCGCGGGATCGCACGGCTGAGTGTTGACGTGATGAAGAAACTGGGGCTTGTGTCCGGGGACGTCATCGAGATCGTGGGAAAGCGGCACGCGGCTGCGATCGTCTGGCCGGGTTTTGCCGAGGATATCGGGTTTGCCGTCCTGCGCATAGACGGGGGTATCCGGGCGAATGCAAATGCCGGCATCGATGAAAAGGTGAAAATCCGTAAATCGGAAGCCGTGTACACCACCAGGGTGGTGATCCAGCCGGTCCAGCAGACACGCCTCGTTGGAGGGGAGCAGTACCTCTCGAGGGTCCTGCGGGGGCGGTCGGTGGTCGAAGGGCAGATGCTGCGCGTCGATATCATCGGCAACTCAGTTACGTTTGTCATCGTGAAAGTCGCCCCGCGGGCCATTGCTATTGTCTCCGATAACACGGAGATCGAATTAAAAGAAGAACCCTTCAATCCCGAAGAGGGCAAACGGGAGATATCCAATATCCAGTACGAGGATATCGGCGGTCTCGAACGTGAACTCCAGCTCGTCCGGGAAATGATCGAGCTCCCGCTGCGCCACCCGGAGATCTTCGAAAAACTGGGGATCAAACCACCCAAGGGTGTCCTGTTCTACGGCCCGCCGGGCACGGGGAAGACCCTGATTGCAAAAGCGGTCGCAAACGAGGTCGACGCCCATTTCCTTTCGCTCTCGGGCCCCGAGATCATGAGCAAATTTTACGGGGACAGCGAAAAAGCCCTCCGCGACAAGTTCCACGACGCGGAGGAGAATGCACCGTCCATTGTCTTTATTGACGAGATCGATGCGATCGCTCCGAAGCGCGAGGATGTGCAGGGCGAGGTCGAACGCCGCATCGTTGCACAGCTGCTCGCGCTGATGGACGGTCTCGCCTGCCGG
The DNA here is from genome assembly GCA_963808285.1 of uncultured Methanoregulaceae archaeon. Classification (GTDB taxonomy): domain Archaea; phylum Halobacteriota; class Methanomicrobia; order Methanomicrobiales; family Methanospirillaceae; genus Methanoregula. The sequence continues at coordinate 57,631 of CAWEFI010000011.1, forward strand.
GGGCAGGTCATCGTGATTGCGGCAACAAACCTGCCCAATTCCATCGATCCTGCACTCCGCCGGGGCGGGCGGTTTGACCGGGAGATCGAGATCGGTATCCCGGACAAGAAGGGCCGGCTTGAGATCTTCCAGGTTCATACCCGGGGAGTTCCCCTTGCAAAGGATGTTGATATTGCTGCCCTCGCCGAGACGACCTTCGGGTTCGTCGGGGCGGATATCGCGCTTCTCGTGAAAGAAGCGGCGATGAACGCGATCCGGAAGATCATTCCCCTCATCGACATCGACAAGGAGATCCCAAACGAGGTCATCGACCAGCTCAAACTCACGAAGAGTGACTTTGACGCCGCACGGAAAATCGTCCAGCCCAGCGCCCTGCGGGAAGTCCTCATCGAAGTCCCGGATGTCCCGTGGGAAAATATCGCAGGACTTGATGAAGTCAAGGATATCTTCATTAAAATTATCGAAGGGCCGGTTGCGCTATCCCAAAATCTTCGAAAAACTGAATTACAAACCCCCTAAGGGCATCCTGCTCTTTGGCTCGCCGGGCACGGGAAAGACCCTGCTTGCAAAAGGCATCGCGAGCAAGCGCCATCTCAATTTCATCTCGGTAAAGGGGCCCGAACTGCTCTCAAAAGGGGTGGGGGATTCCGAGAAGCACGTGCGGGAAGCCTTCAGGAAGGCCCGGCAGTCTGCGCCCTGCATCATCTTCTTTGACGAAGTTGACGCACTGTTCCCGAAACGGGGCTCGGTCAATGATTCCACGCACGTCACCGAGAGTGTCTTAAGCCAGTTTTTAACCGAACTGGATGGTGTCGAGGAACTCAAGGAAGTTTTTGTTATTGGGGCGACCAACCGTCCCGACCTGCTTGACCCTGCCCTCCTGCGCCCGGGCCGGCTTGAAAAACACCTGTACATTCCCCCGCCCGACGAGGCGGCACGAAAGGCAATCCTTACCACCTATCTTAAGGATCTGGAAAGTGTTCTCGATCCTGATGTCCACATAGATGAACTGGCAGCAAAGACCCGGTTCTTTGTCGGAGCAGATCTTGAGGCGCTGGTGCGCGAAGTAAAGGCGCTCGTCATCGATGAACTGACCCGGAACGATGTCTCAGGTGAACATGACAAAACATCGGATTATGCCATTACAATCACCCGGCGGCATTTCGATACTGCGCTTGAGAAGGTCAAAGGCACGCTCGATGGTACGGATTTCGAGCGGTTCGAGCAGAAGTCCTGGGATCTCCTGTATGCGAAAGGAAAACGTGACCTCCTGTACCAGGCAGTAAATCTCGTCAACCAGGTCGAATTCCTGAAAGGAAAACATGCAGTCGATGGTAAGATTGTGAGGAAGGCCGATGATCTTAGGGATCTTGTCTACTGGCAGAGAAAATCCTTCGATGCAATCCAGAAGCGCACGGCTGAACTCAGGCAGGCGCTTGAGGTCTTTATCAGGAAAAACCCGGCGGCCTGATTGTTTAGATCTTCGCTGTTCTGGACGGTGAACCTGGTCCCCGGCTGGCAATCTGATGGGGCTGACACCCCAAACCCCCGCTCCGATGGATTCTGCCGCCCCAGAAGGACGCTCCCGTGGCGGGTCAGCGACTGGAACTGGTGTGAAAAACTGTCTTGCCCCGCCATGTCCCGGAGAGGCCCTGAAGCGAATGAGCCCTCCCCGCAATTTCCTGTTAACGATTTTCCTTGTTCCGGAGTGAGCCAGATCGGCTCATATCGGTCTTTTATGATATTGCTGTTTTTTTGAGGGATGGGGGGTGCTGTCCCATCGATGGGGGTACCCCCCACGTCCCGGGTTTTTTGGATTAAAGGAGCGAAAAACGGTTGTCACATATACATTTGATTATCAGATATACATCCAACTAAAATCAGGCAGCCCACGCCAGACGATCCGGGCGAGGGGGGTACCCCCTCCTGAAAAAATGAAGGGGCCACTCATTTTCTACGAGCCCTTTAGGGATTCCCGGCGGGTAACCTGATCCTGCATGAGGCCACCTCCCTCCATCAGGGGGCATTAAGGGGGGGGAGTGGTACCGCCAACAGCGAACTCGGTTGATCAACCGCCAATTTATCAGAGCCGCTCTTTTTAATATCCTTCGATTCGTTTTAAACCTTCGACGTTCTTTATACTTTCGTTTATTGATGGGGGGTATTCCCAAAAATACAATGAAAAAAGATTTGTTTTACTGCGCTACTACCACAGTCCCTCTCATGAACCGATGGATATTGCATATGTACGTGTATGTCCCGGTCTGGTTAAACGTGAACTGGAACGTGTCTCCCTGACTGAGTAATGGCGAATTGAATGTCACAGGCGAGGGTAATACTGATGTGATGGTATGAAAATCATTGTCTAAGTTCGTCCACGTCACAGTGGTCCCGGGGCTCACCGTTATCGACGCGGGAATGAATGAGTAATTCTGTATGGTGATCGATGCCTCCCCCGAAGAGGAGGATGCCGTTGCAACCGGAATGACAGGTGTCGACATCACCATCGTAGTGACAGCTGGTGGAACGGGTGTTGTGGCCATGGTCGGCGATACCGTCTGCGAAGGGGAGGCGGTCGGTGACGATGAAGAGGACAAACATCCAGTGACCGAAATAGCGGCAATCAGGATAAGGGCAACAGCCGCCCCGGATACAAGATACTTACGAGCATGCATGATTTGCACTGAATCCCGCCGGTATATTAATATGCCGTAGCGGGGGTTTTGTGTTTACCCCACAGACAGCGTCCCACCAAATCTTGGGAAGTCCCGCGATGCACCAGCGCGATTTCAAAACTTAAAAGTCCCTCCAACGCACCAGAACCCCTTACCAGGTTCTGGTGCGTTGTCGTGACTTTTGATATTTGCACCAGGTACCTGGTGCGTGGCGTGACTTTTTGGTAGACAAGCGCTCCCCATAATGCAATAACACATTTATGTCATAGTGCTTGTATGTTCTATTAAGTTGGACGAAAAGCCCCTCTTGGTGAATCGTTGTGAAAGGGAGATTAATTGACCACTTAAAAGATTGTGAGACGGAAGAGGAAGTTAAATCCGAGTTTGCAAAATACTTTAATTTTAAAATTAAGACCAAACAGAGGTATGACCACTACTCTAAGCAAATTTTGTATGAGTTCAAATATGACCAAAGTTTAATGAGCCGCCCCATCCGCGCGAAAATAATTGCCCAGACGTTGTACTATATAAGGGAATTAAAATTCGGAGGTGGAACAAAACCTATCCCCCCATCTATTTGTATAGTAAATAAAAAAGAGGCACTCATTTTTGAGACAAAGAAATACAAAGATTTTTACAACGACACGCGACGGAATAAATACGATTGGGACAGAGCTCCGAGCGTTCCCTGCCCAAATTTAGTGAAGGATATAATGGAATACCCTTTTACTACAAACATTCATGTTTATGATTTTGAATTAGAAGAAGAAGAAAAAAATTTCATTAAAAAATATTCTGAAGCTCGTGAGGCTCAATCACGCTTGTTCGATTATGATAGAAAGATTATTACGGAAGATAATTTTTTAGAGATTTACGATTACTGGAAAAACCTGTTTGGAAAATATGTTGAAAATAGTCGGAAGGCGACAGAATACTTTATCGCGGATGTTGAAAAAGACAAATCTAGCATTTTTAAAGGGAATGAGGTGGTTTTCGATCTCGGAGAGGGAGACGCAAAAATCAAACCAATACCCATTAACGATTATAACTATTTTTGGAGCATTTATGACAAAGTGGATGATTTAAAGGTTATTTACGGTATTAGGCAAAAAATTGACCGTATTTCAGAAGATTATGAGCGAAGATTCACCGGAGAGTTTTACACACCGATTGAGTTCGCGAAAAAAGGATCGGAGTATATTGAGAGAACTATCGGTACTGAATGGTGGAAGAAAAACGATTGGAGATTCTGGGATATGGCAGCCGGGACGGGTAATCTTGAATTTACGCTCCCAACATCTGCTTTAGATAAGTGCTATATTTCTACATTACTCGAAGATGATGCCAAATATTGCAAACGGATTTTCCCATCTGCCACCGTCTTTCAATATGATTATCTGAATGATGATATTTTCACTCAGAATCGTGATCAAAGTTCTTTAGAGACAATTAATTTGAAGATGCCCAAGAAACTTCAAGAAGATTTGTTAAATCCAAACTTAAAATGGATTATTTTTATAAATCCTCCGTTTGCAACGAGTAATACTGTAGGAATGGAGACTGGGAAAACATCGAAAGATACCGTATCCATGACCAAAATCCGAGAACTCATGGAAAAGGAAAAGATGGGGGAAACAAGTCGTGAACTTTTTTCGCAGTTCATATACAGAATCCATAAGGATTTTGGCGGAAAACAAGCTTACCTTGGATTGTTCTCAAAACTAAAATACCTCAATGCCAATAATGACCAGATGTTACGAGATACCACGTTTCATTGTAAGTTTGAACGCGGTTTTATGTTCTCTTCCGAATCGTTTTACGGGAGTAAAAGTAAATTCCCGGTCGGATTCTTAGTTTGGAATTTAGGAGAACCCCTTAAAATTGAAGAACAGAATATTAAACTTGATGTTTACGATAAAAACGTATGGAAATATGGCACGAAAGTAATTCATAGCGAGAACCGCGAGCGCTTTTTGAGCAAATGGGTGAAACGCCCTAAATGCAACATAATCATGCCTCCGTTTAAGAGTGCTATCAATATCGGATTAGAGAATGTTGACACCCGTAATCGTGTGGCTTGCAATTTCCTTTGTTCACTGATGTATAAAGGGAATGATTTTCAGAACCAAAACAATACCGGGCTTTTTTCTGGACCTTATATAAGTGCCGGGGCACATTCTGTAATCCCGGAAAATTTTGAGCAATCAATGGTTATCCATACTGTCAGAAGATTACCCCCGGCAACTTGGACCAACGACCGAGATCAATTCTATCAACCCGATATTGAAATGTCAGAGGAGTTTGTGACAGATTGCGTTATTTGGAGCGCATTCTCGGAATCAAATAATACAGTGTCCCTTAAAGATGTGAAGTATCTTGAGAAGATATACCAAATTCAGAACAACCTTTACCCCTATACCGTGGAAGAGGTTAAAGGATGGAAACACAGTTTGAGCGAGTTGGGGCTGCAGGCAATATCAACAAATGAAGATCGATTCTTAGCCAAACGGATTATTGGATACAAACTATCTCAGGAAGCACAAGACGTGTTCAATAGAGGTAGAACGTTATACATGGCCTTTTATGAGAACGTCGATAAAACCCGATGGTTGGATTATAAGATAGATGCTTGGGATGTCGGATTATGGCAAATAAGGATGTCACTAATAAATGCCGGGTTGTGTGAAAACGAATTAAACTCCCTTAAAGAGGCACATAAAACTCTCGGGAAAAAACTTTTACCAAAATTATACGAATATGGATTTATACCCGAAGATGTGGTTGAAATTGACGCGGGTGAACAAATTTAAATTATTTTGTTGCTGCCAACCCAATCATCGTCATCCAGCGGTTACCGGTTAAATCCATCGGGATATTTGCCATCTGTGCCGGCGTCAATCCGCCGATTCCCTGATGAGGCCGGATATAGTTGTAATATGTCTGCATCCCCGCCGCAAACTCTGCCGCACCAACCCCGCTGTCAAAGCTCGTATAACTTTCGTCCTCTCACGGAAGGTTCCATTAAGTCTTTCAAGGATATTGTTATTCGGCTTTGTCTCAAAGTCCTTAAGCCGGATGTGCGGGTTCTGGATGAAGGCACTCGGATCATAGAACTCGGCTTTAATCGCAGTATTGTATGCCTGTAACCCGTCTGTTACGATCGCGTCCGGTCTAACGTTGGTGACGCTCTTTGCCTGCTGTAACGCCTTCTGCGCGTCCTTGACGTATCTTTCCTCAGTAACCTGACATGCGAGAAGATAACGAGTCTTGGCGTCCATGACGTTCCAGATCCACTGGTAATACCGCTTCTCATCTTCCTTCTTGATGAACACCGTTGTCTCATCAGAATGCCAGATATTACCGACGTTTACCTTGTTCTTTTCGGCATACTTCCCAAGGAGTGAGAGATACTTCTTGATCCCACGGATAACGGTTGTATGAACGACAATAACCTTATGGAATTGTTTAAGGTGATCTACAATCTTCCTGTCTGATAATCCCTTGAAGTAAAGGTCAAGGGTGAGAGTAATTGCCTCAGGAGTGTGCTTCATCCGGTTGAATCCAAGTTCACGGGTAAACCTGCGCTGACAGTTTTTGCATCCATACACCTGAACTTCGCCCTTCTGGTTTTTTCTCTTGCCACGACTGATCACATTCTCGCTCTTACAGTATGGGCAGGTAATCTTTGGCTCGGCGCGTTCAATCGCTTTCTCGGTTGCTTCTAATTCAATGTCGCCCTTTAATTTCAGGGAGAATTGGACACTGTAAATGTGCTTGCAGGGTAGATTTCTTGTTGCGAAATCGGGGCAAGAGCATTTCCAGTCGTGGAAGTGGTTGCGGTCACGGCCTTTTACAAAGATGCGCGATACCTGGTAATACGCATCCTTTGACTGTGATCGGACATCCCATTCATTCTTACCGGTCTGGATTATGGTGTCCGGTTCTGACAGGATCTTTAATCCCCTTAACTCTCTTGGGTTGGTTAATTGCTGCATTGTCTTTTCACCACTTATGGTGATTTCACCACAAATATTTATTAGAGGGGTAAGTATAAATAGATTGTGGTGAATATGGTATATGTGGTGAATATGGCGAAACCGTTTATCGTAAAAGTAAAAGATGACAAACAGAGAAGAATCGTTATTGATAAAATTGCGTGGGATGAGGAAAATTTAAAAAAAGATGAGTACATCGAGGTAACTATTAAAAAAATTAAATTAAAATAATCTAAAAATTACGCCTGTATCTTCTCCTCGCTTTTTCACGTTCTCTTTAATCTCTTTCCATTCGTTTAACTATCGAATTAACAAAATCTGTATTAATAGTGTAAGGATTGTTTTTCTTTTTTGGAGAGCCAAACATAAATCAAATCACTCCGAAGTTATTTGACTAGCCCCATTAACTCCTGATTTTTTTTAAGTTCTTCTAAGTCTGGATGACTTCTGCCCCAATCAGACTCTAAATTATAAATATTACTTAATATCCGAATTTCCCCATCTTTTACATCATCTTTTAAGAGGTAATACCCACGTCTTGTTAAAACACCCAAATCTGTCTCTTTCCCTACACCCTCACTTACTTCGGCGTTTCGTTTTGCTTTATACACATCGTAAATTGTCTTTACGAGACATTCTTTCTTTGAATGTTTTTGAAATAACAAGGTATTCTGAGCCTGAGTAGAGCCAGTTCCAATAGTATGGAAATTTAGTTGTCTATAATCAAAAAACCCCTTTTCATTTATTTCAGTAATCATTGCTTTCCCTTCTGAAAAACCAATTAAAAGTATGGATGTCTCTAAACTAAACTCTAATATTTTTTTCCAAGTTTCTTCGATTATGGGGTTATTCGTTTCGTCTTTCAATCTCTCAATAAAAAACTCGCGATTTACCCCTATTATATTGTAAACATTTGTTTGGAGATAATCCGTTCTTACCTGTAAAAAATTCTTATAGATTTCTAACGATATCTCATTAAAATCCTTTTTATCATCGAGATTTTTTGTTAATTTATCTAAAAATAATGGTACCCCTGCAATCATCGCGATGGTTTGCGTATTGATTAGTTTATATTTTTCAATAGCGTGTTCAAATTTCCAAACTTGATCTCCCCCGCTATCCATAGATACCATATGATCGGTTGCAAAAACAATACATTCCTGACCGTTTTCTTGACCGATTGCAGCTATACAAATTGTCATTAAAGATCGCTTACGTGTTCTATTAGGTACCCTTATACTTTTATCTTCCCCAAAGTCACGCCACGCACCGCGCCATGATCTAAGCCACGATGTCACGACAACGCACCAGAACCCCTTACCAAATACTTTATATACAATATGAAACTAACTTATGGTAAACCATCCTGAAGGAGGATTATGATTATGACAGATTCCAAAGGCGTAAAACTGACCGTCAAGGAAGCAGTGAGCAACGAGGAAGTAGGGCGAAACATTGCGCTCCTGCCCTGGCAGGTGATAGACAGGTTGAACCTGTCCGGCGAGGGCGTCCACTTCGCATGATGGGCACGGGATCATCCCCTCTGTTTACAGAATCAACTTCCGCATTGGCAAACTATTTGACGGGAAGTATCTCTATTACGAATAACGAACAGGGAATTGCGAAAAACGGACGACCGATATCATGAATTTCAACAATTTCACCATCAAATCGCAGGAAGCCGTAGAGAAAGCGATGGAACTGGCAACGGCAAAAAAGAACCAGACTATCGAGACGTCGCACCTCCTCAAAGGAATGCTTCTGGTTGACGAGAATGTCATCCCGTACCTCCTTAAGAAACTGAATGTGGACCTCAATGGTTTTACACCTGCGCTCGACAGGATTATCGATTCGTATCCCGAGGTAACCGGCGGGGAGCAGCACCTCTCCAATGATGCCACAAAAGCCCTGCAGAAGGCCACCGCACTTTCCCAGGAGTCCGGGGATGAATTTGTCTCGCTCGAACAGATCCTCCTTGGAATTCTTTCGGTGAACAACAGCACCTCACGACTGCTCAAGGAGAACGGGGTAACGGAAAAAGACCTGAAGACTGCAATCAGCCAGTTGAGGAAAGGTGAAACCGTGAACAGCCAGAATGCCGAAGAGACCTATAACGCCCTGGAAAAATATGCCCGGAACTTAAACGATCTTGCCCGCAAGGGAAAACTCGATCCGGTCATCGGCCGCGACGAAGAGATCCGCAGGGTGCTGCAGATCCTTTCACGGAGAACGAAGAACAACCCGATCCTCATCGGGGAACCCGGTGTGGGAAAAACCGCCATTGCCGAAGGTCTTGCCCATCGGATCATTGACGGGGATGTACCGGATAACCTGAAGACCAAGCAGATCTTCTCCCTCGATATGGGAGCCCTGATCGCCGGGGCAAAGTTCAAGGGAGAATTTGAAGAACGGCTGAAAAGTGTCGTCAAGGAAGTGATATCCGCTGAAGGGGAGATCATCCTTTTCATTGACGAGATTCACACCCTGGTCGGGGCTGGCGGTGGTGAGGGGGCCATGGACGCGGCAAATATCCTCAAGCCCGCGCTTTCACGGGGAGAGCTGCATGTCATCGGCGCAACGACCCTAAAGGAATACCAGAAGTATTTCGAGAAGGACAAAGCGCTCGAACGGCGTTTCCAGCCGGTGATGGTCAATGAACCGGATTCGCAGGATGCCATTTCCATCCTCCGGGGAATCAAGGAGAAATACGAGACCCATCACCATGTACGAATCAAGGATGAGGCGATCATTGCTGCCGTCGAACTTTCGCAGCGCTATATCTCCGACCGGTTCCTCCCCGACAAGGCGATCGACCTGATCGACGAGGCAGCATCAAAACTCCGGCTCGAAATCAACTCGAAACCGGAAGAACTCGAAAAGATTGAACGCAGGATCCGCCAGCTAGAGATTGAACGGGAAGCCATCAAACGCGAGAAAGACCAGGAAAATCTCAAGGCCCTCAATGAAGAGATCGGGAACCTGACCGAGGAACGGAACCGGCTGAATGCAAAGTGGCAGTCGGAGAAAGAGCTCGTTGAACAGATCCAGTTACGGAAAACCGAGATCGAGACCTTAAAGTTCGAGGCCGAAAGTGCCGAACGCAGCGGCGACCTCGGGAAGGTTGCAGAGATCCGCTATGGTCGTATCCCGGATCACGAAAAAAGCATGGTGGAGTTAAAGGAAAAACTGACCGTGCTTCAGAAGGATTCCGCGCTGGTAAACGAAGAGGTGGATGCCGAAGAGATCGCCGAAGTGGTTTCGCGCTGGACCGGGATCCCCGTGAGCAGGATGCTGCAGAGCGAGAGGGAAAAACTGCTGAGCCTTGAGGCCGAACTCCACAAGCGTGTTGTCGGCCAGGATGAGGCCATCGCGGCAGTTTCCAATGCAATCCGCCGGAGCCGTGCCGGGTTGCAGGACACAAAACGTCCGATTGGCTCGTTTATCTTCCTCGGGACGACCGGTGTCGGGAAGACGGAACTGGCAAAGGCGCTCGCAGAATTCCTGTTCAACAACGAGAACAGCATGGTGCGGATCGATATGTCGGAATACCAGGAGCGGCATACCGTTTCGAGGCTGATCGGGGCGCCCCCGGGTTATGTGGGGTATGAAGAGAGCGGGCAGCTGACCGAGGCGGTCCGGAGAAAGCCTTATTCCGTGGTACTGCTGGACGAGATCGAAAAAGCCCACCCGGATGTCTTCAACATCCTGCTGCAGGTTCTTGACGATGGCCGCCTGACCGACAACAAGGGCCGCACGGTGGATTTCAAGAATACCATCATCATCATGACCTCGAACATCGGGTCGCACCTCATCCAGGAAAACATGGAAAATGTCACCGACAAAAACCGTGACGAGGTATTCGACCGTACCCGGGACCAGGTGTTCGAACTGCTTAAGAAGACCATCCGTCCTGAATTCCTCAACCGGATCGATGAGATCATCATGTTCAAACCGCTCACTGAGGACGAGATCCGGACGGTTGTCGGGCTCCAGCTTGAGGGCGTCCAGAAAATGCTTTCAAAGAACGAAATCCGGATCAGGGCAACAAAGAATGCGATCCAGTTCATTGCTACCCAAGGCTTTGACCCGCAGTTCGGTGCACGCCCGATCAAGCGGGTGATCCAGAAAAACCTGCTGAATGAATTGTCAAAAATGATCCTGGAAGGAAAAGTAAATAAAGACAAGGAGATTGTGGTTGATGAGAAAGGAGGAAAACTGGTGTTCGGGAATACCTGAACCTGCAATCTGTTAAATGCATTTGTGTGAGGGGGTACTACCATGGAAGACATCGAACAGCTGAAAAAGGAACTCGCAGAACAGACCCGGCTGGCAGAGGAACGTCTCAATCAGCTGAAATACCTCCAGGCCGATTTTGACAATTTCCGCAGGTGGAGTGCAAAGGAAAAGGACACGATCACCGCCTTTGCAAATGAGAGACTGATCCACGATCTCCTCGTTATCCTGGACGATTTTGAACGGGCCCTGCCCTCCCTCGGGCAGGAGAAAAACCGGGAAGGAATGACCATGATCTATAAAAAATTTGCAAAAATCCTGTCAGATTACGGATTACAACCGATAGAATGCGTGGGAAAAAAATTTGATCCCCGTTTTCATGAGGTGTTATGTACAGAAAAATGTCCAGAAGAGCAGAATACTATCCTGGAAGACTTCGGGAAAGGGTACCAGTTGAAATCCAAAGTCATCAGGCCCTCGAAGGTAAAGATCGCAGAACATGTAGCAGAGAAAGTTGGTGAGAACAATGGCTAAAGAGAAAATTATCGGAATTGACCTGGGTACATCGAACAGCGAAGCTGCCGTCATGGTCGGCGGTAAACCGACTATCATTCCGTCCGCGGAAGGGGCAACTGTTCCGGCAAAATGTTCCCCTCCTATGTGGCCTTTACCCCGGACGGCCAGCTTCTCGTCGGGGAGCCGGCACGGCGGCAGGCCGTAAGCAACCCTGAAGGAACCGTTACCGCTGCGAAGAGAAAGATGGGGACAAACCACTCCTATAAAATATACGGGAAGGAGTACACCCCCCAGCAGATCTCAGCGTTCATCCTCCAGAAAATCAAACGCGATGCCGAGGCATTTCTTGGAGAAAAGATAACGAAGGCTGTCATCACCGTCCCTGCCTATTTCAACGACAACCAGCGGACAGCAACCAAGGATGCAGGAAAGATCGCCGGCCTTGATGTAGTCAGGTTGGTAAATGAACCTACCGCAGCGTCCATGGCATACGGCCTCGATAAGGGCGGCGAGTTCAAGATACTGGTCTTTGATCTCGGTGGCGGTACGCTCGATGTCACCATCATGGAATTCGGTGGCGGGACATTTACCGTTCTTGCGACCTCCGGTGATACCCAGCTGGGTGGCACAGACATGGACAATGCCATCTACGAATGGATCGCAGACGAGTTCAAAAAACAGGAAGGCATCGATCTCAGGAATGACAAGATGGCCATCAACCGGGTAAAAGAAGCTGCCGAAAAAGCCAAGATCGAACTTTCAACGGTAATGGAGACGGAGATCAACCTTCCCTATGTATCGGCAACCCAGTCTGGCCCCAAGCACCTCAACATCAAACTGTCACGGTCAAAACTCGAGCAGCTGATCGACCCGATTATCAGACGGTGTATCAAGCCATTCGAGCAGGCACTCAGGGATGCAAAACTGACGAAGAACGATATCCAGAAAGTGATCCTTGTCGGGGGACCCACCCGGATGCCGGTTGTCCAGAAATTTATCGAGGACAACGTCGGGAAGAAGATGGAACGCGGCATAGACCCGATGGAATGCGTGGCCATGGGTGCCGCGATCCAGGGCGGGATCCTTGGCGGCGAGATCAGCGACATGGTGCTCTTGGATGTAACCCCCTTAACACTCGGCCTTGAGACTCTTGGGGGTGTCCGGACCGCCCTTATCGACCGGAATACCACGATCCCGACAAAGAAGAGCCAGATATTCTCAACTGCGGCGGATATGCAGACCGAGGTCACGATCCATGTTCTCCAGGGTGAGCGTCCCATGGCATCCGATAATGTGAGCCTTGGCCAGTTTAACCTGGTCGGCCTGCCCCCGGCGCCCGGGGGGTTCCGCAGGTTGAGGTCACCTTTGATATCGACGCATCGGGTATCCTCAATGTATCTGCAAAGGATCTCGGCACCGGAAAAGTGCAGAAGATGACCATCACCGCTTCGACAAAACTGCCGGATGCCGATGTCCGGAAGATGGTCGACGAGGCAAAACAGTTCGAAGAGCAGGACCGGCAAAGAAAGGAAGAAGTTGAGGCCCATAACATCGCGGATTCCCTTGTCTACACAGCGGAAAAAACCAAGACCGATCTTGCGGGTAAACTGAACCCGGACCTGGTTGACCGGCTGAATGCCGCGATCACCGCGGTCAAGGCAGCACTGGAGGGTAAGGATACTTCCAGTATCAGGGCGGAAACAGAGAAACTCCAGAAAGTCCTCGGCGAAGCAGGTACCGCAGCGTACCAGGAGGCCGCCCGGCAGCAGGCACAACAGCAGGCTGCTTCGCAGGGCACCGAACAGCCTTCGCAGGATGCCGGCGGACCTGGCGGCGAGAACGTTGTTGACGCCGATTTCAAAGTAAAGGATGAAAAATAATTTTTTCTAAAAATAGACCCATGGCAACGCGCGACTATTATGAGGTCCTTGGCGTAAAACGGGATGCTTCAGCGGATGATCTGAAAAAGGCATTCAGGCACCTCGCACGAAAATACCACCCGGACCTGAATAAGGGGAGCAAGGAAGCGGAAGAGAAATTCAAGGAGATCAACGAGGCATACCAAGTGTTAAGCGACCCCCAGAAGAAAGCCCAGTACGACCTGGGGGGTCATGTCGAGTTTGGACCCGGGGACGCATCAGGGTACCGGCCACCCAGTTACGAGGACCTGTTCCGGGACTCTGGTCTCGGGGATATTTTCAATGCTTTTTCCGGGGGATCCCGGAGGACACGGCAACGGGCAGGGGCGGATCTCCGCTATGACATTGAAGTAACGCTCGCCGATGCATTCTATGGCACGAAAAATACCGTGGCAGTCCCGCATGATTCCGTGTGCAGTACCTGCCATGGAACAGGTGCAGAGCCTGGTCACCTCCGGGACTGCCCTGCCTGCCGGGGAACCGGCGAGATCAGGAGCCCGCAGAAAGTGGGTAACCGCCAGGTGATGAACATCGCCCAGTGCCCGGAGTGCGGCGGGAGCGGCAAGATCATTGAAAAGCCCTGCAGGACCTGCCACGGGGCAGGGACGCTCCAGAAAACGCGGCGGATCGAGGTGACGATTCCACGGGGCGTAGAGGACGGGCAGTTTTTACGCATTGCCGGGGAAGGTGAACCCGGGGAGAACCGGGGGCCTCCCGGCGACCTCTATGTGGTTGTTCACATAAAAAAACACGAGATCTTCGAACGGCAGGGTGCGGACCTGACCACCACCGCAGTTGTCGGGCTGGCAACTGCGCTTCTTGGAGGAGAGATCACCGTGCCGACGATTACCGGGAGTGCGTCCTTAAAAATTCACCGTGGCACACAGAGCCACACCATCTTCAGGCTCCGGGGGCAGGGGATGCCGTTTTTAAACTCCGACAAAAGAGGAGATCTTCTGGTAAAGGTCATCGTGAAGATTCCTGCAAACCTGACAAAAAAGCAGGAGGAGCTGATGAAGGAAGCGTTCGTGGGTGGACCGGTGGGATGAAACAGGATATGGACATTCAGAGGATCAGGACCTGTGATCGGCGTGACAAGATCTTTTCCCCAATGGCATGAAAAAGCCAATGAAACACAGATGAAGAACATGCAAGCACGTTCAGATCAGCAAAATGGATCAGAACGGGATTCAGATACTGTTGATTCCCAACCTGGTGCGGGGTGAACCAGATGGTAAAATGGTATTACCGGTCTGTCTTTGATGAACTTGAAGACACGAGGAAATACATGGAGTTGTTGAACCGGGAGATATACGGGACCAACCCTGCGGCGTTATTACCCGCTACCGGCGGGTCGGCAAGAAAAATGCTGCCTGCCCAACCGACAACATTCCATATGGATGTTTCTGAGAGCGATGACGAAGTGGTGATCACCGCAGGTATTATCGCCGGCATTACGAAAAAAAACATCGTGCTTGACCTGATCAATCCTCAGGCGCTGGAAATCACCTGTGAACGAAAGGATGAGACAACAGGTGAGAATGAGAGGTATTACCTGCGTGAGCATATGATCAACTCGCTGACACGGATCGTTCCTCTCCCGGAACCGGTAACTGATAATGGGTCATCTGCTACATTCAGGAACGGCGTGCTGGAAGTCCATCTGAAAAAGATCACGAAAGAATCACGGGGAAAAATATCCATCGACTGATGATTGCAAAAGAATCATGAGGGAATGATACGGCTGAAACGTACCTGTGACCTGCCCGCACCCGTTTCCGGTGAAGAGATGCAGTCAATTATTAAACCAAAAAACCGCTACAGAATATCTATCCGGGAATTCTGGTGGGCATCTCGTGAAGCAGATACTGTGGTGGCTGATAGCCGGGTCCAGGGGCGGCATGAACCGGGCCCGGATTATCCTCGCCCTCCATACGCGTCCGTACAACGCCAACCAGCTGACCCGCCTGTTTTCTCTCGATTATAAAACCATCCGCCACCATCTCGACGTCCTGCGCAAGCACCACATTATCACAGCGATGGGAGAGGACTACGGGACCATGTATTTCCTGTCTGATCAGATGAAGACAAACTTTGAGGATTTCCTGGAGATCTGGAAACAGGTCGATGTAACCGATGGAGTCAAGGAGGAATAAATGGAGAAGAAGAATCTCGTCTGGATAATACTTATTTCGGTTATTCTGCTCGTAATCATCAGTTTTGCCATCCCGGCCCTGGTCCCGGCAACACATCCCGAATCAGGGCAGAATGTCCCGCAGGCAGCCCGGGAGTGCGGGCCAGATCGTTCAGGCACAGCAGCAACAGCAGCCCCCGGGACAGGAGGAGGCCAAGCAGCTCAAGACCGTGATCTCGTTTATCAACCTCGGCCTGATCATCCCGCTCTTTCTCATCTATGCAGGGATCTACCGGAAGATGCGAAGCTCGTTCACCCTCGGCCTGATGGCCGTGATCTTTGCGCTTGGCATGTATGCAATCACTTCAAACCCCCTGCTTATCGGCCTCCTCGGAGGGCGGACTGGCGATATCGGGATCTTCCAGATTATTCCTGACCTCTGTGCTACGGCTGCCCTGATCATCCTTGTCAGGATCAGCCTTGAATAATCCCCCATTTCTTTTACGGGATCCCGGAAAGATTTGGGTATAATCAGGGTGTGATTCCGGAATTTCCTTATCTCTTTTTCCGGTCAATGGACCGGGTAACCCCGGAACTACGGGGTACACAACAAAGGAGAAACAACCATGGAACGTTCATGCACTATCGGCTGCATACTTGCCGCCCTCTGTATCCTTTTTCTGCTGGGTACCGCGGCCAGTGCAGCAGGTACTACCGGCCCGGGAGGGCAGGGAGGGAACGGCATTCAGAACTATACGATATCGCAGACCATTTCGGACCAGGCGCAGGAAGATACGATCGCGTTTGACGGGCTCGCGTTCATGACCGGCAGTGCCTGCAGCGACACATTCATTCCGCCCGGAAAAGTGGCAGACTATGCGGGATTCCAGTACCTGCGGGACAATGATCCTACCGGTATGGGACATAACACGGACTTTGTCACCCGGACTGCGGATAATGTGCTGGTGACCCTGAATACCGACCAGCTGGCGCAGTTTGTAACCCTCGCTCAGGAAGAGAATTCGCTGCAGGAACAGTATGCCCTCATGCGGTTCCCGCTGACGACAGCATTCCGCGATAACCTTGAGGGCAGCATCCCGGCCGGGAACAGCGGGCTTAACCAGTCTGCGGTGATGGCGTACTCGGCACAATTGTATGATGTTGATGCAAGTATCAGCATCGCCCGGGCAAAGACCTACGCAAGCGTCATTAATTCGCTGAACCAGACCCAGCGGGCTTACCTTGACACCATGAAATCTGAAGGTGAGGCCGATTATCCAGTCGTGGATGCGTCATCCGTGTTGGCGAACAGCGGCCAGGGCAACTCGGTAGCTATGAGGACCTACGCAAGTGAGATGTTCGCCTGGTACGCGGGCTCAGTCACGGCTGACACCTACTTCTGCCCCGAGAGGCAGGCAACCTACTTCGGGTCGTTCTATATGAAAGACCTCCCGGCCATGGGCAATGCGGATTATTCCATCAGCACAACGCTGACCGGAGATTCCGGAGCAAATTTCCTGAACTTACTGACCGATACCCAGAGGAGTGAGGTCACGGGTCTTGTGGACCTCCAGAAGTCGGACCTCAACGATATTGTTGCGACACGGCAGGCAATTGCAACTGACCTGCGGGTTGCATTATCCGGTGGTAACATCGATGAAACTGATGTGCGCAGCCTGTCAGCAAAATACGGGGAACTGGACGGTGAGATCTCGTATTACTATGCAACGCACTTTGCAGACGTCTACTCTACCCTGACTGACAGCAAGAAACAGCAGATGGTTGCTCTCCGTAACCTCTCCGGTTATACCTGCACCGGTGCATACCTGTACTCCCAGCCGATCAGTATGCCGCAGGATATACCTTCGGATTTCCTCTTTGGCGCGGGAACATACAATGCCACGGACATGTCAGCATGGGTTCAGAGCCAGGAACAGATGCTCTCATCCCAGGATAAGGGTAACGGCCAGGGGTCCGGACAGGGACAGAACACACAGGGGAGTATAACGTCCCCTGCAGGAAATTCAACTGCACCGGGTCAGAATGCCGGCCAAGGCCAGCAGCGCCGTATGCCGATTGACCGGATCATCACCCAGCTGGGGCAGAATGGGTATGACATCTCCGGAGCGACAGGGGCGATCCAAAGCGGGGATCGCCAGGCACAAAAGGCATGGCTGGACACGTTCGAACAGAGTAACCCGGGTGTAGTTGAGGCCATCGAGGCCAACTGGACCGGAAACAACCATGGTCAGGCCGGGTCCTCACTAGGCACAGATTCCGGCGGGCAGGCACAACCTGCTGGTACCAGCGGCTCAAACCCGGTCGGTTCATGGTTTACTGACTTCTGGCAATCGCTCTGGGGCGGGACGCCATCCGGCACACCACAAACCGGCCCGGTTCCCGCAGGTACAGGCACATTTACGCTCACGAGCGATGCCGGACCCGATGGCGGGATGATGTCTGCCGCATACACGTGTGATGGTGAAGGAGTTACACCCGAGCTCTCCTGGTCAGGTACCCCGGAGGGGACAGAAGAGTATGCGCTGATGATGACAACGCAACCGGGCGATGGGACCACCCGGTGGAACTGGGTGCTCTACGACATACCGGGAACCACGACCAGTCTCGCTGAGAACAGGTACTGGGATTGGTACTTTAGGATCAGGAAGCCACGGCACCGTAATGCAGTACGATCCACCCTGCTCGCAGGGGCCAGGTCCGAAAACCTATACCTTTACGCTCTATGCCCTGTCCGGATCCCCGTCACTGACGGCAGATCCTGCACAGGTGACAGGCCCGGCGCTCACCGGCGCTATCGCCCCGGTGACGCTGGGTACTGCCTCGCTGAACCTGAGTTATTCGCGACCGGCAGGCACGGTAGTATGATATGCCTCTCTGCTGTACCTGATGAATTTCCCTTTTTTGTAGCCCAAAGGACCTGTCCGGACCTGATGGACCGGATGGCCTCTCCGGAGCCCTTCCGCCAATCCCTGCCTGAAGAATAACGCTATCCGATCAACAATCCTGATAAAGATCGGGATCAAAGGACTAACCACGGATGCCGCTGGTCGCATAACCCCTCCCTGTGATCAGAGATGGAGTCGTGTACGGCAGCATCGGGAGCCACACCATGATGCTTTCGGAATTTCTCGCAAAAGAGGGGACAGAACAGGAACTTGCCGGGCTTATCCTCTTCTTAAGCAAACAGGCAGGCGTGGTAAAGAAGGGTTTTTTTTCCACCTGCATGAACACCGGGGCCTGCGGCACCCGGAACATGTTTGGGGAAGACCAGAAGCCCCTGGACAAGTACGCCGATGAGGTGTTTATCCACGCCCTCAAAGGGTCGCGCCTCGTCCGGTACATAGCGACCGAGGAGCAGGACCAGGTGATTGAGGTCAGCGGCGCACAGAACGAGTTCGGCGTGGTCATCGACCCGCTTGACGGCTCCTCGCTTCTCGATGTCAACCTCTGCGTGGGCTCCATCATCGGTATCTACCCGGGGCATGTCCTTGAAAAGGGCAAACAGATGATCGCCGCCCTTTATATCCTGTTCGGCCCCACGACCCTTCTTGTCTATACCACAGGACACGGAGTGCACGAGTTTGTCCGGTGCGAGAACGGGGAGTTTGCCCTGCGCCACGAGAACCTGAAGATCCCCGAGGGAAAGATCCACTCCCCCGGCGCCCTGCGCAAGGATTATCTCGCCCCCCACGCCCACTGGATCGAATGCCTTGAAGGCGACGGGTACAAGCTCCGGTTCTCCGGCTGTTTTGTCGCCGACGTCCACCAGATCCTCCACAAGGGAGGGGTGTTTACCTACCCCGGTTACAAGGGTAAAGAATCCGGGAAACTCCGCCTCCTCTACGAGGCCAACCCCATGGGCATGATCATCTGCGAGGCCGGCGGTGCGGTGAGTGACGGGCATAAAGATTACCGGGAGATCAAACCGAAAACCATTGGGCAGGTCACGCCCATCTACATCGGCGGCAAAAAAGAGATTGCAAAGCTTGAAGCCTGCATGAAAGAAGGATAAACGTAAGGGAGCACCACGATGAATTCACAGAGTTATGGCCCGATCCCCGGCTCAACGATCCTGTCAGGGATTGCAGGAAAGAAAGCCATCATCATGGCCGCGAATGTCCGTATCGCAACCGTCGCCGAGGGAATTTTCAAAGCGGCAAAAGATACCGATTCTGCGGTCTTTATGGAGCTCGCCCGGTCAGAATCCGATCTCAAAGGGGGATACACCGGCCTGACCCCGCAGGCATTCTCGGAAAAGATGCATGCGGCAGCAACGGCGACCGGGTTCGATGTCTGGGCGCTTCACGCTGATCACATCACGATCAAAAAGGGGGATGCTGCAGAGATCGACGGGACAAAGCAGCTGATCGATGCACAGGTAAAAGCCGGGTACACCTCGTTTGCCATCGATGCCTCGCACCTCTTTAATTTCGAGGGTAAAACGGTCCGGGAAGAACTGGAGCAGAATATCGCCATCACGTCCGACCTCGCCCGCTATATCAGGCAGAAGATGAACGGGAAGGAATTCGGCCTCGAAGTGGAAGTGGGCGAGATCGGGAGAAAAGACACGGGGGGGCTTATCCTGACCCGGCCGGAGGAGGCCGTCGAATTTATCAAAGCCCTCAATGAAAACGATGTCCACCCCCATGTTATTGCCATCGCAAACGGCAGTTCGCACGGCCACACGTACGATGCAAACGGGAATGTGGTCGAACAGCTCTCCATCGATATCCCCCGGACAAAGGCGATTGCGCAGGCGCTGCGGGAGAACAACCTGCATGTCGGCATCGCCCAGCACGGCATCACCGGCACCCCCCGGGATCTCATCAACCTGCACTTTCCCAAGGGCGACATCATCAAGGGAAATGTCGGGACCTTCTGGCAGGACGTGGCGTTCGGTACCCTGAAGATCTACGAACCTGCCCTTTACAAGGATATCATGGACTGGACGCTCGCAAAATACCGGCCCAAAATCCCGGAAAAAAGATCGCCAGATCATCGACGGCAATTGTAAGAATGCCATTAAAGAGTTCTTTAAGGAAATCTATGCTGTCGATGAAGAGACCACCCGGGCAATGCAGGCGATGGCCTACGCGGAAAGCCTGGTCTTTTTTAAAGCGTTTGGTTCGTACGGCACTGCATCCGTCATACGAAAATCCCTGCAATAATCCCCCCGCAATCTTTTAGTCTCCCCGCGCTCTCTCATACTGTGAAGGCTTATGCCAAAGACCACGATCTCTGTCATTAAAGCGGATGTGGGGAGTTTCCCCGGCCACTCCCGCACCCACCCCAAGACTTCTGGAAAAGGCTGCCCAGATGCTCAGGGCCGAGGAAGGCAAGCTCCTTACCGATTCTTTTGTCACCCACTGCGGCGACGACCTCGAACTGATCATGACCCATGCCCACGGGGTTGACCATGAGAAAGTCCACAAACTTGCGTGGAACGTCTTTCTGGAATGTACAAAAATAGCAAAAAATCTCAAGCTCTACGGTGCGGGCCAGGACATGCTCGCCGACGCATTCTCGGGGAATGTCAAGGGTATGGTCCCGGGTGTCGCCGAGATGGAATTCGAAGAGCGGGGATCCGATCCCGTCCTGGTCTTTATGGCCGACAAGACCGAGGCCGGAGCGTGGAACTTCTACCTGTACAAGATCTTTGCCGACCCTTTCAACACCCCCGGTCTGGTCATCGACCCATCCCTGCACGAGGGCTTTGTCTTCGAGGTGCACGATCTCGTCGGGAATCGCCGGATCAGATTCTTATGCCCTGAAGAAAGTTACAGCCTGCTTGCCTATATCGGGGCGCCGTCACGGTACGTAATCAAGCACGTATTTAAAAAGGACGGGACCATTGCTGCATCGACAAGCACCCAGCGCCTCAACATGATGGCCGGGCGGTACGTGGGAAAGGACGACCCGGTCATGATCGTCCGGGCGCAGAGCGGCTTTCCGTCGATGGGCGAGGCGATCGAGCCGTTTACCATTCCCGTGCTCGTCGCAGGCTGGATGCGCGGATCGCACCATGGCCCGTTCATCCCGGTCGGCCTCTGCGATGCCAACTGCACCCGGTTCGACGGTCCTCCCCGGGTCGTCTGCTTCGGGTTCCAGGTAACAAACGGGACCCTGATCGGTCCGGCCGACCTGTTCGATGACCCCGGGTTTGACCGGGTGAGGGCGCGGTGCAACGAGCTTGCGGATACGATCCGTGCGCAGGGCCCGTTCGAACCCCACCGGCTCTCGCTTGAGGAGATGGAGTACACCACCCTTCCTGCGGTCGAAAAGAAACTGGCAACCCGCTGGGAACCTCTTGGGGAATGACGGGATCTCGAGGCTTCCCTTATTTTCTGAAAGCAAAGAGAGGATCCCGGCCACAAAACCGCTGTTGGAAAACAGCCGGGTATCCCCTTTCGCCGCCATCGAGCAAACTTTAATTATCTTCCGACCCAAATCAGGACAGATGGTTAACGGAATTGTTTTGCCCATAAAGAAAGTGTTTGCCCTCGTAGATTCCAAAATTACCGTTGAAATAAAGGATGAGGGGCGCAAACTGCAGGGCCGGCTCGTCGCGGTGGACGAATACCTGAATATCCACATGGACGAGACGATCGAGTTTGTCGACAACGAGCGCGGGAGAAGCCTGGGTACGGTCGTTATCCGGGGCAATAATATTCTTACCATTGCCCCGGTTCTCTGAAGATAAAAGGGGAAAAAACAGCAATGCCTGAACCAGAAGACGAAGCATTCACCCTGATCCAGTCACGACCGGAGGGAATCCTCCAGAGCGAGACTCTGGAAGGAACTGGGCATGGACAGCCGGAAATGTTCGAGGATCGTAATGAAACTCGAAGAGAGCGGGCTCATTGATCGTGTGAAATTCAAGAAGGAAGGGATCAAGACCTATCTCCTCCGGGCCAGACGACAACCGGTTCATCCCGAAAACCTGCTTGCCGGGGACGAACTGATCCCGTGCATCGCCTGCGACCTGGAATGTATCGTCGACGAGTGCCACCCCCTGATGGACTGGATGTACCAGCTTGCAATTGTCGGGAACACCAACCGGTGACCGGTCCCTTTTCATCCCCGGTATCGCCCGTTTTAAAAACGCTTTCTGACTCTCATGACCCGGATCCGCCTGCCGCTCCTCTGCGAATGCCTGCTCTTTTTTGTCCCTCTCAATATCTATGGAATCGGAAACAACCTTGCTACCGGCGTGCAGTGGGCCCTCTTCCGGTACCAGCAGAGCTATCTTGGAAACAGCCTAATCCTCATCCAGAGGGATCTCAGCTTTGTTTTTAGTGGCATGCTGAAAGGTTCAAGCGCTTATTCTACCCTCATCTGGGTGCTCGGGGCGCTTTTTCTCGTCGCAGCATTAATCGTGCTTGCTTTTGCTGCTGCCCGGCGTGCAGTGTGGCTGGCAAAACCTGCAGGTCTGCTCACCGTTGCCTGTGCTGTGCTCTTTCTGGCCGCGATGCTGGTACAGGTACGGACTTACCCTTCATAGCGACCATGGTTTTTCCCTTCCCCTTGGCATCCCTCTCGTCCTTGTCACCGGCCTCTGGCTCGTGTACGGGGAATTTGATGCCGGTAAAAACAGCGCCGGGGACAACGAGGGGGATACAAAAGATCATGACGTGGACTGCACCTGATGAAATTTCAGGATGACCCCGTGCCTGCATATGCACTCCACGGGGATACTATGGCTATTCCGGCCATGAATTGCGCGAAATCTGCAATTTCCCCCGCATCCAGTCAACTATTTATTGCAAAAATATCCAGATTATATGCATACACCGCAGGCGAATAGCCCACGCCCCGGGAGTTCCTGATGATATCCGTTCTGTTCGTGGAGGACAATACCGATTTTCTCGCGCAGTTCCGCCCGTTCCTCGAAAAGACGGGTGAGGTGCGGCTGGAGGTAGTGCCATCCACCAAACAGGCAATCGAGAAGCTCAAGAGCCGGGCTTATGATGTTATCGTCTGCTACGAGGAAGTGTCCCCGGTCAATGGGATCGAGTTTGTCTCAGACATGAATGGCATCGGGTTCCTGCGCTACCTTCGGTCTGTCGGAAACCCCACGCCGGTCATCATCTTCCACCGGCGGGGTGAGAGCCGTGTCGCCTTTGAGGAGGTCAGTAACGGCACCGAGATCATCCTTCCCCGCACCGCGGACCTGCGTTCACCTGCAGCAGACCTGGTCACGCTGATCAAGCAGACGGCACTGCGCAAAAAGTCGGAGCGCGACGTCAAGCTGCAGAACGATCAGCTGACCGCTATCCTCTCGGCGACGCCGCTCGGGATATTCCAGATGCGCAACGCCACGATCGAATGGATAAACCACCCGCTCGCGGCGCTCCTTGAAACATCAGAGTCTGCCATCGTGGGAAAACCGGTACGCTCGCTCTTTAGGACCGAAGAGGAGTTCGGGCAGGTCTGCCGGGATCTCCAGATCCACCGGGATGCACTCGGCAATGGCTGTGCGGAATGCGAGCTTGTGCGGGCCGGCGGGGGATCATCTCATGTACACTCCAGGCCCGGCTCCTCGACCCGCTTGACGCAAAAAAAGGCGGCACCGTGGTCGTGACTGATATCTCCGACAGGAAGAGGATGCGGGATGCCCTCAAGGAGAGCGAGGTGAAGTACCGGGAGATGATGCAGAACGCCCAGAGCATTATCCTGCGGATGGATATGCAGGGCGTCATTACCTATGTCAATACCTACGCCGCGGCATTCTTCGATTATCCCGAGAGCGGACTGGTCGGGAAGAACGTTGTCGGGACGATCGTGCCGGAGAAGAACCGGGGCGGCCATGATCTCTCGATGATGGCGAACGATCTCGGTTTTAACGCTGAGGGATATGCCATCAATGTGAGCGAAAACATCCGCCGGAGCGGGGATATTATCTGGATCGCATGGATCAATAAGGCAATCCGTGACCAGCAGGGCCACATTGTTGAAGTACTCTGTATCGGCCATGATATCACCGACCGGAAACGGACCGGCGAGGTGCGGATCAGCACCGATACGTGGAAAGATCAGGTTGTCGCCGATACGGATGTACGGGAAGAGGTCTTCGATTCCGTTTTCCATATCTGCACCGAGATCTCGATCGAGGGCAGGGAAGGAAAAGCGGTCGGCACGACCTTTCTTATCGGCGATACCAACAACGTGCTTGCCAAGTCCCGGCAGATCATGCTCAACGCATTCGAGGGCCATTTACCCGAGATGCGCATGGTGACGAACCCCGAGCTCAGGGAAAATATCAAGGAATTTGCCCAGCTCGACGGGGCGTTCGTGATCTCGGGTGACGGTTTTATCGAGGCGTCCGGGCGGTACATCACGGTGGATTCAAGTAAGGTGACGCTTCCCAAGGGGATGGGCACCCGGCACAACTCGGTCGCGGCGATCACGAGCGTGACCCGGGCCGTAGGCATTGTCGTCTCCCAGAGCGGCGGGGGTATCACAATCTTCAAGAACGGGCAGATCTTAAAGAAGATCACGCTGTGAGGGGGGTTTTGGAAAGATAATACATTTTTGAGTGCGAATAATTAAAAAAGGAGTTTCAGCCCTGATGTTGCGGGGTTTTTTCATTAAGTTTCACTGATGAACTCAAAAGTGGGGGATTATTTTGCCGGAGCACCTTCCGGTTTCTTTTTCATTAACAATACAATTGCCATTATAATTACCAAGATACCGGCAAGATCAAGGCAATAAGCCGTTAACATACTCGCGAGTCCGCCCACCAAGAGACAGAGCCCAACCAAAAACCATAATGCAACCATTACAACTTTGCTCATGTTATTACCTCCAACTGTACCTGTGGCAGCCTGGAACTTTCACTACGTAACAGTTTAGGGAACAAGCTACCGGATAGGCTTATGGATATTCCTATTAAAAAAGATACCTAAAAGGTTCCTTCATCAGGCGTTAAAACCTCGCATACAAAATTAAATTTTCCTTTTCGAAATACCACATTATTAACTGTTGAAGACAAGGGGAGTTTCGGCCTTAATGTCGCGGACTTTTTTCATTAAGTTTCCCAGATGAACTCAAAAGGGGGATTATTTTGCCGGAGTGTTTTCCGGTTTCTTTTTCATGAAAAAGGATCGCTCTACATTAATGAGTCCGGAAAGCGATTGCCCCGATCCTTCAGTACGATCAGCTAACCCCGGGCATTTTCCCTGTGGCGCCGCGGAGGCGCCCCGTCGGGGGCGGCGGCAGTCCTCGCATGGGGGTGGGGGGGCGACAGCCCCCACGATATCCCTCCATGCAATCCGGATCATCCACTCCCGAAGATTTTCGGTAAAGTTTGAGTCAAAAGCGGACAATTCCGGAAAAAGATCGATCGGGCAGCGGAACATTTTGAAAAAAGTCCGGAAACTTTGGTAAACATTTCAAAAAAAATCCGATGAGATTGACGAACTTTTCAAAAAAAGTTTGGCAAGGTTGGTGAACTTTTCGGAAAAAGACCACCAACATTATCAAACTTTTCTAAAATTGTCCGGCAACGTTATCGATCTTTTCAAAAAAAGTTCGCTGAAGTTCCCGGCCTTTCCGGAAAAAAAGAAGACCCAAAACATACCCTCCAACGCCTGATCGACCAAAGGACTTTGCCGAACTTTCTGGAAAATGGCTGGCAACGTTATCGAACTTTTTGAAAATTGTTCGCCAATGTCATCTGTCTTTTCAAAAAAAGTCCGGTAAGGTTATCGATCTTTCCGGAAAATGTCTGATGAGGTTATCGAACTTTTATAAAAAAGTCCGGCAAGGTTCGTAAAGATTTTGAAATAAGATCGATCACGCACCTCAAGATTCCAAAAAAAGTTCGTCTCAGCTGCTGAGGATTGTGAAAAATGGATATAGGGTTCCCCGGTTTTCGCGGAACCGGTCTTCAGGAATTATACGACCGGAACGGCACGTACTGGTCGAGGATCTTGACCGCATCCCCCTGCGGCGTGATCGCCCATGCTTCAGCCCGGTCCTGGTACCCGGTTGTCCCGGCAAAGGTGACGCTCTGGCCTGTGGCAAACGGCTGATCCATCTCCCCGGTCTCAACAATACCATCTGACCGGGTAACCTTGAGCTCGATCCGGGGGATAAGGTTCATGCCCATCCCACCGCGGAAGGTGATAATGATCTGTGGATTTATCGCCTGGCCGTTACTCATGGCCTGCACATTCATGCTCCAGTACGAGGGCAGGGTCCCGGTCGGTTCCGGGGTGGCCGAGTCCGGGGGCAGGACAAGCGATGAGGAGGTCGCCGCGGTAGTAACCGTTACGGGAGTGGAAGCAGGAGTGCCGGATGACAGGGATTCCGGCTGGGTGCAGCCGGCCGCAACGAACGCCAGCACGAGGAAGAGTGCCAGGCCAAGGACCAGTCGGAGGTTCATACGAGAACATGCATCCCGCCGGTATATATGATAATATGATGGCCGGGGTTGGGTGTTTCCCGATTATTCCAACTCTTACTGTTCACGGGTATCTTCGCGGCACCCGGAGGGGGCATCCACGTTATGGCACGTGTACCGGCAGATGTTTCCCACGGCCCGGAACGCGTCCTCAAGGTCCGGGAAGTTGGGAATTTTTGCCTCGCGCAGGATCCGCTGCGGCGTCTTCATGGAATCCCCGCCGATCATGCAGCCCACGATCATCTTTTTTGTGTGCGTGGAGAAACGGATCAGTTCGTTTGCGACCCGGATAGGATTTGCGATCGCGGTCGGGACAGCGATGACGAACGCGATGTCCCAGAGATCCTGGTGCCGGATCATCACATCGAACGTTTTTGCGTAATGGTCGGGGTGTGCATCGCCAACCATGTCGATCGGGTTTTCCCGGCTCCAGTTTGCGGGAAGCACCTCGTCCAGTTCCCTGGTGAGTACTTCCGGGAATTCCACCAGGCTGATCCCGAACCGTTCAGCATAATCGGAGGAGAGCACCGCAAACCCGCCGGCGTTTGAGATCACCACGGCGCGGCTGCCTTTGGGGTATCCTTCGGACGCGAGGAGTTCGGCAGCCTGGAACGCCTCCCGGATCGACCGGACCGGAATCATCCCGGCCTGCCGGAACGCTGCCTGGTAGACTGCAAAACTCCCGGCAAGGGAGCCCGTGTGCGATGAGGCAGCCTTCTGCCCGATTTCCGATGAGCCGGATTTTATGACGATCACGGGTTTTGTCGGGGTAATCCTGCTCACTGCATCCATAAAGCGCCGGCCGTTCCGTATCTCCTCGACATACAGGATGATGGCATTTGTTGCAGGATCGGTACCGGTCCACCGGATAAAGTCTTCAAAGGTGAGGTCCAGCTGGTTACCCACCGATATCACGGCAGAGAACCCGATCTCCTCGGGCAGGCTCCAGTCCACGATTGTGGTGATGATCGCCCCGCTCTGGGAGATAAATGCGATGGAGCCGGGCCGGGGAGAGACCGGGTCAAACGTGGTGTTGATTCCTAAAGTCGGGAGCATGAACCCGAGGCAGTTGGGGCCCATGACCCGGCACCCGTACTTTCGTGCAGTGGCAAGCACCTGGTCTTCGAGTGCTTTCCCGGCCTGGCCTGTCTCCCGGAAACCTGACGAGACGATGATAACGAGCGGGATCTTCTGTTTTCCAGCCTCCTCGACGATGGCCGGGACTCCTGCCGCGGGTATCGCAATCACCGCTGCATCCACCGGCCCCGGGATTGCGGCAAGCGACGGGTACGCGGTCCTTCCGAGGATCGCCGCATTTTTGGGATTGACCGGGTAGAGGGTGCCGGGAAAGCCGAGCATGTTCCGGCAGATCGCGTACCCGACCTTGTCAGGATCCTGCGATGCCCCGACAACAGCGACAGACCGGAACGCGAAGAAGGCATCCGGCAGCGTTGCACCCGGCTCCTCCCCGGAGGCCGGTGCAGCTGGTTCACCGGTATAAATGCGTGCATCCACCGCACAGCCGCCCGTTCCGTACAGGATGACAGGATTGATATCGAACTCCTGGATCTCGGGATGCTCAAGGAACATGCGCACCAGCGCCCCGGCGATTGAAACGAGCGTTGCCTCGTCGCGGGGAGCAGCGTGCCGGAACCCGGCAATCAGGGGGTATCCCCTGAGGCTGTGGATCATGGTGCGGATCCCGTCGTCGCTGACCGGAAGGAGACGGATCGCTACGTCCCTGATCAGTTCGACGAGCGTACCACCCATGCCGATCGTGATCACTTTTCCGAACGCCGGATCGGTCCTGCCCCCGACGATCAGTTCGAGACCTTCGTCCTGCTGGCCTTCAAGGATGACACCCTGGATTACGGCATCGGGATATGCCGTCCGCACGGTCGCGGTAATTGCGGCAAACGCCTTTTCTGCGGCAGCTGCCGACAGGATGCCGGTTATGACGCCGCCCGAGTCGCTCTTGTGGATGACCTGTGGCGAGACGATCTTTGCCACCAGCGGGAACCCGATCCCTTCTGCTGCATGCCCCGCCTCTTCTGCAGTGTGGACAACCGCATACCGGGGAACCGGGATCCCGTAGGTTTTCAGCAGTTCGTAGCCGTCCGCTTCGGAAAGCAGGGTGCGTGACATGGTGGCAGGGAGCTCCTGTAGTGATATTGCCGGTGCGGGGTTAATGAGGATTGCTGCATTTTTAAAACCGGGAATGTCAACCTGCCGGCATCCTTTTTCATGGTGAGGAATTCGACGCACCCGGTTTCTCTTCCATTTCCAGCAAAATCATGACACCCGCCTGTTGTGCGGTCATGAGAAATGCAGCGACGATTCCGGGTGCCGGAGCCCATGACAAATACGTGGAACCGGCCGCTGTTATTCCCTTTTTCTGCCCACTACTAGAAACATGGTTCCTGCTGCTGCGATGGCAATGACAGCAGAAAGCGGGGTCTCCCTGGTGGGCGTTTTCACAGGTCCGCCGACGGGAGATAGTGTCGGTGTCGCCATCGGTGTCAGATTAACCACCGGCACCGGTGTGGTTATTATTGTTGTCGTCGGCAACGAAGTCGGGAGGACACCGGGCTGGGGTAGCGTCGCCATCGGTGTCGGAATCTGAGTCGGTACGCCCAGCGCAACACTGACTTCCTGGCCAGGCGCTGCCGGGTTCTGGGCCACAACAGAGAATGACTGTGCTGCCGTGGCATGTGATGTCTGGAATGCGACGATGCCAATACCGTTCGAATCCGTGGTTACCTGGGCATAGTAACTGGTATTTGAGACCGTTGATGACGATGGGGCGACATCGTCGAGGATTGTGCGGCCGCCGCCACCATAATACCGGTAGGATCCAATAATATAAGGACCGTCAGGAGGATCCTGCACGATATCTAACTGGCTGGATTCAATAACCGGCGGCTGGTCACCCGGTTTCCCGCTGAGGGAATAGGTCCCTTTCAGCCAGACATAATAAGCCGTGTTCGGTATCCCAACGATTGTGACCGTGAATGTCTGGCTCCGGGTAACAACGCCATTGCTCTGGGCACCTGCCTGCGGCATGAAGACAGGGAGAAGAAGGAGAACGAGGAGAATCAATCCTGCACATGCACATTTTCCCACCATACGAAGCCCTCAAAGTGAGCTGCTCTCAGGGGAGAGTAAAGCCGGTTTTGGATAAAAGCATATGCCCTGTCATGTCATGTGATGGGTGCCGCTATTCCCGAAGGGACGTCCCCGCGGTGGATCAACAACAAAAAATGCTAAAAAGTTCTCTGCCCGCTGTGCCCCGGAGGGGCCTTGAAGGAAGAACTCTCACATTTTTTGCCGGTTTTCACAGATTATGTATGAACCTGTCAGGTCCATGCCCGTTTATTCCGATGTTTTAAATAAACTGCTCTCGTAGAAATCATTAAGAATTACCTGACGCTCCAGGGGCTCCGCCCCGCCGCTCATGGCGCCCCGGTAGCGATAGTGTCGTATTACCTGTACACAAAAAACAAAAAGGAAATTTTTGTACAGGTAATACTCAAGGCATCACATGCGCCATGCACCCTCGAACGGGGGCAGGGCTGGCGTAAGGGGGGCTGTATCTCTTAAACAAAAGATTTTCTACAGAGCAATTTTTTTTGTGATCGTGCACGGTTCCTGCACCTGTTCAAAGGATGCCCGGTTCTTACGGTGTGGCTCCCCCGCCTTTACCGCCACGAAGGTTGTTGAGCAGCTCTTCCGGATCGTTCACCGGTACCAGGCAGGCAGAGCCGGAGCAGAGATACGCCATGGCCCTGCCATCGGGGGCCACGCGGCCGCGTGCGGCGGGGGCGACGGTTTCAACCTCGAGCCCGGCCGCTCCCGGGGGGCGGTGCAGGACGAGCAGTCCCGGGAGGTACCGGGTACCCGGCGCGTCAAGCAATGCACGGGTGCCGGGATGTGCCGGGTCGCCCGCGATGACGAGATCCTGCGCTGCCCCGGTCCGGGGCGAACACGCGAGCGCAGCAAGGAACCCGGCCACCGCAGACGGGGACCGGGCGGCAGCCCCGGCAATAAACCGGGCGCATGCCGATGCCGCCTCTTCGAGCATGGCATCCCCGGTAAGCCGGGAAAGCCGCATGAGGTTATCGAAGGCAACCGCGTTTGCCGAGGGGATTGCACCATCGTACCATTCTTTTTTGCGGACCGGAAGATCCCGGCCGTATCGGACGTGGTGAAGAACCCTCCCTCAGCTGCATCCCGGAAGTGCGTGACAAACAGGGAATTGAGGGTAAGTGCATCCCTGATATAGGCTATCTCAAAGCTGGCTTCGTAGAGCTCGATGAGGGCAGCAATGGTGTACGCGTAATCATCGGCAAATGCCGGAATCCCGCTCACCCGATCACGGTACCGGTGCAGGAGGTGCCCGTTTTCATCCCGCAGGCTGGCAAAAAGGAACTGCATCGCACGGGAAGCGGCGCTGACGTACGCGGGGTTCCTTAAGACCCGGCCGGCCCGTGCGAGGGCGGTGCAGAAGAGCGCATTGGTATCCGTGAGGATCTTGTCGTCGCGTGCAGGCCGGGGGCGTTTTTCGCGTGCCGCAGCGAGCCGGGATCGGATCGCGTCCCGTTTGATGGCGGCATCATGCCCCGTGATATCCAACCCCTCCGCGGGAACCGGGACCGTCCCGGCAGCAGAAAGGACACAGCGCTGCTGCATGCCATCGCGGGGGACACTCCCGGGATCAGCGCCGGTGCCTGCAAGAGGC
>CAWEFI010000012.1:0-17786 GCA_963808285.1 uncultured Methanoregulaceae archaeon
GCCGCCATCACAATTGCAAGCGGCCAGACGATGAACCCGGAGAAGAGGAAGAAGACCGCGGCAGCGACGTTGGTCGCAAGGGAAAGGCACTGCTTGAGCGCGTTGAGCCGGGTCAGCGTGTCATCGAAGAAGAGGCCGAGCACGGCGAGGTAGATCACGGAGAGCCCCGGCCCGAAATACCCACCATAGACTGCGGCGAGTCCGACCGGGAGGGCCGCGTTCCGGCACCCCCTGCCCTCCGTGCCATCGTGCCCGGTCTGCCGGCGGATCCAGTCACGAACCTGGTCCTGGACTGCAAGCAGGGCGGCGGCAAGGAGGATCAGGAACGGGACAAGGATGTGGAAGACCTGTTCGCTGACGTACAGGAGAAGAATGCCCCCTATAAGGCCGCCGGCAATCCCGGCCGGGACCAGCATCATAAGGCGCTTTTTTTGTCCAGTCAGATCTTTTCTCTGGGCGAGCGCCCCGCCAACGTAGCCGGGGCAGAGCGCCACGGTGTTGGTGATGTTTGCCACTACCTCGGGAACTCCCAGGGCCACGAGTGCCGGAAACGAGATCAGGGTGCCCCCGCCGGCGAGGGCGTTTGCCATGCCAGCGGCAGCAGCAGCGAGCCCTGCGAATACAAGTTCCGATCCGGACAGCATTCTCGTGTTCCCGTGCGCTTTACCGTAAGGGGAATCTGCGGATGTGCGTTATCCCAGTGTTCCGATGAGTACCTGTGCGTTCATGACACGGACGCCGATATTTACCATATCACTGACATTTGCCCGATGAATCTCCTCTGATTGTGCGCCGGTCGCATCGTCCACGAGAATCACCAGGTAGTTGTACGCGATGGCGTCAAAGACCGTGGTACGGATGCAGTTGGGCGTCTGGACGCCGGTCACGACAAGCTCCGTAATGTTCAGGGTCCGGAGCATGAGATCGAGTTCAGTGCCGATAAACGCACTCATCCGGGTCTTTTCGATCACGTACTCCCCCGGAAGCGGCGCAAGTTCGTCAATCTCTCTCGCACCCGGTGTGCCTTCAACGGCAAATGGTTGTTTACTAAAAAGTTCCTGCCGGGTAATTTCAACATCGGCCCCGTTCCTACGGTGGACCCGCAGGATATGGAAGACCGGCAGGTTCTTTGCCCGGAAGTACCCGAGCACGGCCTGGATTTTTGGGATAACGGCTTGTGCCTGGGCTACCCGGAGCAGTGCCCCCTCCCGGACAAAATCGTTCTGCATATCGATGATCAGCAGTGCGGGATGTTCCATGGATGATCATCTAAGACAATAGGGATTAGGTAATAAGGCTTGTGCGCTGGCCGGGACAAGGGTGGATGCAGGGGGTCGTATGTTGTACCCCTTCGACCCCACCAATCACCATGTGGGGTACTGCCCCTCTTCCCGGCGGTCGTTTATTGTCGGAAAAATGATTAATTCCGTACCCGGGACCGGGCCGGAACCATGAGAGGATTAAGGGGTCGGGCCACTTTTTTCGCACAGATGCGGGTTATGGTGGTGTGGCAGCAATGAAAAATTACGACTGATATTCCTACAGATCTCTGTTTTTAATAGAATTGAATTACACCGTCCGGCCCCAACCTCACGCTAGAATACAATCATGAAATCGTAGTACTGGTTCCATGAACCCATACCTGATAAGGAAAGGTGCGGGGGATGTCAATTTTTATATTGAATACGAAACGAGAAACCAAGTACCTCCCGTATGCCATACTAAGGTTACATGCAACAGGAAACCCATGGTCCGGGATCTCCCGATGCAATCCGGAGGGGGGGAGGTCCTGTCTCCCCCCCAAACACTTATTACCCCAACCCTACCATAGTATAAAGCACCATTCATGGAGCAGCGGAAATCCGTTGCGAGTGTCTAAAGAAGATGCGAGATTCCTCTGTTGAGGTAGCCAAGCCTGGTATGGCGCAGGTTTGCTAAACCTGTGTCCCCTTGGGACTCGAGGGTTCAAATCCCTCCCTCAGCGCTTCAAAGAGATAATCTCAAAATCGAGGGGATTGGATGGCTCAGGAAGAAGAAATACGATATTTTGTACGGATTGGTACAACCGATCTGGACGGCACGAAGTCGGTGCGGGTAGCACTGACCGGCATCACGGGTGTCGGCAGGCATACCTCCACGGTCATCGCCCGTATGGCCGGGGTTGATGAGTACGCAAAGCTCGGCCTCATGGACGAGGAGTCGGTCAACCGGATCCGTGCCGCTGTTGAGAAATACACAGGAAACATCCCCCAGTGGATGGCAAACCGGTCCAAGGATCTCTACACCGGCGAGACCAAGCACCTCATTGGTGGCGACGTCGCGCTTGCCCGCGACGAAGACATCAACATGATGCGGAAGATCCGATGCTACAAGGGTATCCGGCACGAAACCGGCCAGAAAGTCCGCGGGCAGCGCACCAAGTCAACCGGCAGGACCGGCATGACGGTCGGTGTGAAGAAGACCAAGGAAGGAGGCCAGTAAGCCATGGGATACCCAGGGAAGAACCACAAATCCTACCAGACGCCGAAGAGGCCGTGGGAGAAGACCCGGATCGAGGAAGAGACCCGGCTCGCCATCGAATACGGCCTGCGCAACAAGCGTGAGGTCTGGAAGGCGCAGAGCCACCTGAGAAAATACCGCAAGGCCGCCCGTGAGCTGCTCGCCCTTATGTCCAACAGCGTTGATCCGGCAGTCTTCGATGCAAAAAAGACAGAGCTCATCAGCCATATGCAGCGTATGGGCCTTCTCGGTCCCGATGCGGACATCGACAATGTGCTCGCTCTCAAGGTCCCGGCTCATCTCGAACGCCGGCTCCAGACCATTGTCTACCGGAAAGGACTTGCCCGCTCGCCCAAGCAGGCACGCCAGCTCGTCACGCACGGACACATCGCAATTGCCGGCCGGCGTGTTACCGTCCCGGGATACCTTGTACGCCGTGGTGAAGAGAACGATATTGCCTACTACGGCAACTCGCCGTTTGTGGACGCCGCTCACGCAGAGCGGACCCGGATCACCAAGCCTACTGGTGCAGGCGCAGGAGTGAATTAAGATGGCGGCAAACGAGAAAGAAAAGTGGGGCATTGCACACATCTTTGCCTCCTTTAACAACACGATCATCACCGTCACCGACCTCTCCGGCGCAGAAACCGTCACGAAGAGCAGCGGCGGCATGGTCGTCAAGCAGGACCGGAATGAAAGTTCCCCGTACGCGGCTATGCAGATGGCCTCGAACGTGGCCGCAATCGCCCGTGAAAAGGGCATTGTCGGTGTCCATGTGAAGGTTCGTGCACCCGGGCAGGGCAAACAGCGCAGCCCCGGACCCGGTGCACAGGCAGCAATCCGTGCGCTTGCCCGGGCCGGCATGCGCATCGGACGGATAGAAGACGTCACACCAGTCCCGCACGACTCATGCCGTCCCAAGGGTGGCAGACGGGGAAGGAGAGTGTGATGGAAATAGAATTCGCGAGTCTGGACGACAACCTTGCACGATTCACGCTCTCAGGAGCAAAGCCCGGCTTTGCAAACGCGTTCCGCAGGGCGATGATCGGCGAGGTGCCGACTCTTGCCATTGACGATGTGCGCATCTACGATAACACGAGCGCACTCTTCGACGAGATGCTGGCGCACCGCCTCGGGCTTATCCCTATCAGGACCGATCTTTCCAGTTATTCGTCTCAGGAATCCTGTGCGTGCGGAGGGGCAGGCTGCCCTTCCTGCATGTCCACCTACACGCTCAGCGTTGAGGGTCCGAAGCTGGTCACGTCAAGCGACCTCATTCATCAGGATCCCAAGGCTGCGACCGTTGACGACAACATCCCCATCGTGAAGCTCACGAAGGGGCAGAAACTGGTCATCGAAGCGCGCGCTGTCCTCAACAAGGGCAAAGCGCACGCAAAATGGCAGCCGACTCTCGTGTGCGGGTACAAGAACCACCCCATCATCACGATCAATGCAACCTGCGATGCATGCGGGAACTGTGTGGACGAATGCCCCCGCACCATCCTTGCTGTCAAGGGTAAGAAAATCGAGGTTATCGAGGGCAAGCTTCCCGACTGCTCAATGTGCAAGCTCTGTGAACGGGCCTGCATGGCAAGCGGTATCGGGGAGGAACCCGCGATCAAGATTTCCGCCGCGCCCGACCGGTATATTTTTGTGGTTGAGGGCGATGGATCGCTACCGGCAAAAGAGATCTTGGTCCAGGCGCTTTCCTACATAAAGGAGCAGGCAAACGAGCTGGAGAGGCAGACAAGCGAGATTTCAGGGGAGGAAAAGAAATGACACGACAAGTGGAGAAGACGAACCCCCGTCTTACCAACCTCATTGTGCTTTTGAAGAACACCTCACGGGAAAATGAGGCAAAGATCTGGCGCGAAATTGCAGGCAGGCTGGAGACCCCCAACCGGAACTACGCCGAAGTCAACCTGTCCAAAATCAACCGCTACGCCCACAACGGCGAGATCATTCTCGTCCCCGGGAAGGTATTGGGCAGCGGCGTGCTGGAGCAGTCCGTAAAGATTGCAGCGCTGAATTTTTCCGAATCTGCAACAAGCAAGATCAGGGACGCAAACGGGCAGTGCATGACGATCGAGCAGCTGTTAAAGGACAACCCCAAGGGAAGCGGTGTCCGGATCCTGAGGTGAACTAGACTATGGTTACCGTAATTAACGGGGACGGGCTTATCCTTGGAAGGCTTGCAAGTATCACGGCCCGGCGTGCCCTTGACGGCGAAGAGATCGCGATCGTGAACGTCGAAAAAATCATTATCTCCGGCAGCCGCGCACGAGTGCTGGGCAACTACTACCACAAGCGCGCTCGCGGCGCCTCCGGCGATCGCTGGGGACCGTTCGTCCCGCGCCGGCCGGATCATCTCATGAAGCGGACCATCCGCGGTATGCTCCCCTACAAGCGCCCCCGTGGCGTCGATGCGATGAAGCGTATCCGGTGCTACGTCGGTATCCCGGTGCAGTTTGCCGGTGCAACGATGGAAGTCCCTGAGGAAGTCCACATGGACCGGCTCCACAACCCGCAGTTTGTCACGCTCGCAACGGTCTGCACGGCCCTCGGAGCCAAGTTCTAAGGTGGTCACCATGGCAAAGATCATAAACACCAGCGGAAAACGCAAGACAGCAATCGCCCGGGCGACCATAAAGGCCGGGAAAGGCATGATCCGGGTCAACTCTGTGCCCCTTGAAAAGTACGGCACCGAGACCACCCGGATGAAGATCGCCGAACCGCTCCTCCTTGTCCCCAGCGCGACAAGCGAAATCGACGTGACCATCGACGTCTCCGGCGGCGGGGTCATGGGACAGGCCGAAGCGGTGCGCACTGCACTCGCCAGGGGTATCCTTGAGTGGACAAATGATCCCGCTATCAAGGATATTTACCTTGCCTACGACAGAACACTCCTTGTAAACGACTCGCGGCAGAAAGAGACCAAGAAGCCCCACGGCCGTGGCGCACGCAAGAAGTTCCAAAAGTCTTATCGTTAAACCAAAAGATATATGAGAGGTCAAAAATCTTGATACCCGTACGATGTTTCACCTGCGGAAAAACCATTTCCACCGCGTGGGAAGAATTTAAGGCACGGCGGGAGAAAGGCGAGGATCCTAAAAAGATCCTCGATGATCTCGGTATCACCCGATACTGCTGCCGGCGTATGCTTCTGACTCACAAAGAGATCATTGATGAGCTCAACCCGTACCAGTAGCGTGACTGAGGGGTCGTGGGGTAGCCTGGACTATCCTATTGCGTTCGGGACGCAGTGACCTGAGTTCGAATCTCAGCGACCCCATTTTCCAAACAGTAAACAATGGAACAATTTTGAGGACGAGGAATGCAGGCGCAGGTTTACACCCGGTATGAACGGGCGAGGATTATTGGAGCAAGGGCTCTGCAGATATCAATGGGTGCTCCCTTACTTATCACTACTTCCCGGATTCGATCCCCTTGAGATCGCCATCGAGGAATTCAACGCGAACATTATCCCCATTACTGTAAAGAGAAGATGAGAGGAACGGCGTAATGACGATCATTGAGGCAATCGAGCTACGGACAATCCTTGACAGCCGGGGAAACCCGACGGTCGAAGCAGAGATCTCTACCGCAAGCGGTTTTGGCCGTGCGGCAGCCCCGAGCGGAGCAAGCACCGGTGCTGCCGAAGCAAAAGTCCTGCCCCCCAGGGAGGCAATCGACAATGCCGTACAGAACCTTATTCCAGCGCTCATCGGGATGGACGCGTCCGATCAGGAATGTTTTGACGCCCAGCTCCGCGATATCGATGGGACTGCTGATTTCTCCGGTATCGGTGCAAACGTGGCAGTCGCGCTCTCCCTTGCAAATGCAAAGGCCGCGGCCATGGCACTGGGGCTCCCGCTCTTCCGCTACCTGGGCGGGGCGTTTGTCAACGAGATGCCACTCCCGCTCGGTAACGTTATCGGTGGAGGTGCGCACGCGGCAAACGCGACCGAGATCCAGGAATTCCTGGTGGTCCCGGGTGGTGCGGCGGACGCAGAAGAGGCAGTCTTTGCCAATGCCGCAGTCCACAGGAACGTCAGGGAACTCTTAAAGAAAAAGGGAATTGCTGCCGGCAAGGGTGATGAGGGTGCATGGGCACCGCAAATTGACGATGCCCTTGCATTTGAGCTCATTGCCGAGGCAACCGGACGGGTAGACGACGAGATGAATGTCCCGGTTGATATGGGTATTGATGTTGCGTCGAGCCAGATGTGGAACGGCGAAGGGTACAGGTACCGCGACCGTGTCCGCTCGACCGAGGATCAGATTGCGTATATCGCCGAGCTTGTCGATAAATACAACCTTGTCTATGTTGAGGATCCTCTCCACGAAGACGACTTTGACGGTTTTGCCGAGCTCAATCGCCAGATCGGTGACCGGTGCCTGCTGTGCGGGGACGACATCTTTGTTACCCAGGTCGACCGCATTGCGAAAGGTATCGAGAAAGGCTCGGCAAATTGCGTCCTCATCAAGCCAAACCAGGTCGGGACACTGACCGACACCTTCGAGGCTGTCCGCCTTGCTCACGTCCATGGGCTGGACACGGTCATGAGTCACCGGTCCGGCGAGACCACGGATACCACTATTGCACACCTCGCCACCGCGTTCTCCTGCGTATTCTTAAAATGCGGAGTGGTGGGCGGCGAACGCATTGCCAAACTAAACGAACTCATTCGCATAGAGGAACAACTATGAATCCAGTAAACGAGATGGAAATCGAATTAAAGGAACCGCTCATCCCCGTCGAGGAGTACCCTGGCAGCCGGTGTCCACATCGGTACCCAGCAGAAAAGCGAGGACATGAAGAAGTTCATCTACCGCGTCCGCGGCGACGGACTTTATATCCTCGATATCCGCGAGACTGACTCCCGGATCAAGACCGTTGCGAAATTCTTAAACCAGTACGAGGCACCCGATATCCTCGTTGTCACTTCCCGGCAGTACGGCCAGTACCCGGCGAAGAAGTTTGCCGACACCATTGGTGCGATGTCTGCAACCTGCGGTTCATCCCGGGCCTGCTGACGAATCCTGTCCTTGACGGGTATATTGAGCCAAAGGCCATCGTCGTGACCGACCCGATCGGCGATGCACAGGTCATCAATGAGGCTGTCCAGTGCGGTATCCCGGTGGTCGCGCTCTGCGATACCAACAACATGACCAAGTTCGTCGATCTTGTGATTCCGACCAACAACAAGGGCAGGAAAGCGCTCTCGATGATCTACTTCCTCCTCACCCGCGAGATGTTGCACCTGCGTGGGATATCGACGGGCCTCACCCAGGAAGATTTCGAAACTGAGATCTGATGCAATCCCCTTCGATCCCCTTTTTGGATCGATCGTTACATATAACAGAACGACCAGAGGGTTGATTCGATGAAGACGCGTTCATGCGCAGTTGCAGGCATGTTCTATCCTAAGGACCCTTCCCATCTCGGGCAGCTTCTGGAAGGTTACTTTTCCAGAACCGGCCCGGGCGGGAACTCTCTTGGGATCGTCAGCCCGCACGCCGGGTATGTTTACTCCGGGCAGGTCGCGGCCCACGCGTTTTCCACCATCACCCCCGATTTTTCCGGCACCTTTGTCGTGATCGGTCCATCCCATCACGGGTACCTCACAAGCGTCTCCGGAATACCGTGGGAGACCCCCCTCGGGATTGTCGATACCGACATGGAGTTCATCGACGCGCTGGATATCGGGATTGACGAACCTTCCCAGAGGGAAGAGCATTCGATCGAGGTGCAGATGCCGTTTATCAAGTACCGGTTCCCGAGATCAAGGGTTGTTCCCGTGATGATGGGGGAGCAGGATCCGGCCCATGCTGCGGCTGTCGCAGAAAAGATTGTCGCTGCCCATCATCTGACGAAACGGGATATCCGGATCGTCGCATCCAGTGATTTCTCGCACTATGTACCTGAGGCACAGGCAAAGGATGGGGATCTTTACGCGATCGATGCACTTACGAGGCTCGACGTGACGGAATTCTACCAGCGGATAAGGGAGAAGCGTGTGACGGCCTGCGGGTACGGCCCTATCAGCGTCATGGTGTCCGTATGCCTGTGCATGGGGGCACGGGCAGGGCGGCTGATCCGGTACGGCACAAGCGGCGATGTGACCGGTGACCGGAACCAGGTCGTGGGGTACGCAGCTATTGCGGTGATGTAGGTTGGCAACGTGGAGTGCGCCGGGCAAGGTATTTCTGTTCGGCGAGCATGCAGTAGTATACGGAAAGCCTGGCATCGCCATGGCAATCAAGCCCCGTGTCTTTGTGACCGTGAGAAAATCACGGCGCCCCCAACGGGCTAAATCACCCTATATCGACGGGTGTTTTGATGCAATGGGCGTGATCGGGAGCGTGTACATTAACTCGCAGATCCCCAGTTCGTCAGGGCTCGGGTCATCTGCGGCCGTAACGGTCGCAACGCTGTCGGCAATAAACGACGAGTTTAGTGTCGGTAAAAGCCGGGAAGATATTGCAAACATGGCATTTGAGATCGAAAAAACGGTGCAGAAAGGGCGGGCGAGCCCCACGGATACCACGGTTTCCGCGTATGGGGGGATCGTGCTCATCTCAGGCGGATCACGCCGGCGCCTGGCACCCCAGAACATGTATCTGGTGATCGGCGACTCGCTCGTCTTGCACAGCACGGCAAAGATGGTCGAGCAGGTTGCGGATTTTAAAAAACAGAATCCGGAGATCGTCGACCCGATCCTGGATGCGATCGAAGGGGTAAGTCTCGCAGCTATCCACCACCTCAGCAACCCCAGGGAACTGGGCAGGTACATGAACATGAACCATGCCCTGCTTGAGGCGCTCGGTGTCGGGCACCCGCAGCTCTCCCGGCTTGTGCTCGCTGCCCGCTCGGCCGGGGCGTTCGGTGCAAAGATTACCGGGGCCGGCGGGGGAGGGTGCATGGTAGCACTCTGCACAAAGCCGCTCCGGCACCGGGTTGCCCAAGCGATCCAGTCCTGCGATGGGCGGGCGATTGTGACCGGCATCGATACCGAGGGTGTTCAGAAGGAGAAGAATGTCTGATCGCGTCATTCTCAAGCTGGGCGGCAGTGTGATCACGGATAAGGGTGCGGGCTGCACTGTCAGCCGTGCTGCACTGGCCGGCATTGCGGCGGCCATTGCCGGCGCACCCGCGGCTCAGATTATCGTTGTCCACGGCGCCGGCTCCTGCGGGCACCCCGAGGCGCAACGGTACCACCTTGACAAAGGCGCAGCGACCGGGCAGACGGAAGGGATTTACGTGACCCACCGGGCTGTCAGTGCCCTGAATGATGCGGTTACGAGCGCCCTGCGGGAAGCCGGCGTGCCGGCGCTCGGCGTCCACCCGCTCCACATCGGCGTCGCAGACAAGGGCAGGCTCGTCACTTTCGAGCACAGGCACCTCGAACAGATGCTCGCGCTCGGGATGGTTCCTGTGATCCACGGCGATGTGGTGATGGACCTTTCACGCGGAGCCTGTATCGTATCGGGCGACCAGCTCGTGCGGTATCTCGCGGTTGCAATGAAATGCACCCGCGTTGGACTCGCCACCGATGTACCGGGAGTGCTGGATGGGGGGCGCGTTGTTCCGGAGATTACTCCGGAGACCGTGAGCACACTCCAGATCGGCAACTCGTCGCATACCGATGTAACCGGTGGAATGAAAGGGAAAATTGATGAACTGCTCGGGCTTGCCACGGCAGGCATCGGGGCAGACATATTCCAGGTTTCGCGCCTTGGCGATTTCCTCACCGGAAACGACCATGGCGGGACAAAAGTGAGGGGAAAGTGAGTGAAATGGCCGATAAGAGACGGTTCACGTCGTCGCGCAAGCTTGACCACCTGCGTATCTGCGCAGAAAAGGATGTCGAGTCCGGCGACACAGGGTTGGGGGATGTCAGGCTGGTCCATAATGCGCTGCCGGAATGCAACTTGCGTTCGATCGACATGTCCACCCGGTTTCTCGGCCATTCCCTCTCATCCCCCCTCTTTATCTCGGCAATGACCGGCGGTCATCCGGGGACAAGGGAGGCAAACGCCCGTCTTGCCCGGATTGCCGAACGATTCGGTCTGGGAATGGGTGTCGGTTCTCAGAGGGCCGCCCTTGAAAACCCGGCGCTTGCAGACACGTTCTCTGTTGTCCGCGACGAGGCCCCTCATGCATTTCTGGTCGCGAACCTCGGCGCGGTGCAGCTCCGCGAACACGGGACTGCATGGGCCGAACAGGCTGTCGAGATGATCGGGGCGGACGCGATTGCGATCCACCTTAATTTCCTGCAGGAGGCCATTCAGCCGGAGGGCGACCACAACGCGACCGGCTGCCTTGCCGCGATTGCCGCGCTCTGTGAGGAAATAAAAACCCCGGTGATTGTAAAAGAGACCGGGTGCGGGATCTCAAAGGAGGTTGCCCGCCAGTGCTGGGGTGCAGGTGCCGGAGCCATCGATATTGCCGGCTGGGGCGGCACCTCGTGGGCAGCAGTCGAGAGCGTCCGCGCTGACGAGAGCGGGAAGGCACAGGACAAGCGCCTCAAATCTCTCGGCGAGGATTTTGCCGGCTGGGGCATCCCCACAGTCGTGAGCCTGACCGAGGTGGCAGGCACCGGAAGCCCGGTGATCGCATCGGGAGGTATAAGGAATGGTATTGATATTGCAAAGTGCCTTGCCCTCGGGGCGGATCTCTGTGGCATGGCGCTTCCGCTGCTAAAGCCGGCGCTTGAGAGCGATGAGGCACTCGCCGGCAGGGTCGAGATGGTCCACCGCGAACTGGTGGGATCGATGTTCCTGTGCGGAGCAGCAGGGGTGCGCGATATGCGCAGGGCCCGGCTCTATATTACGGGGAAGACCAGGCAGATGATGGATGAGAGGGATCCTGCGTGATGCAGGACAAACCTTGACAGACCACAAAAATGCAAAAAACGCGGGCAGGTTTTTGAAAAAAATACCTGTACGACAACAAAAAACAGGAGAAAAAAGATGGATATAGAGATTATTGCAGTGGGCGGTTACGACGAGGTCGGGCGGAATATGACCGCTGTCCGCTGCGGAAAAGAAATTGTCATTTTTGACATGGGGCTCCGCCTTGATCAGGTCATGATCCACGAGGATGCGGAGCTTGAGAATAT
The DNA here is from genome assembly GCA_963808285.1 of uncultured Methanoregulaceae archaeon. Taxonomy (GTDB): domain Archaea; phylum Halobacteriota; class Methanomicrobia; order Methanomicrobiales; family Methanospirillaceae; genus Methanoregula. Next base: position 11,625 of record CAWEFI010000012.1, read on the forward strand.
GCACTCACTGGATCTGATCAAGATCGGGGCGATACCTGACGACACTATGATGAACTCGGTCGAGGGGACCGTAAAAGCGATTGTCTGCTCCCACGGGCATCTCGACCATATCGGGGCGATCCCGAAGCTCGCGCACCGGTACAACGCGCCGATCATCGCCGCGCCTTACGCGACGGAGCTGATACGGCAGCAGATCTCGGGCGAGCAGAAATTCGGGGTCAACAACAAGCTCTTCGCGCTCAGGCCCGGGCAGCGGTACACCATCTCGCAGCACCTGGTGCTCGAGTTTGTCCGGACCCAGCACTCGATCATCGATACCGTGACGCCGGTGCTCCACACCCCGCACGGTGCGATCGTCTATGCCTGCGACTTCAAACTCGACCGGACCCCGGTTATCGGCGAACCCCCGGATTTTACCCGGTTCCGCCAGATCGGAAAGGAAGGCGTGCTCGCCCTCATCGTGGAGAGCACCTATATCGACCGGCCCGGACGGTGCCCGAGCGAGCGGATTGCGCGGGATCTCGTCCGGGATACCATCACGAGTTACGAGGATGACAAGAGTTCCATTATGGTCTCGACATTCTCATCCCATATCGCCCGGGTCAAGACCATCGCGGAGTGTGCGCATGAGATCGGGAGAAAGCCGGTCCTTCTGGGCCGCTCGATGGAGAAATACTCGGTCACCGCTGAGCAGATGAAAATGGTCTCCTTTCCGCAGGACACCAGTGTCTTCGGGAACCGGCGGACGGTCGACCGGACCCTGCGCCGGATGATGAAGGCGGGAAAAGAGAAGTTCCTCCCCATCATTACCGGCCACCAGGGAGAACCCGGTTCCATCCTGACCCGGATTGCCCTTGGCGACACCCCGTACCTGATCGCAAAGGGTGACAAGGTGCTCTTCTCCGCAAACGTGATCCCCAACCCCCTGAACTTCGGGCAGCGGTACATGGTCGAGGCACACCTGAAAATGGCGGGCGCCCGGCTCTTCCAGGATCTCCACGTGAGCGGGCACGCGTACCGCGAGGATCACTACGAGTTTGTCAGCCTCTTGAACCCGCAGCATATCATCCCGGCCCACGGGAACGTCAAAATGACCGCTTCGTACGCGGAATTTAGTAGCGATCTCGGGTACACGCTGGGCAATGATGTTCATCTCATGCGGAACGGCCAGCGGCTCAAACTGAATTGAACGGGGAATCACGATGTCGGAACTTTCACCGTACCTGAAATCGGTTGCACAGCAGATCGATGGCATGATCGACCGGTATTTCACCCATGCACCCGGGGAACTCAACAGGGCATCCGCCCACCTGCTCAATGCCGGTGGGAAACGGCTCCGCCCCGCGGTCGTCATGCTCTCGGCAGACGCGGTAATGCACGGGAGTTCCTCCGATATCATACCGGCGGCGCTTGCGCTCGAACTCACCCACACGTTCACCCTCATCCATGACGATATCATGGACGGGGATTCGCTGCGCCGCGGGGTTCCGACGGTTCATACGAAATGGGACATGCCGACCGGCATCCTTGCCGGGGATGTCCTGTACGCACGGGCGTTTGAGTTCATCAGTCAGGCAAAAGCCGGTGAAGGTGCCAAGGTCCGGGCGGTTGCCCTGCTTGCCCGGGCCTGCGCCGACATCTGCGAAGGCCAGCACATGGATATGTCCTTTGAGGACCGGAATGATGTGACCGAAGAGGAATATATGGAGATGGTCGGGAAGAAGACCGGGGTGCTCTACGCGGCAGCAGCTGCTATCGGCGGCACCCTTGCAGGCGGGGACGAGCAGCAGGTGCAGGCACTCTACCGGTTCGGGCTCAATACCGGCATCGCTTTCCAGATCCAGGATGATCTCATCGATCTTCTTACCCCGGCCGAGAAGAGCGGAAAGGACCAAGGTTCGGATCTCCGGGAAGGAAAGCAGACCCTGATCATGATCCTCGCACGCAAAAAGGGCGTCGATCTCCTGAAGTACCGGCGCGAGCTTTCCCCTGCTGATATCAGGGCGGCAATACAGGAGCTCACCGATGCGGGCGTTATCGATGCCGTTAAAGGCAGGGCGTTTGCGCTGGTTGCGGACAGCAACCGGCTGCTCGGCGTGCTCCCGGCTACAAAGGAGCGCCAGCTCCTCATGGATATCGGCGAATTTTTTGTGACCCGGAGCTTCTAGGATGGCCGGGGACGATATCAGGGCTGCCCTCTTTTTATGCGCACTCCAGAACGCAGTGAAGCACGGGGGCGTCCCCCAGAGCGGTGCAGTTATCGGGATGGTAATGGGTGCGCATCCCGAGCTGCGCAGGCAGGCTAAGGAGGTTTCCGGCCTTGCAAAGGAGGCCATCGCCGATGTGGAGGCCCTCTCCCCGGATGAGCGGGTCGCAAAACTCCAGGCTCTCTCCCCGGAGATGTTTGCCGCGCTCCACGAGAAGCACGAGCACAAAAAGGTGCTTGCCGATCTTGAAGGTGCAGAGCACGGCGTGGTCATGCGGTTTGCGCCCAACCCATCGGGGCCGCTCCATATCGGGCATGCGCGGGCGGCGGCGCTCAACGACGCCTACGTGAAGCAGTACGGCGGCCGGTATATCCTCCGGATCGAGGACACGGACCCGAAAAGGGTCGATCCCGACGCTTACGAGATGGTAAAAGAGGATATCAGGTGGCTGGGCCTTGGGATCACCGAGACCGTCACCCAGAGCGACCGGCTCCCGATCTACTATGATCTCTGCAGACAGCTCATCGGGCTCGGCGGGGCATATGTCTGCACCTGTGAGAACGAGCGTTTCAAAGAACTCAAAGACAAGAAAATCGCCTGCCCCTGCCGCGACCAGCCGGTGGAGACTACACTCTCCCTCTGGGAGAAGATACTTGACGGTGAATTCAAGGAAGGTGAAGCTTCGGTACGGGTCAAGACCGACCTCCTGCACCCCGACCCCGCAATGCGGGACTTCCCGATATTCCGCATCCTCGATGCACCGCCCCACCCGAAGATCGAGGCACGTGTCTACCCGCTCATGAACTTCTCGGTGGTGGCCGATGACCATCTGCTCGGCGTGACGCACGTGATCCGGGGCAAGGATCATATCGCCAACACCCGGCGCCAGCGTTATATCTACGATCACTTCGGCTGGACCGTGCCGGTGTACCGCCATTACGGCCGTATGGGTATCGAGGGCGTGGTGCTGTCCACGTCCCAGATGCGTCTGGGGATAAACGAGGGGAAGTACACCGGCTGGGATGACATCCGGCTCGGGACGCTCCGGGCGCTTTCCCGGAGGGGGATCAGCCCCGAGGCGGTCAAAAACGCTATGCTTGCGATCGGTATCGGCGAGACTGATATCTCATTCTCGTGGGACAACCTCTACGCGGAGAACAAGAAGATTGTCGACCCGGTCGCAAACCGTTATTTCTTTGTGCCCGATCCGGTCACTGCCCCGGTAGAAGGCGCCCCGCACCGTGTAGCGCATGCGATGCTCCATCCTGGTGATGCGTCGAAGGGGAACCGTGAGCTCCCGTTTGAAGGAACGGTTGTGCTGCCAAAATCTGAGCTCGCAACGGATACAGCGATGGTCCGGCTCAAGGATCTCTTCAACGTGAAAGTGGCTTGGAACGGGGAGACGCTGTCATTCTCCTACGGCGGCGATTCGCTTGCCGATGCCCGCGCAGCAAAAGCGCACATCATACAGTGGCTGCCAGCACAACAGACCGTGCCCTGTACGCTCCTTACGATGGATGGCGAGATGAAGGGCGTGTGCGAGCCTGCCGTGGCAAAAGAGGAGGGAAAAGTCGTGCAGTTTGAGCGGATCGGGTTTGTCCGGATTGATGCGGTTAGCGAATCAGGCATTCGGACGTATTTCACACATACCTGAATTTTTCAGGAAAAATACCTGAATTTTTCAGGAAAATGAGGAAGACCGGCTCCAGAGTTCAGGATTGTCATCGGAACCCTGCAGGAGTTAAACGAGGACGAGAACTCCTGAGGGCAGGTAATCCAACCTTGACGAGACCGGATTGCGGGTCACGGCTATTCAGCTCAGGCCTCAATCCTCTTCTTCTTTTACTGGGGCGTCCCATAGTACACGATGGATTCTTTTTTTATCCGAGCCGAAATTCCTGATGATATCCCCGCAATTTTTGAGGTTAATCTCCAGGCATTCGGCCAGGACGGCGAAGCCAGGCTTGTCCGCGCCCTCCGGAATGATGGAAACTTTATCCGCGGACTTTCGCTCGTTGCCGTGCATGACAACAAGATTATCGGGCACATTCTCTTTGTCCCGGTATCGATCGAATCGGATGACGCTCATACACCTGCTGTTGCCCTTGCACCACTCTCTGTATCTTTCCCCTATCAGTGTCAGGGTGTTGGATCCGGCCTTATTGAAGAAGGGCTCCGGGCGTGCCGGCAGCTCGGGCACCGGATTGTGATCGTAGTAGGGCACCCGACCTATTACCCCAGGTTCGGGTTCATTACTGCCCCGGTACTGGGGATCAATGCTCCGTTCCCCTGCGAGAATAACGTGTTCATGGCATGCCCCCTTGTTCCCGGGGCGCTTGATGGCATCCACGGCACCGTCCGGTATCCCCCGGCGTTTGATACAGAAGGGGCACACGCCGGCTGAACAACCGGTTATGCCCGCATGCGCTGTCTAGAAAGGGCAGCTCGTTTATCCGGGATATCCTGGGACCGCGTCTGGGGTTTTTCTCCTTAGCATGTGTATTTTTCAGGCTGTTGTACCGTGCATTCGACGGAACATTTCTTAAAGACTTGTTCATTTTTACCGGTTTTTTATATACCCGATATCCACTCTGTTTCCGGCGAAGAGCAATTCATAATATTTTAATAACAAAATACCGGATAAACTATACATGGCAGATACGTCCGGTTACTACAAGTATACCGGTGAATTTCCCAGTGTAACCGAAATCGAAAAATGGGTTGCGGGCCAACCTGATGCCGATCAGCTCGCTGAAATTATTGCCCGATCCTACGATTATATCCAAAAGCTCCCGCTCAAGGGTGTTCATGAGCACTATTTTGATGACGATCTCTCGTTAGGTGATACCACAGATTAGTGAAGCATTCTTTTGGGTATATTTAGTATACCCATTCAATAATGCAAGGCAAATCGTAAACTGATCCGTTTAGAGATTTCCATATTCACCGCGCATTAACACAATGATTATTTACCTTTTAAAAATCCCCGGTTTAAATCAAATTAACAAGTGAAGTGCATGAAACTCGGAAGGGAGAATAATATCACATATTAACGAGTATAATAGATGATAAAATCTAAAACAAATAGCTGGGTGGTTTGAAGCATAATATGGGATCAGCCTTGGAGTTAAACAAAATCCATCCAATGGATTGCTTGGATGGCATGAAGTTGTTGGATCCGAAATCCATTGATGTTGTCGTAACTTCGCCTCCTTACAATATAGGAATCCCCTATCATACGTATTCTGATAAAAAACCAGAAGAACTGTATCTCAATTGGATATATGACGTAGCAGTTGAATGTAAACGTGTTTTAGCGGATGACGGTTCTTTTTTTTTAAATGTAGGGGGGACATTAAAAAATCCTTTGTTGCCATTAGAAATTGCAGTTAAATTAAAGGATATTTTCCAGTTACAAAATATTATTCATTGGATAAATTCAATTGCAATTCCATTAGAAGACGTGGGGAATTATGATAACATTAAGGGAGATATTGCGGTAGGTCATTACAAACCGATTAACAGCAATAGGTATCACCATGATTGCCATGAATTTATCTTTCATTTTACCAAAAAAGGCAATGTTCAATTGGATAAATTAGCAATTGGGGTAGCCTATCAAGACAAAAGTAATATCCGTCGGTGGAAATCGTCAAGATTCTGACCTCCGCGATCGTGGGAATACGTGGTTTATCCCTTACAAAACAATTAATTCCGCACGACCACATCCATCGGTGTTTCCAATAAAACTTCCTATGATGTGTATCCGCGATCATGGTTGTGATAAGATACGGGTTGTTATGGATCCTTTCATGGGTAGTGGATCAACTGCGGTGGCATGTATAAATCTTGATGTGAATTTCATTGGGTTTGAAATTGATCCGGAATACCTCGAAGAGGCTGAGGCACGCATTGAACTTGCACGTAATGAAAGACTGTTACGTAAATATTAAAT
>CAWEFI010000013.1:0-32609 GCA_963808285.1 uncultured Methanoregulaceae archaeon
GCACCAGACGGGCGGTACAAGAAACATAATAAAGAATCCTCTCCAAACACTACTAACGGTTGATGGTGAATCGATTGTACCAGCACACCATACAGACAAAACGAGGGGCCCTATGACGACATTTTCCAGGACATTGGGGAGCGCAAAGAAGAGATTATCCGTATTTCTCAAGCGGTTTTTCAAAAAGAAGCGGACCCGAATCGGGATCTACGGGCCACCCAACGCTGGCAAGACCACGCTTGCAAACCGGATCGCCAGGGACTGGACCGGCGATGCGGTCGGGCCGGTGAGCGAGATCCCGCATGAGACAAGAAGGGCACGCAAGCGCGAGGATATCGTGATCTCGGGGGCAAACGGGCACACGGTGACGATCGACATCGTGGATACCCCGGGTGTTACGACCAAGATCGATTATCACGAGTTCCTGGATTTCGGGATGGAGAAAGACGAGGCGATCATCCGGGCCCGGGAAGCGACTGAAGGCGTGGCCGAGGCGATGCACTGGCTGCGCGAGGATATCGACGGTGTCATCTACATGCTGGACTCGACGCTTGACCCCTTCATGCAGGTCAATATCATGATGGTGGGGATCATCGAGAGCCGGAAGCTGCCGGTGATCATTGTCGCCAACAAGATCGATCTGCCCGAGGCTGCCCGTCCCGGATCCGGAGTGCCTTCCCCCAGCACCCTGTTGTCGCGATCTCGGGGCTTGAAGGCAGGAACACGGAAGAACTGTACGAGAAAATGATCCACAACTTTGCCTGATCACGGGGGGAATCATGCCACACAAGTGCACCAAATGCGGCAGGGAATACAAGGACGGGTCAACCGAGATCCTCAAAGGCTGCGCAAGCTGCGGCGGCAAGAAGTTCCTCTACGTAAAGGAGTCCGAGATCAACAAGGACGTGTTTGAAGAGAAGTCTATAGAGCAGATCGCAGGCGATTCAAAGGAAGAAGTCCTCGAGATCATCGAACCCAAGGTCAGGGGCAAAGCCAAAAAGGAAGTTGAAATGTTCGACCGGGTCGAGACGATCCGGATCGTAGGCCCGGGTTCCTATGAGCTCAATATCGACAAGATGGCAAAGAGCGACGAGAGGATCGTGAGTGTGGGCGGAGAAGAGGGCAGTTACATCATCGATCTCATGTCCATGGCAAAGGACACACCAAAGAAGAAGAGGTCAAAGAAGCGGTAAATATCCCCGTAATATTCCACTGATGACTCTTTTTCGGGTCTGCAGAAATCTTCATAAACACTCTTTTAACACTTCTTCTGGGACTTTTGTAAGTATTGTCTTTTACCCCCCACGCTTGTGGCATCCCTTGTCTGGCGATAACTCCGGGGAGATTACAATAGTCAGTGCAAAGCACGAGAATGCGGTTCTGGGGGACAGGCACGGTTCCTGCCGTCAAGATATGTTTTGTCTTTTTGCTGAAAACAAGGTTTTATCCAAAACCCAAAAATGAAAAACGAACATGGACCCGGCGGGAATTGAACCCGCGGCCTTTACGTTGCGAACGTAACGATCTACCCCTGATCTACGAGCCCGAGAATTGTGGTATTACAATTCTCCCGCGTATGGAATATAGTTGTTGCTATGTGGGGGGCGAAACTCGGCAAAAAAATGATCAGAGTATGATCTCGATATCGAGCTTCTCTGCCAGTTCCTTGTACCGGTTCCTGATCGTGACTTCCGTGACCCCTGCCACTTCTGCCACTTCACGCTGGGTGCGCCGCTCGCCACCCAGGATCGAGGAGATGTAGATGGCGGCCGCTGCGACCCCGGTCGGGCCCCTGCCGCTTGTCAACTCCCGTTCCCCGGCCTGGCGCAGGATCTCGACCGCACGGCTCTGAACCTCACCTTTGAGCGTGAGCCCGGAGCAGAAACGCGGTACATAGTCGATCGGGGAGGTCGGGAGGAGCTTTAAGCCGAGTTCCCGGGAGATGAACCGGTACGTCCTGCCGATCTCTTTTCTGGAGACACGGGATACTTCGGCGATCTCATCAAGCGTGCGGGGCACGCTGCACTGCCGGCAGGCCGCGTAAAGCGCCGCAGCCGCGACGCCTTCGATGCTCCGGCCCCGGATCAGGTTCTTGTCCACCGCGTCACGGTAGACCACGGCCGCAGTCTCCCGCACGTTTCTGGGAAGGCCGAGAGCCGAGGCCATACGGTCCAGTTCCGAAAGCGCAAAGGCGAGATTTCTCTCTGTCGCATTGCTGACACGGATCCGGCGCTGCCACTTGCGAAGACGGTAGAGCTGGGCGCGGTTCTTCGAGGAGATTGCCCTCCCGTACGAGTCCCGGTTGCGCCAGTCGATCATCGTGGAAAGACCCTTGTCGTGGATGGTAAAGGTCATCGGGGCGCCGACACGGGAGCGTTTCATCCGCTGGTCGTGGTCGAACGCCCGCCATTCGGGGCCGCGGTCGATGAAGTCGTCATCGATCACAAGACCGCAGCTCTGGCAGACCAGCTCCGCACGCTCGTAATCGTGGACAAGCTGCCTGCTTCCGCACTCCGGACAGACTGTCTCGGTGTGGTTTTCGGCTTTCTTTTCCTGCTCTTTAACTTTTATACGTGATTTGAGCGCTTCTCTCTCAGTCTGGAGGAGCTTTAATTTCTCAACTTCCTGCATCCGGCTTCACCATCATTATCTTGCTGTTGTTCTGATTGATCCTGAACGGGCCGTCGCGGGGGTGCGGGTTTCCCTCGCGAACACTTTCTCACCCGGTCTGACGCTGCACGGGCCATGGGAGAGGACAAGAGCATAGGGGGATTTCACGTTCCCAAAGACATCCATGATCTTTCCCACGGGTTTTGTCCTCCGGTCCATCACTTCGCTATACAACCCGGGGAGCTGGGCGGCATCGCACTGGATAATGAGCATTCTGCGCCCATAGGTGCTCATCGCTCGACCAACAACCTTCACTTAAACGACCTCGGGGGGTAGACAAAGTACTAAATTAATTTAGTAATCTATATATGTGAGTCCTAACAGTATTTAAATATTGCGTGAAAGTATAAATAGAAATTTCAGCAACCGAGGAACTGGTCAATATTTAAAGACATAATGCCGGCGGATTCGACAGCGGTCAGCCCGGCACCTTGCGCTACGATTTCCTTACTCGTTTTGTCCAGCAAATCGTGCGGTGCATGCGCGTCTGAGTCCACCACCATCTGGCACGAAACCTCCCGGGCGATACGCACCACATGACCATTGGTGCGGTTGTGTCCGCACCGTGAAGTGATCTCGAGAGCAATCCCGTTCTCCAGTGCAAGCCGGGCATCCTCGTGCGTGATTAGCCCCGGGTGAGCGAGCACGTTCACCTCGCGACAGGCGCAGGCCGCGTGGTTGGTGCCGGGCGCGACCGGCTCAACCGTTGTCTCTCCATGGACAATCACGATATCCGCTCCCGCCTCGCGTGACTGCCGGGCGACCGCGGCGATCTGGGAGGGCGGCACGTGCGTGATCTCGACACCGCACAGGAGCCTGACGCCAAACAGCCAGGCTGATTCCCGAACGTCAAGCAACGACTTTACGACCGATGTGGCATTGGACGTGTCGACATGATCCGTGATGGCGACCGTGGTATATCCGAGCACGGCCATCCGCCGCACCAGTTCGGAAGGAAGCATCTCGCCATCGGAAAGGATCGTATGGGTGTGGAAATCATACAGGCCGGTCACCGTTTCACCTCCATGTTCCGGGCGACTTTCCTGATGAGCGCCGTTTTTTTCCCGGTATACGTGGCGACGACCCGACCTTCATGCCGGGCCCAGTGGGCCGGGTGGTGGTGCTCCTCGGCCTGACAGGCGATTCCGAGTCGTTTTAATGCCCGCTCGATGTCGGCTGCCCCCGGTCCTTTCGCGCCGAGCGTGCGCGGGACCCTGCGTCCCTCATCGCGGGAGAGGGATGCATTAAAATAGCAGGGATAGAGGATGCATTCGCCTTTTTCCATTGCATGAAAAGTATGGGGGTCAAGATATAAACACTGTCCGCTCAAAAATAATAGTATGCACCACATCGACGTCAGGATGGAGAAGGATGTATACGACGTCAACAACGCGATTGCGGACGGAAACGCCCGGCACTTAAAGGAGCACGGAATACGGGCCTTCGACCTTCTCGGCGCGATCGGCTCGGGGAAGACTGCACTCATCGAGCGCCTTGTCCCGCTAATCAAGGCAAAAGGGCTCCGGGCCGGGGCAATCGCCGGCGACGTGTATGGCGACGACGATTTCCGGCGAATTGTTGCGCAGGGTATCCCTGCCTACAACGCAAACACCGGCAAGGAATGCCATCTCGATGCGCACCTCGTGGAGCACGCGATCGAGCACCTCCCGCTCGATAAAATTGACATCCTCTTTATCGAGAATGTGGGCAACATGGTCTGCCCGACCGATTTCCGGCTTGGTGCGGAAAAAAGGATTGTCATCGTCAGCTCGACCGAAGGGGACGACGTGGTAAACAAGCATCCGATGATGTTCAGGGACTGCACGATCGGGGTCATCAACAAGGTCGACCTCGCACCACTGGTGGGTGCAAACATCGCGAGGATGGAGGCTGACATCCACCGTTACAACCCGAAGATGCCGGTCTTTAAGACCAACATGAAGACCGGCGAGAACGTCGCCCCGCTTCTCGATGCCATTCTCGCGTGAAGACCGGCAAAGGACAGTCCTGATCGGGAAATAGTATAAATAACTCTGAAAGGAATATATAAAGCACCATTTTTTGGAAAGGAATTTTTCCGAAAAAAGATATCAAAGGAGTGACACTATGCTCTGGCAGGGAGAATCAGTACCAAAGGTAACCGGCGGCAGGCGCCGGCCGGCAGCGGGAAAGCGGAGATTTGAGATCGGGCTTGCGCCCGCCGACACCCATATCGGGGAAGACCGGACAAAGATGGTTCGTATCATGGGCGGGAACATCAAGGTCCGGTCCATGCGTGCGCAGTATGCAAACGTCACCAAACTCTCCAACGGTGAGACCAAAAAAGTGAAGATCGAGAATGTTGAAGAGAACGGGGCAAACCCGAACTATGTCCGGCGGAACCTGCTCACCAAAGGAGCGATCGTCCGGACCGAGATCGGACGCGCCCGGATCATGAGCCGCCCCGGCCAGGACGGCATCATCAACGCTGTGTTACTCGAATAAACCGGTAAAGGGAATCCCCCCCCTTTTTATCTTTTTTCAGGCAGGTCCGTAACCGCTACGATACCGAGCGGGTTTGAACCCCCGCGAAGGCAGCAGCAATTGTTTTTTTAGGTTAGGCTCTCCCATAGTGTATTCATGCGACGGATCTGTTATCGTTACCCGCAACGGGTGGATCTATCGTTTGCGATGGGAATGACGTTTCCCGAAACCCTGAAATATATCGCAGAACTGAACGGGCAGGAGTCCACCAAAACCACCGGAAAAGAACTCGTCCGGGTCCGGGTCAAGGTTGAGATCGCGTTAAACCGGGCAGAATTTGGCGATATCACGCCCGATACCCTGCGCCCCGGGGTTATCACCGAGGCGGTCGATCTTAGGATCTCGGTGCTTGCGCTTGCCCTGCGCGGGACCGGGAAAGTCCCGGTCGCAAACGACGTCTTTTACGTACAGGCTCACCGACAAGAACACCTGCACTGACATCGATATCGCAAAGGAAAATGCCGGGGAAGGCCTGGATGCTCTCGATATGAAAAAGATCCTTCTAGGTACTTCGAATTGACCCTCCAGATCACGGTGGCTGCACCGTTCAAACACACCCGCAAGACGGGGATGCGCAAGAACGAGCTCGTCTATTATTACGCGCTTGACCGCAAGTGGATGAGTACTGACCAGGCGGCTATCCTGCTCAGGCGGGCGGAAGAAGCGGGTCTTATCCGGCAGGAGAACGGAGTTTTTTCGGTCCTCTTTGACCCGTCGACGATCACCGTCCCCATCGGGTTCAGGCCGACCTCTGCAGTCTTCGAGACAAACGATCCGGCACAGGAGCTGATCGGCCGGATCGTGAAGGCCCGGGGAGTGCCGGAAACGGATGTGGTCGCCGAGATGAACGCAATTGTCCGGGAACAGTTCGATGGGAATCTGCTGCCCCCGGCGGCTCTCGTGCTGCTCGCAAAAAAATACCAGGTGCCGTACGAGGACCTGCGCGATGCCCTTTTAGCAGCGTTGAGAAAAGGATAACGACATCTTTCATTCTTTTGTTTTTCACAGAGCTTTTTCCGGGTATTTTTTCATTCGGCTCCCGTATTTCCCCAAAAAAGCAATATTAAAGAAAGGTGAAACAGGTACCTATGCGAACGCATATACATGGGGGCAGGCGGCGCAGGTCGCCCGAGATCCCGTGGCTCCTTATCGCCACGGCGATTGGTATCATCGTGGTTGTGGTTGCCGCACTCTTTTTCTTCACCGGTACCGGGGGCTCCTCCACTGGATATGCCACTTCTTCAGACATGGTGGTGGTCCCGGCAACGACCTCTGTTCCGGCTCAATCCGGATCTTCGGCTGCGGCATCACCGTCACCTGCGATCGTCGTTGCAATAGCCACGCCGGCGACCATCCCCGGTACGGGCGTGTATGTCAGTGTCAATTATCTCGGCGGTTTCAATGGTACCTATAGTTCAGGGGGTGTCACCACGAATGTTCCCGGGGGCTCAGGTGCCAGGCAGTACCAGGTCGCAAACGCAACCGGGACAGTGACGGCAGTCTTCCAGAAAACTGATAGCACCGCCACTCATGCGCTCACGGTGATCATCTACGAGAACGGCAGGCAGCTTGCCACCGAAAGCACGAGCGCGGCCTACGGCAAGGTCACGGTCACGGCAAACCTGTGACCGGTGCCGGTTTTTTTCTTTTTTATGGAAGCGCTCTTGAGGGCTTCGGCATACCGTGCCTCTGCCCCAAAAGCATCATAAAAATGATTTGATATAAGGCCCAAGAAAAAGATCCGGCCGACACGGATGTGTACCAGCAACGCACCACCACAAAAACAATACCACGAAAAAAGTATCAGGGGGCCGCGGAATTACTTCCGGGCTTTTCTCTCTTTTGGCTTGTCAGCCTTCTTCTCGCCCTCGGCCTTCTCGGTCTTGGGGAAGATTTCGTCAAGGGCTTTCTCCCCGTACGCAGTCACACGGGCGTTGACCTGCACGAACTCGGCCGTGATCTCGTTCGAGCGGATCATCTTTCTCCTGCGCTCGCCATCCATTCCCGGGTGGAAGCCGACACCTTCCGCGAGCAGAAGTTTCCTCCTTCCCGCGCCCGGCAGGCTCTTCCTCGCAGGAGTGCCGGTCTGGTCCGAACCCCCGGTGATCAGGATCTTATAGCCTGCAAGCCCGAGGGGGCCGGCGTCAACTTCGTCCCCGATGCGTTTACCGACGATCGCTCCTGCTGCCCCGGGTACTGGCATCAACATTGTAGGCGCGACCGGTCTTGGGGTCTGATACAACAACCTTTAACTCAACCATGCTTGATTCTCCATATTGGTTATCCCGGAATGCACCCGTTGTCGGGAATCCCGTTCACTCTCCGGCTGACAGCGCAACAACGCCTATGCACGTGAAGTACCCATTTAATTATACCAGTACGCTATTAAACCCTCGCGTCCGTTCAGGCAACCGCGTACGCCGTTCATGACATATCCGGATTCCGATCCGGTCACTTGCCCCAAAACGGTTCAGCCTTGCGCCGGATCGCCACGAATTCAGCGAGTACTTCCTGCGTACTTACGTTGAGATTTTTAAGCATTTCACGCTCGAGCACCTTCACGTGCCGCTCAGGGAGATCGACCAGCAGGTCGTCGCCCACGTTCACCTGGCGGCCGACTGTTGCCCCATCGATTGAGATTGCCACTTCGAGGCCGGCGTCCGCCTCCCGGATCGCCTCCTGCCGGGAGCTGCATGGACTTCAGGTGCCCGACCTTTTTCCCGTCGAGCCTGACAAGGTCGACGTCGCCCCTGAGTTTTCCGCCCAGCACCCGCACCCCGACCACGGCCGGGTTGCTCTGCCGGAACACGCAGTCCGGCAGCAGCCGGATCTTTGCCGGCATCATCACATGCTCGAACTGCGCCTTCTCCGCGATCCGTTTCTGCTCGTCGCGCCACGCGACGTACTGGTCGATGAGCTGGTAGATTACCTGCGCGGAGAATACCTTGACCTGCGTATAGAGCGGGTCTTTGATGATCTCCGCCGCATCGGGAAGAATGGGGGTATTGAACGACAGGAGCACGCGGAATGCCGGGTTCTTGATCGTCTCGGTGTCGATCAGGTCGTGCCGGCTCACCGGGCCAACCTGTGCCCGCATCACTTTGATATCTTTACTTTCCAGTTCCTTGCAGAGCGCTTCGAGGGCGCCGATCGTGTCCGCCTTGATCACGATGCCCTCATCGGCAAGGTTGACGTGGATCTCCTGCATCTCCTTTCTGATCCGGGCCGCGAGCTCGTCAAAGTTGCCCCGGACGACAAAGAGCGGCGAACCGGCGATCACCTTTTCGAGGCCCGGGGCGGAGACCTTGATCCCTGCCGCCGCCGCCACGGATCTGACGTGCTCGAACCGGTCCTCAACGAGGATCTCCTTCATCGGATGGGGCTTTAAGAGCGAGCGGACCTTGGTCACCACTACATCATCCTGCGAGGCCATCGCGATCTCATCGCCAACCGAGAGCGTGCCGTCGTACAGGATTACGTCAAGCGTCGCCCCGAGGCCCCGCTCCTCTTTTACTTCAAGGACGGTGCCTGCCCCCGGCCCCTCGACCGAAAGCTTGAGTTCCTCGCCAAGATAGCGCTGTGCAAGCCCGATCATGACCATCAGGAGGTCGGCAATCCCTTCGCCCGTGTGGGCGCTCACCGGCACGATCGC
Organism: uncultured Methanoregulaceae archaeon; assembly: GCA_963808285.1. Taxonomy (GTDB): domain Archaea; phylum Halobacteriota; class Methanomicrobia; order Methanomicrobiales; family Methanospirillaceae; genus Methanoregula. The sequence continues at coordinate 8,846 of CAWEFI010000013.1, forward strand.
AAGGTTGCGCCGGAAATCCGAGACTCGATCAAACCGGTCGGCAGAGAACCCGAGATCCGAGAGGTTGCCCACGATCTCGTAAGTTTTGGTCTCGAGATCTGTTTTAACCCGCTCGTTCTGTTTTGCAAACGTCGACAGGAAAGACTCGTTCTTGTTGACTCGCCAGCCGTGGATCCGGTCAACTTTTGTCGCCGCGATGACAAACGGCGTCTTGCAGTTCCGGAGGATCTGGAGGGCCTCAATCGTCTGGGGCTGGAATCCCTGACTGATATCGACAACAAGGATCGCCATGTCGGCAAGCGCTCCGCCCCGGGCCCGGAGCGTGGTGAACGCGTGGTGTCCCGGGGTATCGATAAAAAGCAGGCCGGGGATGTTGATCGGGATCTTCTCCATCGACCCGCTCAGATTCCGGATCGCTTCGATGGGAACGATTGTTGCCCCGATATGCTGGGTGATCGCGCCCACTTCCGAAGAAACCACCGATGAACCGCGAATCCGGTCGAGAAGCGAGGTCTTGCCGTGATCCACATGCCCCATGACGCACACAATAGGCGTCCTGATCTTCGGGTCTGCCGCCATTTCCCACCCCCTCCCGTTCGCACGTGCCCTGAATAGTGGATTAAAAATCATCCGTGGCGCGGCATATCAGACGCCGCATGCCATCCTTATGAATATCCTGTCAGAGCCACCTGATAACTTAATGGATGCCCGACCCTATTAATAGTCGCTCCCGGACAGCTGCCAGGGACCGGCCGGTCTTTTCCGTCTCCGGGCCCTCATGAAACAGGGAGTTAAATTAATCAGAGTTCACGACCAAGTTAACAGAAGCATCTGCCAGGGTAGGGTAGTCTGGTTATCCTAAGGGGCTGTGGATCCCTCGACCCGGGTTCAAATCTCGGCCCTGGCCTCGTTTCTGCCCGCTCTTTTCGCTGCTTCTCCCGGTACGGTTTTCTTTCGCTCCCTGTACCCGTTTCTCTTCCGGTAATTTTCTTATGGTGAAAGGCTGTCTCGTCGTTTTGCAAAAACCTTGAAAAAAGATCACGTCAGGACAGCACTGCGTGGATGGTCCAGGGGCCGCTTGCATTCACATCGAAGTAATACCTTCCTGCGTTCAGTGTCTGGGTACTGCCCCGGAACTGGTGCCGATCTTGTTCGCGAGAAGCGCGACCCGGCTGCCCATGCTGTCCGTCAGCCAGACAATGTAATTACTCTGGCCGGAATAGTTCAGGGTAAATGCCCACAGGCCGGTTCCGGTTGCGGTGAAGGGGATCACCATGCTCCTGTTCCCGGAAAAGGCCGCCGTAGAAGCACTGGCTGTTCCCTGATAGAGCGAATACATGATGCCGGGGGCCGACTGTTTGGTCAGGGTGTTGGAATCCGGGGAGTAGACCCACACCGTTTTATTCCCGTTGTCACCGGTCACGAGATACAGGTTGGTTCCCGCCGGCTGCCACGTCCCGTTGTACATGACCCCGGGCTGCGTTGCAAAAGTTTCCTGTGTTGTTCCATCCGGGCCAAATACGATCCTGAACTGGTACACGGGCCCCGGGCTCCTCCAGGCCCCGACGATGGGATCAAGAGAGAGCGACGCCGGCAGGGACCGGGAGGAGGCGATCGATGATGTGACAGGAGTAACCGTCGGGGCCGGGGCGGGCACAACCGTCCCGGCATTCGTGCACCCTGCGGTAAGAATAACGCTGATGCAGAGTACGATCAGGAAAACAAACCCGGTTTTCTGCATGTTCCGGAGCGGGTGCTTCTGTGGTATAGTCATTCCCGGTTCAATCCTCCTGGGTAAGGGGATCTGTTGTCGCCCGGGTTTTGAGTACTTTCCGGTGATATAACCGCCAGGTTATATCAATGAATCCGGCCGTTTTCCCCGGGCACGAACAGAGGGGCAGGCACCGGCCGGCCTTTTTTGCTCCCCACCACGGCGCTGTGCCGTAATGGGCAACCTTTTGTGTTTTCGCCGGTAACAGGAGCTCGTGGACTCCCTTACCCATGCGCTGGTTGCCGCGATCCTCGTATACGCGCTTGGTCTCCCGCAGCTCATGCCGTTTGCCGTGCTCGGAGCCGTTGTTATCGATACCGACATCCTCTTCTCGCTTTTCTCCCGCCACCACCCTTCGCTCTATCTCTTCATCCACGGCGGGATCGCCCACAGCCTCACAGGCGCCATCGTGATGTCTGTCCTCGCTTATGCCGGTATCTCCCTGGCCGCTCTTGCTGGTTTTATCTCCCTGGCCGTCATCACCGGCGCCGGCCCTGCCGGGCTTGCCGCCGTCCTTGCCGGTGCGTTCCTGCACCTCGCCATGGACCTCCCGGCAACCCCGGGCATCCCGCTGCTCGCACCGTTCTCGGACCGGAAGTACTCACTCGGCATCCACCCCGGCCCCAGCCTGCTTCTCATGGGAATAAGCCTCTTTTTTTTGATCTGGATGGTGCTGGGCGTCGTCACGCTCGCGGAAGGGATGGTTGCCTACGCGGCAATCTTCGGAGCGTTCCTGCTTGTCAGGGTCGTCGCGTACCTTATGGTACACAAGCGGGTTCACGGCACCACGCGTGTTGTTCCCTCCATTAATCCCCTGCGGTGGCTGGTCATCAGCGGGACTGCCGTTGAGTGGATGGTGCGGGATTACCGGATCGGCCACGGGATGACTGACCCGGTCCATTATCCAAAATTCAAAAATACGAGCCCGGAAGAGGCCACCCCATATCTCGCACTACCCGAAATACAGCGACTGAAGTACCACTCGTACATCGTGACCGCGGAGAAGGAGGGCAGTGCCATTACGTTTTCCGACCCGCTCCGGGTCTCGGGAAGGATCTTCTATCCCCCGCATTTTAAGCAGGTCCGGATCGCAGAGGGAGTACAGGCGGCTGCCTGAATTCCGGGACAAGTGCATAAAAAAGCGCCGGTATCCCGGTTTTTTTGGAAATCGCCGTGCTTTTATACCGGTAACACCGCACCGGTACCCGGGCATATGCGCATGGACAGGACAGAATACGTCCACGGATATTCAGAAAAGGAAGCAGACCGGCTTAGCGACCAGGCCCAGACGCTGACCTCCCTTCTCCATAACGATACCCGGTACCCGGCTAGGAGCAGGGTACTCGAAGCCGGTTGCGGGACCGGCGCCCAGACGGTTATCCTTGCAAAGAACAGCCCCGAAGCGGAGATCACGTCCATCGACATTTCTCCAGCCTCGATCCGGCGTGCGGAGGAGAGGGTGCGGGCCGGGGCGATCACCAACGTGACCTTTCTGGCCGGCGATCTCTTCAGCCTCCCGTTTGTACGGGAGAGCTTCGATCATATTTTTGTCTGCTTCGTGCTGGAACACCTGGCCGATCCGGGACGGGCGCTCACCATGATCCGCCCTCTTCTCACACCAGGTGGGACGATCACGGTGATCGAAGGCGATCACGGCTCAGCGTATTTCCACCCGAAAAGTGCAGCGGCAGACACGGCAATCCGCTGCCTGGTCGATCTCCAGCGGGAGAGCGGGGGAAACGCGCTTGTCGGCCGTGAGCCTCTACCCGCTCATGATGCAGGCCGGGTACGCGGACATACGCGTATCGCCGAGGATGGTGTATGTCGACGCATCGCGGCCGGCGCTTGTCGATGGATTCACGCGCCAGACATTCGCCGCGATGGTCGCAGGCGTCCGGAATACCGTGCTCGAACGAGGCATGATGACAACAGACGAATGGGAACAGGGGATCGCGGATCTGTACCGCACCTGTGAGCCGGACGGTGTGTTCTGTTATACGTTTTTCAAGGCGACCGGGACTGTATAGCACAACTGCCCGGTTACAGCCGGCCCCGAAACTGCAATGGTCCGGATCACTGGTGGCGGGGCTTTGTTTCGGTCAATTGGCGGGCCAATGCCCGGTGAATGGGGATTTTCTTTTTTAAAACTTTCGCTACCTGCGTGCCCACCGGTATAAATGAGCGGATATCCAACACCTATGAGAATGAGCGGTATGGACACCATTACGCTGGTCGGTTTTATCGCCGGGACCCTGACGACCGTCGCGTATATCCCCCAGGTCATCCGGAGCTGGAGGCTTAAGGAGACCAAGGACATCTCCCTTACGATGCTCGTGCTCTATGCGGCCGGGGTCTTTCTCTGGCTTGTGTACGGGTTCTGGACAAACGCTCTTCCCATCATCGCGGCAAACGGCATTTCGGTCTTTTTGATCCTCATCCTGCTCGGGATCAAGCTCCGGTACCCCTGATCGTTCCACTGGTTTTATTCACACCCGGACCCGTACGGGAGCAGTCCGTAAAAAGGTTGTACCGCCAGCACAAACGAGGTTGTCCCTCTCATGCCGGGGCGTTTTAAAATTCCGGGAAAAAAGAATTTAGTCCTGAAGGAGTACAAGGCAGCCGGCGATCTTGTCGTGGAGCCCCTGGCGCTTTTTGGTGAGGCCGATCATCAAAAACCCGATGAAGATGATCAGGGTCGAAATGAATTTCCCGAAGAAACGGAGGGTTGCCCTGGCAAAGGAGATCCCGTTGCCGGAAAGATCGGTCACTTCAAGGCGCATCAGGACTTTGCCGGGTGTTGCATGTCCACGCGAGGACTCGAAACCTGCATAGTAGAGCCAAGGAACGATGATTACCAGAAGACCGATGGCAGCAACGATCGGGCCGAGGGCCGCGATCGGTGTTCCCGCCTCGGTCAGGGAAGAGATCGGCGCGTGGGCAGCCACGATATAGTAGAGGTACATGATCCCGTTTGCCAGGTTGAAGAAGGTAACCGCAATAATACCGAACAGGGCGATAAGAATAAAATCAACGATGAATGCGACGAACCGCCGCCCGAGACCGGCATAAACCCCGACTTCGGGGCCTTCATCAACCTCGGACGCGGCGATTGCCACCGGTGCCGGGGGGGCCGGTTCGATCGGCGCCCCGCACCACTGGCAGAATTGCCCGGAAGCGTCAGTCTCTTTCCCACATTTTGGACAGAACATTCCTCATACTCCTGATAGGTAAAGTTAATCCGGGTGTCCTTTTTAATTTAACTGTTCTTATTTTTGAGTTCCGGAGGACTTTTACGGGTTGTCCCAAAAAAATGGCAGGACTTTCCCGTTCTGCACGCAGGCTGCCGGCCGTGTCCCACCCGTTTTTATGGTCCGTGAACGCAAATCAGAAATATTCACAGGAGGAAAGGGATAATCATGAGATTCCTGATTCCTGCAGCCACCTGTTGCGCACTCCTGCTCTGTGCGCTCTTTGTCGGGTGCACGAGCCCGACGGAGGCCGGGATCCAGCCGGTCGGGACCACCGTTACGACCCCGGTGGAGACCACCCAGACTGCCACCCCCGCTCCTACCTTCGAACCGATCACCACGCTCCCGGCAAGCCAAGCGATCGATTTCACGGTCAACAAGGACCGCCCCACGGGCAAGATCACCCTCCAGTGGACCACTGGGCCCGGCATGAGCTCTGCCCAGGGCATCGATCTCACGGTCACCCGTGCGGATGGGACACCGGAAGATCAGCAGATTACGAACAATAACGCTCTCGGCCAGATAAATGGTTACGACTCGATCACCCTGCCGGGCACGCTCGATGGCATGGATCATGTCCAAGTCCATATCACCATGGGCGGCAAGGTCTACCTGGTCTATGACCAGGACGTCGGGTCCACTAACCCCTACTCTAACAAAAATTCTTCCCTCAACTCACTCTCCTGATCCTTTTTTTACGCAGCCCGGCTATTTTCCTGACTGTGCCCGTCCGATCCGGCCGGCGTACTTCTGCATCCCGTACCCGAGCGCGAGCACGGCAAGGCAGGTGACGGCAAGGACGACCCACTGCATCGCTCCCGCGGTGCCGACCGAGATCCGGGCAACAAGGTTGAGCGGGTTGTACGGCAGGGCAAGGACCAGCAGCAGGAGCACGACGAGGGCAGTCGAGAAGACGAACTGCGCCGCCGTCCGCTCCCGGTAGTAGAGGGCGCAGAACGCTCCAAGGAGGATCAGGAGCAGGGTCCCGAGGGTGACGTGGAGCAGGATGAGAAGGGGGTCGGCGATCGCGATCCGGTTGGCGGAGAGGAGAAGGATCCATGCTCCGGCCTGAACCGGCACGATGACCGTGCAGGTGAGCACCTTGCCCCAGACCATCTCGGCGAACGTGACCGGGGTTGAGATGAGCGTCTCGAGCGTCCCGTGCTGGTACTCCTCGGTGATGAGGTCGATGACAAGCGCAGCAGAAAGGATCCCCGGCAGGAACACGAGGAGCGGGACCAGAAGGCCATACACAAACCCGTAGAAATCTCCGATGCCTGATGAGGCCGGGACCTGGAGCGGGACCGGCGCAACGTCGAGACGCCCGGCCCGGACCCCCCTCAGATCCTGCTCGGTACTGCAAAAAGACCGCCTTGAGCCTCACGTCCACGACCGCTCCCTGGAGGTCGTCGGTGAGCGTGTAGAGCGTTATCTTCACCGGGTCATCGGAACCCGCTGCAGTGTCCGGGACGTAGAGGACGGCGGAGAGCCTGCGCTCCTTTAAAAGTTCGACCGCGGTCGAGAGGTCCATCCGGTGCACCCTGAGGTCGGAGGTACCCTCGAGGTACCCGAGCAGGGGCGTATCGTTTCCCGCGTACGCGATGTCGTACCGGAAATGGGAATACCCCGAGAGCGCCGCAGGGTCGTACATGGACGTTAGCCCAACCATCAAAAAGGACGAGAAGAGCGCGATGAAGACCTGCAGCAGGACCGCAAGGAGGATCGTCTTTTCGGATGCGAGCCCGAAGAACTCTTTTTTTGCCACCACCGCGACGTGCCGGGCCTTCATTTCATCCACCCCAAAATGAAGTACAGGTTATAGCAGCAGTGGAGCACGGTCGCGGCAATAAGGCCGGGGATGAACCATTTCCTTCCCCCGACCTTGAGCGAGCAGGCAACAATGAGGATGCAGGCGAAGTGGAGCAGGAGGGGCATCCAGAGCACGCCGAGCGACAGAAAGAGGACGCTTCCGAAGACCGATTTGGTGATCTGGGCAAGCGTGGCAAAGAGGAGGAGTTTCTCGCCCACAAGAAACCCGACCGCGGTGGCGGCGCAGGCGAGCACGAGGTGCTTCCACGAGAAGAACGCGGGGTCCCGCATGAAGAACGTGTAGATGCCCAGTGCCTTTGCCATCTCCTCGATGAGTGCCGCGAGCACGAGCAGGAGCACGAGCGAGTACGGCATGGGCAGGTTGAAGAAGACAACAAGGCCCATCATCTGGGCCATGAAGACGAACGGGATCGAGAAGACCGCGAGCAGGAACAGCGCCGCGTACGGGTGCTCCTGCGGGAGGAGCCCGGAAAGGAACTCGCGGATCCGGGGGAGGAGCTTCTTTTCCGAGAAGAGGCGCTCCTCGTTAAAATTTTTTGCCGCGATGTAGAAGAGGACGGCGGCAGTCAGCCAGAAAAGTGCCGTGGCATAGACATAGTCCGACACTGTCCACGCGGTTCCCTGGATGGTGAGCACGATCAGCGTGAGCGGTGAGACGAGGCTGATCACGTGGACGTTGGCAAAGATGGAAGGGAAAAAGAGGTACGACGTAGCGACCGTCGAGAAGAAGATGGAGATGAACGAGAGCTCCTTGAAGCTCCGGGCGAGCATCCCGATGACGAGAGCGTTTGCGAGAAAGAAGATGATGATCGGGACAAGGGGCAGGAGGACGAGCGGGGACGCCTGGATGTAGACCGTGATCCCGGTGCAGATCGCAAGCATCCCGAGGAAGTACGGGAGCATCTTTCCGATAATGATCGACGAGGTCTTCACCGGCAGGGAGAGGAGGGGCTCGCCCTGCCGCTCAATCCGCTCGTTCATGATGCTCATCATGAAAAACTGGGAGGTGAAGTAGAGCGGGAAGATGAAGACAAAGACCAGGATGATCGAATCGAAGGGCAGGGGGGGGAGAGCTGATCCGGGATCATGAACGGGCCCATGGCGGCTTCGCCAGGAGAGAGCACATCCGTGTACCGGGCGACCTGCGAATTCTCCTGAGACGATACAGCCAGTTCCTGCCGGATCTCGTCCTGCGTGATGCCAAGCGTGGCCGAAGGTGTCGGGACGTTCTCGACCTGGCCTGACGGGACCGGCGGTCCCCTTCCGGGGGCAACCTGCACGTACTGGCCGTTCTGGTTGGCGGAGAAGTTGAGCTCGCTCTTGACTGACTGGGTATCGATCCAGAGCGGGAACGCGGCAAAGAGGTCGCTTTCGTTCGCATAGACGCTGTTTTTGTACTGCGCATAGTCCCGTTCGAGAGCGTTTTCCCCCGACTTCCCCTTCCCGGTCGGGCTTGCGGAGACGACCCCCTTGCTGATGACGAGATCGTACGCCCCATTGTCGGCGGCGAGCACATGGTCGCTCTCCTGGTAAACCGTGAACCGTGCATCGGGCGTAAAGAGAGCGGCGACCTTCGGGTCGTCGACCCCGATCCGGTACATCCCGTCCTGGATGTGCAGGCCGCTCTCTGCGGCAAAACCGGTGACAAGGATAAGGAGGACGAAGAGGACGATCGCGACCGGCAGGAGGTTACGCGACATGACCGAGAAGGTCTTTTTCACTTCCCAGCGTGCGATGGTCGCGATATCCCTGCCTGCACTCAAGGCTGCATCTCCGGAAAAACACCGTGGATAGCCAATAGGTGTGGGTACCGGGGTCAAATACTGATCGGTGCTGACACGCCGGGGACCGCCGGCCTGCACCTATCCTAACGTATATGTCCCCCACCCCACCACAGTACAGCAAAGGCCCGGCCCTTCCGGAGCACCTGCCGTGATCACCGCAGACCACCTCTCCAAGCGCTACGATGGATTTACCGCTCTTGACGACGTGAGCTTCTCGTTTCCCGGCGCCGGGATCTTCGGGATCGTGGGGCACAACGGGGCGGGCAAGACCACGCTTTTAAAGATTATCTCGGGCCTGATCACCCCCACGTCCGGCGACCTTTCCGTGAACGGGATCGATGTCGTCCGCGACCCGGTGACGCTCAAGGAGACGCTGGGCTACCTTCCCGAGGAGTCCCGGCTCTACGAGACGATGACCGCGGAGGACTACCTCGCGTTCTTCGGCGAGATCTACGGGATCGACAAGGAAGAGATCACCCTCCGGACCCGCCAACTCTTTGCTGCCCTCTCGCTTGAGACCGGCGGGAAGAAACTGGGCGAGTTCAGTAAGGGCATGAAACGCAAGGCCGCGATCGCCCGCTCCCTCATCCACGACCCGAAATTCCTGGTCTACGATGAGCCGACAAGCGGCCTCGACCCGATGACCTCCCGGTTCATCGCCGGGTACTTGCGCAGGCTCAAGGGAGAGGGCCGGACCATCGTGCTCTCGGCCCACAACCTGTTCCAGGTCGAGGCGATCTGCGACCGGGTGATGATCCTCCGGCGCGGGAAAGTGGTGGCGCTGGGCACCATGGACGAGCTCCGCGAGCAGTTCGGCTCGATCACGTACACGATCTGGTTTGCCCACGCCTATCCGTCACGCATCGACCGGCACACGGTACCCTACAGGCAGGATGACCGGGGACTTGCCTGCGATGCCGGGGACTTGGCGGCCTTAAACGCGTGCTCTGCCGCGATCGCGGCCGCAGGCGGGAGGGTGGAGCGGATCGAGTCCCGGTACCCGTCGCTCGAAGAGATGCTCGTTGCGATCGGCGAGTAAGAAAAAGGCTGGTGATGAGGCAATGATCAGCCCCAAATAGGAAAGATGACTCCCTCTTTTTTTGGTCGGTAAAGGACCATTCTCATTTGTTATAATTGCCCCCCTTTTCGCGCCACCTGTCCCCCGAGAAGGACGGGGCGCTATTAGCGATGACAGCAGAACAGGTAATACAGCATTATCGCAATGTAGGGACGCCACAGCGGCGGGGACGAGCCAGAGGCCCAGTCCCCGGGAGCGTCAGAGTGAGCAGGCATTATTCAACAAATTCAACATTTTGGTCGCTGGAATGAGACCATACCCTAATGAAAAAAAGATTTTGTCCACGGGCCAGGGTGTCACGCGATCCTTACCGCCGCGCCGCTGTTTCGGGCGGAGGTGATTATCGTGGTTCCTCCCCCGATTTCCTGCATGAACGCCTTCGCTGCCCGTTCAATCTCCTGCATCCCCGTATCGGTTATGGCATATACGGTCGGGCCAAACGAACTCATGCCGGCCCCGGCTGCCCCGGCCGCACGCATCGTGTCAAGTAGACCAGTGACCTCCCGGGGCTGGATGGCGAGTTCAACCTTTTTGAAACCAAGCTCCTGAATGGCATTGACCGAGGTGCCGAACAAGTCGAGATCCCGTTCCGCGAGCCCGGGAAGCATCCGCATCAGGACCTCATGGCAGAGTGTCCTGACCTCGTCAACCGGCAGCGGGCAGCAGGTACGGAAAATCTCTTGCTCCCTCATTCCGCTCGCCCCTTCCGGGAGTGCCGGGATCGCAAGCAGGATGCGCCAGTCGCCGGGAAAATCGTGATGGATAAGCACCGGCGGCGGCTGTACGCCCTTTGACGCGGATGATGGCGCAAAGCCGGTTTTTTCGCAGCCCGGCCCGAACCGATGCCCGCCGTCAACGATGAAACCCCCATGCTCAAACGCGGCAGTACCGATACCGGAGGTCCCGCCGCGCCCGACCATCCGTGCGAGTGCTCCCGTGGTCAGGGCTTTTCCGTACAGCTCGCAGCAGGCCCGGGCCGTAGCAAGCGCTAGCTGGGAACCACCCCCGAGGCCGATGTGGGTCGGGAAGTGTTCCCGCACCGTGAGCGACACGCTCCCCCCCGCATGGATCCGGGCGAGCACGCTTTTTGCACTATCCCGGACCAGTGCCGCAGTCCGGCTGTCACAGCCATGGACTTCAAGCGAAGGGCTTGCCTGTGCCTCGAGAAGGATCGAGGGAGCGTCAAGGGCAATCCCGATCCCGCCGTCAACTCTGCCAAGGCCGCCGTTCATATCGAGCAGGGTAATATGGATGCGCGACGGTGTCCCTACAATCACCCTGCGCTCGTCAAGGAATTTGTTGTACGGGAACTGCTCTTCAATGAAGATGAGCGGCTCCCCGCCATGGATAATCTGGTACTGCCGTATCAGCAGCGGTTCGTTTTTGCAGATCGAAAAGATCCCGCTCACGTCATCCTTCGCGGAGGTTACCCGGGCGGTGAGGATCTCCCTCCGGGCCTCGATATGGTGGCGCTCTATGATCCTGCCAATAGGTATGTCGGCCTTCATGAGGTCGTCCCGGAACTCCGTTGCAAGCCGGGCAACAGGGGTCTGCGATGTCGCGTAGACGAGCACGTCCCCGGTTGTAGCGTCCAGGAGTTCCACGATCCGGTGATTCACCGCATCGCCCTGGGCAATGTTGAGGCGTTCTGCTGCGAGGGTATCGGCTTTAACGATTTCCTGTTCGCGGGTCCGGACCGATACCGGGTGACCGGTGATCGACTCCAGCAGCTGCGTGACCGACCCGTCAGTACCCAGAAGAATTTTCTGCACGGGAGAGAGCCTGCCCACATACTCTTCAATCTCTTTGAGACGGTGTGCGATATCCATCCACACAACCTCCATGCCGGAAATATTAAGGTTGCTGATCCAGCCGAACAATCATCGAAAAAAACGGCATTCACCCTTTCCGGGGGCCTCGGTGAACACCCTTCCGGTTTTTTGGGGGGTACAACGGCTGTGGCACCTGTGTGGTGATCGTATTGATGGCATCTGTCGTGAGCCGGCCCTTGAGGCCGATCACGTCGCCTGACCGGATCACGTTGACCTTTGCGGTGAGGACAAAACTTTCGCTGAAGAGATCGAGGCCCCCCTCGCTAAAATCGTCAAGCCCGAGCGGGATGCTGGGGGCACCGGACGGGGGTTTGCTGCTGACCGGGCAGACGCAGACATCCCCGTTTTCCCGTGCCGAAACGACCACGGCGGGCCGGGTCTTTGTGTCGCGCCGCTCATCAAAGGGAACCGGGGCAAGGATCACATCACCCCGCACAAAACGTCCCATACCCGGATAATCCGGCTTTTCAAGAGCATAAGGCAATTGATCAGTTTTTCAGTGTGGGCTCCTTTTTCCGGTCGCACAACACAGGTAAGACGCGCCACACGGCCATGAGAAACCCTTTACATCCGGGCGGTGGATGATCGCATCAGTACACGGTGGTGAAAACAATGCAGTTTGCAGAATGCGTGATGCAGCGGTATGCGACAAAGAAGTTTGACGGCAGGACAATTCCCGCAGCAAAGGTAAACGAACTGCTGGAGCTGGTGCGGTTTGCACCCTCGGCCCTGAACCTCCAGCCCTGGAAGATCAAGGTGATTGCGGACAAGGCAACCAAAGCGGCGCTCCGCCCGGTTTCCAACGACCAGGAGCAGATCACGACCTGTTCGCACCTGCTCGTCTTCTGCGCAGATGTGGATTACGACAGCCTGAACAAACGGCTCAGTGAGCTGATGAAGAAGAACCACGTACCGGACGAGATTATCAAGATGGTTACCGGAATGGCGGCAGGGTTTGTCGCGGGGATGTCCCCGGAGCAGCGGGCCGCATGGTCGCAGGCGCAGACCTACCTGGCGCTCGGAAACGCCCTCAACGGCGCAAAGTCTCTCGGCTTTGACTCCTGCCCTATGGGCGGGTTCGACCCCAGGGAATATTCCCGGATCCTCAAGATCCCGGCGCATCTCACCCCGGTGATGCTCTGCCCGATCGGGTACGCGGCAGACAAGCCGGGGCCGAAGATCCGGCATTCCCGGGACGAGATCGTTTTCTGAAGCGGGTGCGGTCCTGTCCACAACTCGTCATTTTTTTGATATCGATGAAAGCCAGGCACGGGGGCCTTCAGCCCGGGTGCGGCTCTCGAAGACCGCCGGCCTGATGTAATTGATAGACCACCCCTCCCGGAAGCTGTCCTGTATCTCTCTCTTTGTTATCCTCCTCGGGCCGTATACGCCGGGTTCCAGTTCGGAAAAGCAGAGCATGAAGTATTTCCCGGCCGTGGACAGGATGGCTGCAAGGTTATCCACGAAGACCGGGCGGTCTTCATCGGACAGGGTATGGAAGAGCCCTGAATCGGTGGCGGTATCGAATTTCCTGTTGAGCCTTGCGAGGTCCAGTGCGTTCAGGACAAGAAAATGCACCGGGAGTCCTCTTCCGGCAGCCTTCTCCTTTGCCTTCTGGATCGCGAGGGGGGCGGAGTCGATCCCCCACACCTCATGTCCTTCCCCTGCAAAGAAGAGGGCATGCTCCCCGGTCCCGCATCCTATGTCCAGGACGGATCCCATTATCTCTCCCCTCCGGGCCAGCTCAACGAATTCCTTCTGGGGCCGGCCGATGTCCCAGGGAGGGGTGCCCTGGTATGCCGCGTCAAAGAAATCCATACTTCCCCATGGTTTCTGATATGCTTATCATTATTTCTTCACGACACGGCAGCTTACCGGGGTGTCCGGAGTTTTCCGGTCGTTGCCAGCCGGTCCGGGTTGCCCGTCTCACCTCAGGTTACCACCGGGTATCAATTCATCCTCAATAGTGTACGTTTTTCCCGAGTACATGGTGACGATGACCTGAAGCCGATCAGTTCCGCGGGTACCCTGCAGTTTCACCTCAGATCCCATGTGGTTGAAGTCAAGTTTTCCCGTGGTGACTGTGCCATCGGATCTCGTCAGGATCACCTGGTTATCCTGCACGAGTCCCTGCCCGGGACCCCCTTCGAATATGATATTTACCATCAGGGTGACAGGATCCTTATCAGCGACGACAATGAGCTGGGTAGTATTCGGCAGCGCCTGTGTCGGGCCAGCTGTGAGGACTACCGTATTTATCGGGGCATTTGAACTCCGGTAATCCACCGCGGTCGTGGGGATCGGGGCCGGTGCCCCAATACCCCAACCGCCGTGGATGCCTACGGGGTTGAGTAACTGGGTGGGGATAATCGGGAGGACGAGGTACAGTGCAGCGAGGATGAGGATCACAATAACCGCACCGATAATCCTCCTCCTCTTGACCCGAGAGGATGGCGGGGTTGCCGCAACGGATTGTTGTGTCGGGGTCCGTCCGGCCTCTGGCGGCGGAGGAGATATTGGATTCAAAGACACCGGTGCCCCGCATTTTTCACAGAACCTGGCGATTGGTGAGAGGGGGGTGCTGCATACAGCGCAGACTACCATGTCCTCGCGCGGTAAAAGAATATCCCCGATGATCCCGACAAGTTCATCGATATGCTTTTCAAGGGGAGGCGTAAAGGCGTCCAGCCAGTTCGGGACGCTGATCAGGTACTCCATCGATTTCGAAGGCTGGATATCTTCAATGCGGAACGGAACGATAATGCGCCCCTTATTCACGGCATTCGTCAATTCCCTGAGCACGTGAGGGGAATCGTTTGAATGGGATGAAAAGATGAGCACCATCGCACCGCTCCTTTCGATCCCTTCGATAATTGCCTTCGGAAATTCCGTGCCCGGCGGCGCATCCCGGGGGGCAATCCAGCACCTGAATTCATGGGATTCCAGCGCTGCGCACACGGCATCGGCTACTCGCTTATCCGGCTTGGCATAGCTGATGAAGACATCGTAGAGGATACGACGGGACCCGGAAAATTCATCAGAATCTGGCATGCACTGTCCGAACCCGTAACATGTGGATCCGGAATCTCCATTCACTGTTTCTTGGTCATTTCCGGACTATTATCTTTTACGTTCACCCGAAACGCACAATTTTAAGTTGAACCTTTGCAAGGATCCCCGGCAGCGTCCGTATGGCGTTACGGTCTTTCTCTTTCTGCTGCTCAGGGAGCGGTTCCCATGGCATCAGGCAATCATGCGTCCTGAGTTTTTCGTTCGTCTCAGGGCCCTGCACCCAACCTCTTTTCAGGTGCTCGTCCATCCAGCGCTCGTGTTCCATCTGTGCGAGCATTTCAATCTCGGCCGGCGTGAATTCAAACAATGTTTCATTGGCATCGGTGGAAATCCCGATTGCGCAGTGGATCACCTGCAGTTTTTTACAGATGTCATCCGCTTGTTTGAGGTTTGCTTCCTGCAAATGATGGGAGAGCTCGTTCCAGGGGCGCATGGACGGTTTTGTTTGCGGGGTCAACCCAGCATTTTGCTGCTGTGCGCTGTATTCTTCGTGGATTGCGCGTGCCACCAGTTCGTGCGTCCCTCTGACGCCAACGTCATAATATTTTTTCAACATCATCCTGATCTTTTCTGAATCAATCCAGCCTTTATCGATCTGAGCTACAATCCGATCTATCTCTTTTCCCTGCCTGATGATCTTGTGGGAGACTGCTTTGTCATCCAGCATATCGCAGAGCCCGATAATAATCGCAACAGGGTTGCGAAGGTGATCCCCCAGTGTCGCGAACTGTTCGATATTTTTCTCAATCTGTTCGTATGCATCCTGTCTCAACCGGTTCATCTCGACCTGGTCGGTTACGTCGAGGGCAAAGATCATAACCCGGGAATTTTTCTCTTTCCTGTCCTTGCAGGGGATGATGCAAAATTTCAGGCTCTTTGCGCCCGAATGAGGCGTATCAATCCTGCGGATGATCCCGTTCTTTGTCTCGCCGGATGAGATGGCGAGGCGGATATCGTGGAAAAAATCCTCCCTGTCATCCGGAAACAGATCGCCGATTGTTCGCTTACCGGAAGGGGTTCCGGCAGGTGCCAGGAGATCCGTGCATGATCTGTTTTCCCAGAATATGGTGCCGCCGGCATCAGTAAAAAAAACCAGCACCGGCAGCGAATTTAAAACCTGTTCGAAATCGACATTTTCGTCTTCTGATGGTTTCATACCCTGATTCGCACCTGCTATCGTAATTATTGGTACTATGCAGATGTCCTGGTTAATATCGTATATGCATGACAAAACCCGGACCTGGTCCTTCGACTGATGATCAAGATCGGCCGGAATATTTTTCCTGGCCACAATCAACAAGGGTTACGTTGTTTACGAGGGGTGACCACAATTTCACCACGTTAAAATTCTCGAGATAACTGCAAGTGCACCAGAACTAAAAAACCACTGCAGTTGCCTAAATCGTAAGCCTCAGGTATAGCCCCTACCACTATGCATAATTTTAGTTTGAAATTTGGGGGGTGAGATCCCGTATCACGCACGCTTAACCCGGGACCGGGTATCGACGCTATTTTACCATACCTGTGCCTGCTTTCCGGCGCACGCGATCAATAGGAGAAATGATGGAAAATTTGACATCTAAACCTGACGCGTGTACGCTCTGGACGTCCTATGCTTGCTCTGCACAAGGATCTTTGGCTTGCTCAAATCAGTACCTGCGCATTGGTGCCTGGCTGCAGGATTTCCGATGCGGTAATTCTGTTCGGCCAAAGACGGCCGGGGAGACCTCACAACATTTTTTGGATTCTTTTTAGCTATGTTAAGAGGCAGGGCCGATGAGGGCTAAAGAAAACCTGTACTGTCCGGTTCACCGGAGCCCTTATGGGATCCCTCGCGAGAATGAAGAAGAGAAATGCCACGCTGCGATATCTGCGGGAAAAATGTCTCGCTCCCGTTCCACTGCCAGTACTGCGGAAAAAACTTCTGCGATGAGCACCGGCTGCCGCCCAACCATGCATGCGCCGGCCTTGCGGAATGGAAAAAGACCCCGGCGCCCGGTGTGGGCATCCGGTACGGGCCGGGCGGTGCTACTCCGTACGGGGGCGGATATGCAACGGTACCACCCGGTAAAAAACCCGGCCGGCTTTCGGGCGGGTGCATCCCTTTCCTGAAAATCGCCGTAACGGTTATCGTGATCATCTTCATTGTACTTCTCTTCCTGGGCCTGAGCGGGCATCTGCTCTCCGGGTAAAAAGGACCGGCCCCGGGACCTCCCGGTTCTGCCTCCCAAACCTTCAAAGAAGATCAAGAGCCAACCCTGTATCCGGTATGCCAGCCGCACATTCCCGCACATTCCGGGATGGAAAAACGCTTGCCGGGGAACTCCTTGCCGCGATGCACCGGGTCGGGGTGCTCGGGGTCACGTACCCTGAGAATTACTATGAGGAGCTCATCGCGAAGTACGAAAAGGGTGGCGTCCCCTACCCACACATTCTTTCGATCCTTGGCGAGCCGCGGATCAGGGGGCATTTTTTTTATCCCCGTATGCTCCGGCACACCGGCCCGTTTCTCGATTACGGCTGCGGGACCGGCGACAATATCCGGCAGCTCTTCCGTGACGGTTTTTCCCGGGAACTGATCACCGCTTTTGATCTCACGTGGGAGAGCATCAGCCTCGGGTTCGCCCTGTACCGTGACGAGGATGCGATCCGGGATCTCTTCGTGGTGAACGATTCGTTCCCGTTTGGGGAAGAGACATTTGATACGATCTATTCCGGGTCCGTTATCCACGTGATATCAGATACGGATGAACTCGAGAACTACCTGAAAAATGCTGCGAAAGCCCTCAGGCCCGGCGGGGTATTCTTTGGCTCAACGCTCGGGATCGAGGATGGCGGATCCTGCGAACCGGATGAGAGAGGGCCTCCGCGGGTGATGCCCCGGACGGAGCTGATCCGGCACCTGGTAGCCGCCGGGTTTGTACACCCGGATATGGTAAAGCGGCTCCATGAGGCGCACACGCCGGGGGACCAAAAGTGCGTGTTTGAGTTTTGTACAAAAAAAGAAGGATGACCTAGAGAATCTGCGGGTTCGTCCCGTATTTCGGCTGTCCTGCCTGACTCCCTGTTTGGATGACAGGCAATTGTTCTTGCAGGGTATGAATATTGGGAACCGTTCATCGGGGTGATGGTGCAGGATGCGGACGTGGATGCTCTCTTCCCATCCCCTCATATTCTTTCCCGCCCAATGTCAGATACACAAAGGAGCCACGCCAACCATGAAGATCCTCGCCATCCACGGGAGCCCCCGGACGATCCGGAGTACCACGCGCAGACTGGCCGGTTTTGTCCTCGAAGGGGCAGCGGACGCCGGTGCGGAGACCGAGATGATCGACCTTGCCGATTACCGTATCATTCCCTGCACCGCGTGCGAGGCATGTACCCTCAACGGCATCTGTGTCAACGACGACGATCTCCCGGCCCTCTTTGTCCGGATGAAAGAGGCGGATGCAATCGTCTTTGGCTCACCGGTGTATATCGACAATATCACCGGCCAGATGAAGGTTTTCTTCGACCGGCTCGCGGACGCGATCCATTACCAGCAGTTCGCCGGGAAAGTTGGCTGTTCCGTTGCGACCACCTCTGAATCCGGAGGTAACGATGTGGTCGCGTACCTCAGCCACGTTCTCAACTACCTGGGGATCATTTCGGTGGGGGGCATCAGCGTTGCCACGGGGGGAAAACCGGAACCCGTTGACGCGGCGGAACCTGCTGCCCGGGCGCTCGGGAAAAAACTTGTCGGAGCGATCCGGGACGGGTACTCAGATCCGGCGCAGGATGCGATCCTTGCGGACAACCGTGCATACTTCAGGTTACTTGTGGAAGAGAACAAGGATCTCCGCCCCAATGAGTACGACCGCTGGGTGCGGATGGGCTGGATCCGGTGAGTGCATCTCGCCGTGAATTGGCCCGGGATAAAAATAAGTAAACGTCTGGTCTCAGAAATTCTCCGCGTAGATCTCAAAATACGCCTGCGGGTGGCCGCATGCCGGGCATTTTGCCGGCGCAGTCGTTCCCTCATACACGTACCCGCACTCCCGGCAGTACCATTTGACCGGTGTATCGCGCCGGAAAACCATTCCCTTTTCCAGGTTTGCGAGGAGCCGGTTGTACCTCTGCTCGTGGTACTTCTCAACATTTGCCACCTGCCGGAAGAGATTTGCGATCGGGATAAACCCTTCATCTTTTGCCGTCCCGGCAAAGGTCGGGTAGAGCGTGCCCCACTCCATCATCTCGCCGTCAGCAGCTGCTTTGAGATTCTGCTGTGTGGTACCAATCACCCCTGCGGGATATCCTGCCGTGATCTCCACCGTGCCCCCGTTCAGGCACTTGAAGAACAGTTTCGCGTGCTCTTTCTCCTCTTCCGCGGTCTGTAAGAAAATGGCGGAGATCTGCTCGTACCCTTCCTGCTTTGCAACCTTGCCAAAATAGCTGTACCGGTTCCGGGCCTGTGATTCCCCGGCGAATGCCGCGAGGACATTCCTCTCCGTTTTACTGCCAACAAATTCCATTATCCTTGCCTCACCGTTCCGACGAACTTTCTTTTGGGAACGAATACCCCGGTGCGTCCGTGAAGGTCCGCTACGGTTTTTTCCTGCAGCAGCCCCTTTTAAACAATGATGGAGGTCTGCCGCAATCAAGATTCCGGTGCAGGGCTTGCCCGGCGTGAGAGAAAACTGTCCGGGTTAAAACAGGAAAAACATCGCGGGCTCCGATGATACAGATAACTACAGGAAAAAAATACAGGAAAAGCGGGCCTGAAGGGATTTGAACCCTTGACCTGCGGATTAAGAGTCCGCCGCTATGCCGAACTAAGCTGACAGACCCACGTAGCCTAATAATGTGGCCGGTACAGCCGAATAAATGTTTGGGAACCCGGCTCCCCGGATCCCCAGTGAATCCCTTTATACGTGGGCGTGGCACATCTTCTTCTAACATGCCTGACACCGCCGCGTTTGAGTCAGCAGCCCCGATAAAATACTGCATCTTCGGGTGCGGGACAAACGGGTACAACATCATCCTCGAGCTCGCGAAGGAAAACGAGCGCGTGATCGTCGTTGACCGCGACGAGTCGCGCGTCCGTCACCTCCGCGACCAGAAGTATGACGCGTACGTGCGGGATATCACCTCATCCGAACTGCTCGCCGGACTCCCGGCATTTGAGATAGCCTTCGTGATGACCGGTGATGCGGACGCCAACCTCGCCGCCGTCCTTGCCGTAAAAAAACGGTACCCGTCCGTGCAGGTGATCGCACGGGCGGTCGACCCGGTGACCGGCGGCAAACTTACGGCGGCCGGTGCAGACCTCGTCATATACCCCCAGGAAGTGGTCGCTAAGACCGCGGTCTTCCAGATCAAAAAGCAGCATGCGAGCAGGATCTCGCAGAAACTTTTTTCGCTCCTTGCCGGCTGGGACGGCATCCTTGGGATCATCACCCACAAGAACCCGGACCCGGACGCGATCGCGAGCGCCATGGCCCTCGCCGAGATCGCGCGCCACGCGAACTCAAAGACGCTCACCACACGGATCTTCTACGAAGGCAACATCGGACACCAGGAGAACCGGACGTTTGTAAACCTCCTCGACATCAAGATGGAGCACCTGACGCCCGATGCGCTCCAGAAGTGCTCCTATATCGCCCTCGTAGACTGCTCGGGCCCGGGTGCCAACAACGACATACCACCCCAGACAAAGATCCAGATCATCATCGACCATCACAAGGATGGCAACCACCTGTCCGGGCAGGGTGCATTCACCGATATCCGGCCCGGTATCGGGGCGACCGCGAGCATCATGACCCAGTACCTGCAGGAGCTCGATATCCCGGTGGACAAAAGGGTGGCGACCGCGCTCCTCTACGGCATCAGGACCGACACAAAGGAGTTCAAGAGGAACGTCACCCCGCAGGATCTCGGCAACGCCGGCTTCCTCCTCCCGCTCACGGACGCGGATCTCCTCGACAAGATCATGTCGCCGTCCATGTCGCAGGAAACGATCGATGTGATTGGAAAAGCGATCCAGAACCGGAAGATCCAGAGCGGCTACCTCTTCTCGAACGTCGGCTACGTGATGAACCGGGACGCACTGCCGCAGGCAGCCGACCTGCTCATCACGCTCGAAGGGGTAAATACTGCCCTCGTGTATGGGATCACTGATACCGCGATCGTGATCTCGGCCCGGAACCGGGACATACGGCTGCATATCGGGAATGCACTTGCCGAGGCATTCGGGGACATGGGAGATGCGGGAGGCCATCCGAACATGGCAGCGGCAAACCTCCCGCTCCACTATTTCGGCAATGTATCCGACAAGGTAGGACTCCTGAGCATCACCATCGAGCCAATCCTCCAGAGGTTCAAGAACCTCGTCGGCATCGAGAACGAGGAAAATAAAAACGGGGAATGAAGCCATGCCGGCTCCCTGCCTCCCCGTCATATGCTGGTGATTCATGGATTTTGCCGTATGGGAGCCGCATTACCTTGAGATTCTCGCTTCTTTTGGATTCTCTCGCGAAGAGGATGAGAGGGCAGCTGCCCTGCTTGCAACCCTCGTCGGCCGTGATGACCTCCCCGCACTCTCCCGGCTGGTAAAGGGACGCGATATCGTGGTCTGCGGCAACGCCCCCTGCCTTGAAAGGGAACTCGGCCGCATTCCCGGCGGCAGTGTGGTCTTTGCCGCCGATGCAGCAGCCGATGTCCTCTTCTCGCACGGCATCCGGCCCGATGCGGTCTTTACGGACCTTGACGGGGCGACCGATCTGCTCGCGGAGATGAATGCGGCGGGGACCATTGTGGTGATCCATGCGCACGGCGATAATATACCGCTCCTCCGGCACTGGGTGAAAAAACTGGCCGGCCCTCTCGTAGCCACGACCCAGAGCACGCCGCTCCCGCATGTCCACAACTTCGGCGGGTTTTCAGACGGCGACCGGGCGGTTTTTGCCGCCGACGCGCTCGGTGCAAAAACGATCATGTTGATCGGCTTCGATCTCGATGACAGGAATGTCGACCCGTTCAAGCGCGGAAAACTTATGTGGGCAAAAAAACTGCTTGCCCTGATCGGCCATGACCGCTGATACAGGCCGGGGCACAACGGCTGTCATTCTCGACGGGTACGTGGATGAGCCCGCATGCCTCGGCGTGCCACCCTATATCTCGCCGTACATCCGGACGGTCGCAGGAGCGCTTGCCTCCCGCGGCTTTGCCGTCCATTACCTCACCATTGACCAGCTCAGGAACGATCCGCAACGGATGCAGGAGATGAACCGGGCCGGGCTTCTTGTCATGATCGCCGGCGTCACGGTCCCGGGCAAATACCTTGGCGGTACTCCTGCTACCCTTACCGAGATCCAGCAGGTGGGTCACCTTATCCGGGGCCCGAAAAAACTGATCGGAGGCCCCATCGGCTTCGGGTATGCCGGGGAGGGCGGGAAAAAAGCGATCCGGCAGCTGATCACCGGGTTTGATGCGCTGCTGATCGGTGAGCCGGCCGTGGCGCTTGACCGGTACCTTGACGGAAACGAGCCTGCCGGCACCTTCGATTATTCGCTGACCGACCCGTGGAGTGTCGCGGGGGCCGGAATCATCGTGCAGCACCCGGACTTCCCGTACGTGATGTGCGAGCTCGAGACCGCCCGGGGCTGCTCCCACGGGGCGACCGGCGGCTGCTCGTTCTGCACTGAGCCTTTCTACGGCCGGCCCCGGTACCGTTCCGTGGCCGGGGTCGCTTCTGAAGTTGTAGCGCTTGCGGAACAGGGGGCCCGGCACTTCAGGGTCGGCCGGCAGCCGGACATCCTCGCCTATGGTTCCGGGGAGGGCGAGTACCCGGCCCCGCGCCCGGACTTAATCGAAGCGCTCTTCTCCGCAATCCGCACCGCCGCACCGGATCTCAGGACGCTCCATATCGATAACACGAACCCGGCCACTATCGCCCGGCATGAGGAGAAGAGCCGGGAGGCACTGGCAACAATCGTCCGGCACCACACGCCCGGGGATGTGGCCGCTTTTGGCATGGAGACCGCCGACCCGGCCGTGATCGCGGCGAACAATCTCAAGGCACAGCCGGACGAGGTTTTCCGGGCCATTGAGATCGTGAACGAAACCGGGGGGAGCGCCGGGACGGGATCCCCGAACTGCTGCCCGGCCTCAACTTTGTCTGCGGGCTTGCGGGCGAGACGGCGGCGACGTACGATAAGAACGAGCAGTTCCTTGCCCGGGTGCTCGCGGCCGGGCTCATGGTCCGGCGTGTCAACATCCGGCAGGTGATGCCCTTTGAAGGGACACCGGTATACACGGACAACACGCTCGGGAAGAACGAACGTCGTTTCGGGGCCTTCAAGGAGTTTGTCCGGCAGAAGATCGATCTCCCCATGCTCCAGCGGGTATTCCCGGTCGGCACCGTTCTCCGCGATGTGCGGATCGAGATTTCGGGAGAACTCTCGTTTGGCCGGCAGCCGGGCTCGTACCCGATCCTCGCGGGTATCCCGGTGCACCTTCCTGTCCGTACCGTGATCGATGCCGTCGTGGTTGACTGGGGGATGCGTTCCGTGACCGCACTGCCCCTGCCGCTCAACGTCAACAGGATGCCGGCGTCTGCCCTCCGCTGGCTGCCCGGCGTCGGGAAGAAACGGGTTGCTGCCGTGCTCGCAGGACGCCCGTTTTCAGATGTTACGGCATTTAAAAAGATCGCGGGGAGCTCGGCGCTGGACCGGTTTTTAGAGGTTTAAGAAATTTTTACCGGTGCGTTTCGATAAAACCAAAAGTGCAGGATTAGATACCCGGTTAATCCGATAGTATACGAGAACGATGGCTCCCCGCCTCAGGGCCCCTCACGGGGCACGGCGGGGCAAAGGACTGTCCGAACATTTATTTGATTGTCTCTTATACGACTTCTTCACTTGTACCAATGCATCGCCCAAAGGGATGGGGGCGAAAATTGCGATGCCCCCGGTAGTATCCGTTCAACCGAATCACATCATTTCTGTGTGCAGGTAATACGGCGTCATCGCAACCGGGGGTGCCACAAGCGTGCGGGGGCGGTGGTTTGCCGGAGCCCCCGAGAGTGTTGACAAATCTTCTGATCTCCTCGCAGCCGGAAATTTTCAAAATACAATTTTGAAAAAAGATTCTCTGTTTTTACTTTTTTTATT
>CAWEFI010000014.1:0-28913 GCA_963808285.1 uncultured Methanoregulaceae archaeon
AAGGAGGAAGAATTCGCGAACCTTCTCATCGAGATCGGAACAAAGAAGAACGTGGCAAAGGTGCTGGTATTTCTGGCGAACCTTCCCGAAGCGACATCCCGCGCGATCGAGCGCGGGACCGACCTGCGCCAACCTGAGGTAAGTATCGCCATGCACTTCCTGATGGAACAGGGCTGGATCATCAGCCGCGAGAGCAAGGCCGAGAGCAAGGGACGCCCGGTCAAGATTTACGAACTTGCAAAGCCCATCACAGAAATTATGGACAGTATCGAGAAAGAGAAAAAGAAAGAAGCCACCAATCAGCTCGCCATGATACAGAAATTACGGGCATACGTCAGCTGATGTCAGTACCGTACACTTTTTTTCGTTGCCAACAATAACTGTCGTGTTCCCGGCAAACCGGGTAAAGAGCCCGCTCTCCACAACCCCGGGAATCATCGCTATGGCCGCTTCAAGCGCGACAGGATCCGGGATCTCCTCGAACTGGCAGTCGATGATAAAGTTCCCGTTATCGGTGATGACCGGACCGTCCTTTTTTACCGCTTCCCGGATGAACGGCCGGCAGCCCAGTCCGCGCAGCTGCGCCATCGCGGTCTTCGTGGCAAACGGGATCGTTTCGACAGGCACTCCACCGGATAACCGGGAGACCATCTTTGCCTCATCAACGACCACGATAAACCGGAAGGCTGCTGCAGCCACGCATTTTTCCCGGGTAAGCGCAGCGCCGCGTCCCTTGATCATCAAAAGCTGCGGGTCAATCTGGTCGGCGCCGTCAATGGCGAGATCAAGCACCGGGTTGTCGTCCAGCGTGGTTAAGGGTATCCCATATTCCCGCGCCCGTATCGCTGTCTGGTAGGAGGTCGGGACGCCTGCAACCGAGAGCCCGTCCCGGATCCGACCCGAGAGGCATTCAATGGTGTAAAAGACCGTGGAGCCGGTCCCAAGACCGATCACCATGCCATCCTCCACCAGATCTGCTGCCCGATATCCCGCCGCACGTTTCGCAGCAGCGGTTGCTTCAGTTGTGCCAGACATGACAATGATAGGGTTCGACGCCGGGATAATTAAAACTGGTGAAGGCAGGAGATACCATATACTACAAGACGGTATCGATGTCGCTTCATAAACTCAAGTAAAGAAACGATGCCTCTCCGCCATGACGGCTCTATTCACAATGCGAACCTTCCCACCCCCTTCGGGGGTCGCTCGGACGCCTCGTCGGGCCCTCGCTGGGCAGATTATCGGTACATCCCTATTAAATAATTGAGGCCGCCGCGGGGCGCCCTTCGGGGCGGCGGCAGGCATCGCACCTCAAGAGAAACAGAGGAGGGCAATCCCAATCATGACAATTAGTCACTACAGTTTAAAAGTCCGATAGAAAAAGTAAACAAAAACACTGGACAATATTCAGCCAAGAAAAATCCTTTTTGTCTCGTCATCTGCCGCATAAGCGGTACAGTCAAGCGTGATGGGTGTGATCGAGATATTGCCTTTCCTGACCGCATGCACGTCCGTACCTTCCTCAGCATCTTCAAGGAGCGGGCCGTTGATCCAGAAGTACGGCCGGCCCCGGGGATCGAGCCTTTTTTCGACCCCGGTGCGGAAAAGTTTGCGGGCGAGCCGGGTCACTTCGTACCCCCCGGTGACCGTTGACGGGATGTTAACATTGATCACATCTGCATCCGGGCAGAACCCTGATTTAAGCACGCGCCCGACCACATCCCGCACGACCTTCTTTGCCGGCTCAAAACTCTGCGCGGACTGGCCGGGATCGTCGAACTTGTCACCCTGGTCCTCCACCTGCAGGGAGAACGCGATCCCCTTGGTCCCCTGGTTTGAGGCTTCGAGCGCCGCGCCCATCGTCCCCGAGGTCATGATGGATTCATACGAGAGGTTTTCGCCGATATTTATCCCGCTCACCACGAGCACAGGTGCAAGTTTCAGCGCATACAGGCCGATGATCACCGCGTCGGTGGGCTTGCCCGCGACCGCCCATGCATGAATACCATTGATCCTGATCCTGTTTGCCCGGATGGGTTCGAAGATCGATATGGAACGGCCGACCGCGCTCTGCTGGGTTGCCGGGGCGACGACTGTCACGTCAGCGATCGGGGCGAGCGCCTCGTAGGCTGCCCAGATGCCAAGGGAGTTCACGCCATCATCGTTGGTGAGCAGGACCGCAGGTTTCATAGCACCGGTACTCTATAGCGCCGCCCTATCAAATAATTCTCCGATCAGTGGGTGATTCGGAAGTGTTTGGGAGGATAGGGTAATTGTGTGCGGATGCAATAGTACCTGCGATGAAGGTCCTTCTTGCCGAGTACGCGACGGCCTGCGATCCTGCCCTCGCCCCCGAGGGGGCAGCGATGCTTGGTGTCCTGCACGCGAGTTTTTCCCGTTGCGGCTACGAAGTGGTGCAGCCGGGAACCGGGGATTTTTACCAAGAGATCGTGCGGCTCGCTCCCGTATGCGACATGGGTCTCGTGATCGCACCCGATTCCCTGCTCGCGAAGTTTACCCTCCCGGTCGAACAGCACTCGCACAACCTCGGCTGCGGCAGCATAAACGCCGCTCTCTGTGCAAACAAGGTCACGACCGGTAAGATCCTCATAAACCACGGGATTCCGGTGCCTGCCGATGCACCCTCCGGGAAACATATCATAAAACCGGTGAGCGGCTGCGCTGCACAGGGCGTGCGGCTCACCTCGGATGCGCCCGGCAGGGATGAATTCGCCCAGGCGTATATCGGGGGAGAGCATTACTCGGTCAGCCTTGTCATCAGCCGGGTCATCGGCGAGGCCTGCCTGTACCTTCTCCGGTAACCCGCCGCTGGTCCTTGCCATCAACCGGCAGTTTGTCTCCATAAATAATGACGGGACATTCACGTACTCGGGGGGAGACGCCGGTCTGTCCTGCACGCGGGCAGGAGATCATCGATACGGCAGTCAAAGCCGCGACCGTGCTCGGCTGCCAGGGTTATTGCGGCGTCGATGTGGTGGTCGCCGACAGAGTATATGTTGTGGACGTGAACCCCCGTATCACCACGAGCCTTGTCGGCATCGCGGCCTGCATGGACGAGGAGATCGCCTCGCTTCTCGTAGAAGCCTCGCACGGCATTGCGCCGGCAGAGGTGCACCTCACCGGGAAAGTGCGGTTCGATACGCACGGGACGGTCAGGCCGGCATGATAGGCATCGATGTGGGGGGTGCCAACCTCAAGGTCGTTGACGAAAACGGCGTCCATATCCATTACTGCCCTCTCTGGACCGGTGCCCCGCTTACGGAACTGCTGCGGCAGTACACGACCGGGAGGGACGATGCTGCAGCAGTCGTGATGAGCGGCGAGCTTGCCGACTGCTTCGAAAACAAGCAGCAGGGAATCGCATTCATTGCAGACGCGGTCCTCCAGGTCTTTCCGGCTGCCCGGTTCTACGGTACCGATGCAGTATTCCACGATGGCCCGGTGCCGGCGCTTGCTGCCGCAAACTGGCTGGCATCCGCGGATTTCCTGCGGGAGAAATACCCGGGTGCGGTGCTGCTCGATATCGGGAGCACGACCGCAGATATCGTCCCGCTCTCCCGGTTCCCTGCGCTTACCGGCCTTTCGGATCTGGCGCGGCTCCGGAAAGGGTACTTTGTCTATACCGGCATGCTGCGGACACCAGTGGCCACCCTCATTTCATCCGTGAACCTGGAGGGAACGGCGACACCGGTCAGCACGGAATATTTTGCCGCGAGCGCGGACGTCCATCTCGCGCTCGGCCACATAACGCCGGACGATTATACCTGCGATACACCGGACCACCGGGCAAAGAACCCTGAAGCGTCCCTGCGCCGGCTTGCCCGGGTGGTCTGCGCCGACCTTGAAGAGATTGGTAAGACCGGCGCCCTGCAAATCGCCGGCGCATTCTGGGAACGGCAGCGGGCGCTCATCTGCGGGAGCGTGCACCGGGTGAAAACAGAGACCGGGGCATCGTCCGTCATCGTGGCAGGGGTCGGTGCAGAGCTCTTTAGCCATGCATGCGGCGGCACAACACTCGCCGGGAAGATCGGGCCGGCGGCAGACGCGCTGCCTGCTTACGCGGTACGGGAGGTGGCATTACGGACGCAGGGAGACTAAGTCTCATCCTTTTTGCCGGATCCCTTGGCATCACGGCCGTGCTCTGGAGCCTCCACGTGCCGTTCTTTTTTCTCTTCCTCTGTATCCCGCTCTTCCCGGTCCTTCACAGGAGACGGGTGAAGCGCTGCCCGGCCTGCGGATGGGAAACCACAGGCTGCGAGAACTTCTGCCCCGCTGACGGGACTGCCTTGTCCGGCCCCGGCGGCAAGGGTGGAAAGTGAGATCACCGACATCGGCATCCTGATGCCAAACAGGGCAGTCGCCGGTACCGACCGGGCATGGTCCCTCGCGTACCAGCCGGCAGCTGGTCCGGTTCACGATCACGTCCATGGCATCGAGCCAGGCCGCGGTACGGTTTACCGGCATCGTGGTCGCAAGCGTGAGGCAGAGATCGATGACCGGCGAGCCGATACGGGTGCCCGGGTAGAACGGTTCATCCGCATTCACGATGCGGTCGCACCTGCGGCAGGAAAAGCGTTTCACCGTGACCCTGATAGCACGCTCCCTCCCATTTTCGCGGACGAGAGCAAACACTTTTTTCCGGGTATCGTATCCCGAGACCGGCCCCCCGCAGACCGGGCAGGCCATACGCTCGCCAAAGGTTATACCATCGACCGCCACCAGCCCTGCCTGGACAATGGTGGAGAGCATAGGGGGTATACGGGGGGATTTCATGGTATCAGTCGTTCTTCCCTGCTTCAGAATGAGAAGGTGAGGGGAACAGGTACCTGTTCACCGGGATGGTTCTCATCATCATGATGCTCATCTCTATTCCATCCATGTTGTTTTTTGTCAAGAAATAGTAACCCGCTGTCGCACCCGGGCAGCGGGATGGCAGATCTCAACTCCTGTTTCTGACGCGCGGGAGGACCAGCATCATTCGCTGCGCTCCCCATGATGACGGGGAGACCGGGCCTTCACAGCGATGTCTTCTTGTAGAGGGAGAAGTGACGATCGTACGCAAGCTGGATCCGGACATGGATCTGGGACTTCAACCCACTAGTAATCATCATTTTTTTGTAACATTTAATTAACATTATATATGATACGGACAGACTTTGATCGTTCGAGGTCAGAACATGGATTTCAAATATGTACCAAGCACCTGCCCCTACTGTGGCAACGGGTGCGGTGTCAACCTTGTCGTAAAAGACGGCAGGTTCGTCGGGATCTCTCCCTGGCACCGCAACCCGGTCAACGAGGGCAAGGTCTGTATCCGCGGGAACAAGTCCTACGAGTTTGTCAGCAGCCCTGACCGGCTCATATCGCCGCTTGTCAAGAAGGACGGCAAGTTCGTGGAGGCCAGCTGGGAAGACGCGTACAAGGAGATTGCCAATGCATTCAAGGAGGTCAAGGGCGACGCCATCGGTGTCGTCGCTTCCGCACGGAACAGCAACGAGGACTCCTTTGTCTTAAAGAACTTCGCGGCAAACGTGCTCAAGACCGCAAACATCGACTACTGCGGCCGGCGCTGCAATGCCGACGCGGTCAGGGGCCTTGCCGATGCCTTCGGCAACGGCGCGACCACCAACTCGCTTGCCGACCTCTCCGAGGCAAAGGCGATCCTTATCGTGGGGAGCAACCCCTTGGAGGAGAACCCGCTTGCAGGCCGCAGGGTCATCCTCGCGAAGCTGAACGGTGCAAAGATCATCGTGGCCGACGCCCGTAAAACAGCCACCGCACGGCTCGCCGACATCCACATTGCCTGCAACCCGGGCACCGGTGTCGCGCTCGTCAACGGTATCATTACCGCCATTATCAAGGCCGGCAAGGAGAACAAGGACTTCATCGCAAAGAAGACGAAGGACTTCGAGAAGGCCAAAGCAGCAGCGGCAGCCTGCACGCCCGACGCGGTCGCAAAGATCGCCGGCATCGATGCCGGTCTCGTCACGAAAGTTGCCGAGATCTTTGCCGCAGCAGAGCCCGCGGCAGTCGTCACATCCGCAGGCGCAGGCTCCGGAGACCTGATCCGGGCCCTGGCAAACCTCCAGCTGGTCACCGGCAATGTCGGCAAGGCCGGCGCGGGAGTCAACCTCCTCCGCGGCAAGAGCAATGCACAGGGAGCCGCCGATGTCGGCGCAGTCCCCGGCGAAGGGGGCCTCACCGTCCCGGCCATGATCGATGCCGCAGCAGCCGGCAAGATCAAGGCGCTCTACGTTGTCGGGGAGAACATCGCCTCGGCAGGCGCCCACGTCGCCGACGCTCTCGGCAAGCTCGACTTCCTTGTCGTACAGGACCTCTTCATGACCGAGACCGCCGCGAAGGCGAATGTCGTCCTGCCCTCTGCCTCCTTTGCAGAGCGCGACGGCACCGTCACCAATGCCGAGCGCCGCGTCCAGCGGATCCGCAAGGCCATCGAACCCGTCGGCTCCTCCAAGGCCGACTGGCAGATCATCAGCGAGATCGCAAAGGCCATGGGCCATGAGAAGGACTTCGCGTTCAAGGATGCAGAGGCCATCTTTGGCGAGATTGCAAAAGCGGTCCCCGCCTATGCAGGCATCACCTACGCGAAACTCGAGAAGCCCGAGGCCATCCAGTGGCCGGCAGCCGGCGGCGTTTTCGGCACGGCAATTCTCTATGCAGACAAGTTCGGCACCAAGGACGGCAAGGCCACCTTTGCCGCAGTCGAGTACAAGGCCGTCGAGGCCGCAGCGGGCGAGTTCCCGCTCGCGGTGGCCGCACAGTGGCCCATGGGCACGCTCTCCTCAAACACCGAATCCATCATGCGCGAGTGGCCCGAGGCAAAAGTCCAGATCAATGCCGAAGATGCGAAGGCACTGGGCATCCTGAACGGCTCTGCCGTCAAGGTCACCTGCAAGGCCGGATCGGTTGAGATGGTTGCCGATGTTACAAAGGACATCAAGAAAGGTGTTGTCTCGATGCCCGTGACCATGGGCGTTGCGGCTGTGAAGATCGAGAAATCCGCAGGAGGGAACTAACCATGACAAAGAAAGGCGACATGCTCTACGCGTGGACAAATGACGCAGAGATCCAGAAGAAAGCCGAACTCGGCGGTGCGGTCACCTCCCTCTGGAAGCACGCACTCGAGACCAAGACCATCGACGCGGTCCTGGTCATCTCGAAGGGGAAGGACCTCTACGATGCCAAGCCGACGCTGGTGACCGACCCTGCACAGCTCGCGACAACGGCAGGCTCGCTCCACTGCGGTACGCTCCTCCTCCCCAAGCTCATCAAGAAGTACTTTGATGGCGCGGAAACCATGAGGATCGGTGTCACGGTCAAAGGCTGCGATGCGATGGCGTTCTATGAACTGGCCAAGCGCAAGCAGATCAACCTCGATAACATCTTCATGATCGGCGTCAACTGCGGCGGGTCGGTCAGCCCCGTGCTCGCCCGCAGGATGATTGCCGACAAGTACGGCGTCGATCCCGACACGGTCCACAAGGAAGAGATCGACAAGGGCCAGTTCATCATCGAGTACGAAGGCGGCCACAAGGGCATTACCGTCGACGAGCTCGAGGAGCACGGCTACGGCCGCCGGTCCAACTGCCGGCGCTGCAAGATGAAAGTCCCGCGGCAGGCAGACCTCGCGTGCGGTAACTGGGGTGTCATCGGCCCCCGTGCCGGCAAGGCAACCTTTGTCGAGGTATGCAGCGAGAAAGGCGCGAACCTGCTCGACAGCGCGGTCAAGAAAGGCATCCTTGCAACCGAGGCAGCAAACCCCAAGGGATTAGAGATCCGCGGGAAAGTCGAGGGTGCCATGCTCAAGCTTGGCGAAAAGTGGCGCAAGAAAGACTTCGAGGGCCTTGGCGAAGGAAAAGACCGGTTAAAGAAGATCATGGCGGAGACTTCCCGGTGCATCAAGTGCTACTCGTGCATCTCCGCCTGCCCGATCTGCTACTGCGTCGACTGCACTACAAAGAACCCGGTCTATGTAAAGCCCGGCGAGGTCCCGCCAAACTTCATGTTCCACCTGATCCGGTTCGCCCATATCGCAGACTCCTGCGTGAACTGCGGCCAGTGCCAGGAACTCTGTCCTGCGGAGATCCCCAACGCCCTCTTCATGCACGCCCAGCAGGTCGAGCTCGAGAAGATGTTCGGCCATATCCCGGGTGTCAACATGGAACTGCCGCTCATGGCCTATGTTGAGGAGAAACAGGAACGGGCCCGGCTTGCAAACACCGGCAGCGACATGATCTACGAGAACGTGTTCAACCCGGTGGCAAAGAAATAATCTCCCCTTTTTGGGAACTCTTTTTTTTGAGGGCAGGGATTCTTCAAAGCCTGCAAGTGTGGTCCTTATACGATATCGTAGATTGCAGGCTAATTTACAAAGAAGACAGTTCCGGGGTAAATGACATCCTGCGCGTTATTCGCATTTGGTCGCCAAAATAACGGGAATATGAAAGGAGGGCTCCCCGCCTCAGGGCCCCTCGCGGGGCACGGCGAGGCAAGAAGGTTTTCTAGTATTGATTCTTGCCGGCTTTCTGGTACACAGGTATCAATTTTGAGAGATAGTAGTCCCTAGCCCGCCGCGGAGGCGCCCCTTCGGGGGCGGCGGTACTCATCGTTTATGAGTGACGAGGGAATGATCTGCCTGCCATACGAGAACAGTCTCCAAAAAACTTCATCACCGCTTTTTTTGTACCCTGTCCGGATCCCTTTACGAATCCGGGTGGCTCACTCACCGGAACAATCCTCTAATGTATCCCGTGCAGCTTCCGGAACAACCGTACCCGTGCCCGGGTCGCGTCCGAAGGTGCCGGCACCGGCCCGGTGCTTCGCTCCCCCTCCACAGCCCGGAGAATGGCGTTGATGGCTGCAGGGTGGGACGACCCGTATCCTCCTTCAAGAACAAACGCGGGAGGCAGGTCGAGGGTGTCCAGCAGCAGGCCGGCGAGCGTGCCGTAATCGGCCGGACAAAGGCCCATCACACTCAGTGGATCGTCACTCAGCGCGTCCTGACCGGCTGAGACAATGAGAAGATCCGGGTGTGCCCGTTCGAGCACCGGAAGAAAGAGATCGGAAAAGACATGCGCATAGTCCCCGATGGTACTCCCGGGGAGCAGCGGGGCGTTGACCGTATATCCTCTCCCGGCGCCGGTGCCGGTCTCAATTGCCGCACCGGTAAAGGGGAAGAGATCCTCTGCATGGACCGAGCAGTACAGCACCCGGTCGCTCCCGGAGAAGATCTCCTGTGTCCCGTTCCCGTGGTGCAGGTCCCAGTCAACGATCGCCACGCGATCCACGGAGCCGAGCGCCTTTGCCGCGGCTATCGCCGTATTGTTGATGATGCAGAACCCCATCGCCCAGCCCGATGCAGCGTGGTGGCCCGGCGGCCGGACGAGCGCAAAACAGCTCCCGCCGTCCAGCGCACGCTCCGTCGCTGCAATGGCCGAGCCTGCGGCGTAGGTGGCGACCTGGTACGACCGGGGGTTAACGTACGTGTTTGCATCCAGGAACCCCGGCACATACAGGTTGCCCGTGAAGTACCCGCCGGAGCATCCGTATTCGTCGACCGTGTCGTTGGTGGTATGGAGGGCGCACTGCCGGTGCAGCCATGCGAGGTAGCCGGGCTGGTGGACACACAGGAGATCCTCCGCTGCTGCCGCCACCGGGGAAGAGACGGGAATCCCCGCCGGCAATTGTGCGATAATCGCCCGGAGGCGGTCGTGGCATTCGATATGGCCCGGGCGATCGTGAAATTCAAAGACCGGCCCGGTGATGAGGGAACTGTTCACGTAAAACCCCGCCTCCTGAGGGTAACAATAGATCATCGGCCGATGCACCAGATGAATATTATGGATGGGGCCGGCGCATACGAAAAATGGCCTGCAGCTCGTCAGGCAGGTTGACCGGATCTGTTTTTCCCATCGCTCTTCTGAGAGGGTATTGCCCCGTGGCGGACGGAGTCCGGGAAATAACGTCAGTTTGCTTTATTTTGTGTATAAATCAAATACTTCGTATTCCCGCGAATTCCCGTCATGAACCGCGCATAACACCTCGTCCCGGGATCCCGTAACAAAAAAACTTTTTTTAGAGTAATTTTCCGGTATACTCCCACATTCCTGCCGCAAACCTGCCCTTTCTTTGGCATTCCGGTGCGTATCGGGGCAGGCCAACAGGATCGGAGCCGGTATCAAAAATGAGTTACAAAAAGTAACCACTCTCCGTCGTAAAACGACCGGAAAGCATTTAGAAAGGTATTAATTCCGACAAAAAGATGATCCATTCAGCCTATGACGGGCAATATCCGATCCTCTCTGGCTAAAAAGCTGTTCCCGGTTGCCCGAATAGGTTGAAACGTTTCGAGAGGTGTGTGAAAGAATGGTGTTTCATCCTCCGGTATCCATTGTCGCCAAGGCCGGCGATGCCGGAAAGTACAAAGTAGGCCTGCCAGCCTGGAACCTGCTCCTTCGTGGGTTTATGGCCGGTGCGTACATCGCGATGGGTGGTGCCCTCGCATCCATGTGCAGCACGGGGATCATGGCCAGTGATGTTGCTAACCGGTACGGTGCGGCAAGCGCCGGTTTTGCCCAGTTGATCCTGGGAGCCGTGTTCCCGGTTGGGCTTATCATCATCGTGCTCACGGGTGCAGAACTCTTCACCGGTGACGCGATGCTCGCCCCTATGGCAGCGTTCATCCACAAGGTGAGCTGGGCGCAGGTCATCAACGTGTGGGTGTGGGTGTATATCGGGAATCTCATCGGTTCGATCGTGTTTGCCTATATCATGGCATACGGGCCCTTTGTCTCGTTCGACTCCACCGGTGCCGCAACGGTCACCGCGTTTGGTACCCGGGCGATTGCCATTGCCAGCGCAAAGGTCAGTTACGTGGGGATGCTGGGCATGTGGTCCGCGTTCCTGAAAGCCATCGCTTGTAACTGGCTCGTGAACCTCGCCATCCTGCTCGGTATCTGTGCAGATGACCTGGTTGGCAAGTTCTTCGGGATCTGGTTCCCGATCATGGCCTTTGTCTCGAGCGGGTTCGAACACTGCGTCGCGAACATGTACTTCATTCCCGCCGGCCTCTTCACGCAGGGCTTTATCACCGATCCCACGAAGATCAATGCCGGCCTGACCTGGGTCACGATGTGGACGAACAACATGATTATTGTCACCATTGGTAACATCGTCGGCGGGTTGTTCTTCGTCGGTGTGATCTACTGGGTCGCGTTTAAGAAAGAGATCGCAGCACTGAAGTAGGAAAACCTGCAATAGATCTTCTCATAATGAAGATCGGTAATGTCGAAGTGAAGGTCTCAATCCTCGCGATTGCGGTCTTTGTGATCTTCACCATTTTTTTACTGGTTGCTTCCGTGTACAGCAACGATGTGCGGTCGCAGCTCATCTGGATGATCCCGGGACTGTTCCTGCTCCTCGTGATCCCGGTTGTCCTCAATTACATGAGCCGCAGCCAGTATGCGGACGTTGCACCGGTCTACGAGGCGGAGGCAAAGACCGTCCGGATCAGGATGGTCAACGAGAACATGATCGGAAAACCGGTCCGGATCACCGGGGTTGTCGAGAACGTACGGTTCCGGTTCCTGAACCGTCCCCAGTTTATCGTCGCCGACCGTTCAGGAGAGATTTCCGTCAAAATGTTCACGAGCCCTCCCGGGGAGATCCACGAGCGTGATGTGGTTGAGGTGGTCGGCATGGTGATCCGGCGCGATGTCGCCGTGGGCGACCCGGTGATAAACTGTGTCTCTATCCGGAGAACCGGTGAAAGGCCGGCCCTGCAAAAGTGCGCTGATGCGCGGATTTTCAGCATTCGATTCTTACCGGTGAAGTACCATGCCACGCCCCGATATCCCTGCCACAACCGCGACTGTCCCGGCAGCATACCTCGGGATGCTGGTGCCGCTCTTCTCGTTCGGGGGGGCGGCGCTCGGGATCCTCGCGTGGACGTCCGGCACCTCGATCGACCTGCGCGTTACGGCAGCGGGCTGCGTATGTGCATCGTTTGCGCTCGCGTACCTCGCATGGATCCGGCCGAAGAAGGATATTGTCGCCCTCACGACGCCCATCTATGCCCTCATCTTCTTTGCCGTGCCGCTGGACGATCCGGTGGCGACGATCACTCTCGAACTGCTCTACGCGATCAGCCTCTCGATCCTCCTCGTGCGGCTGAAGTACCGGTTCAGTACGCCCGGGGCCGCTGCCCTTCAGGGGGACGCCCTCCCCGGTCCGCTCGGGGAGTACGTGGATAAAACGCACCAGGCCTGCGCCCGGCTGCCGACGGCCGCGGCGCACCGGGCGGCGCTTGCGTTCCTGCGGTTTACGGCAGGTGACTATGGCGATGTGCCGCCGGAGGCACGGGAAGGGGTCCGCGACCTCGAAGGGTCGGGCTGTGCGCCTGCCTTTGCCATGGCTTTTGAGATTGTCGCGGAGCAGGCGGAACTTACGGAAAGGTCCCTCGCCCGGCCGCCATGGTACAAACAGTTTGCCGCATCCGATGCCCCGCTGCTCGCCCGGCCGCTGCAGCCCCAAAAGGAAAACGACGACGGGTACGACGCGGGCTTCGATGCGGCGCTCGACAATGCCCTGCTCCTGCTCTTTGCGGCTGCGTGGACCGCCTCGGAGGCGGACCAGGGGCACCTGCGGACGGCAGAGGCATTTGCAGCAAGGTTGATGGAAGGGTAAACGATAGAAACCCACGAACCGGTGACTATCCATCGCTCATTCACAGGAAATTCCCTTTGCAATTTCATTTTCCGCACTTATCCGGTATCTTAATAAGATTTAATCACGAGAACTCCTCATCGATCAGGTATAGAGTATATTTTAATGGTGCATCTTCATGGACACACCTCCCTTTGAACACCTTGGCAGATTTTTAGAACGAATAAAAAACATCGGTTTTTTCGAACGTCTTTTCTCATGGAAAACAACCGTTTCCCTTGGATATGACGCATACGGCGACTACCAGCAGATCCAGAGTACTCTGCGGAAAAAGGATCAGGATATCATCGATTTGACTGCAAGAATCCGGGATCTCTCAAAGGATCTCGAACTCCAGAAGCAGACCCTTGGGCAGGCGCAGAACGATTTGATAAAAGAACAGAATCGGGCGCAATCATTGATCGATAAAGTCGGCGAGAAGGAAAGCGCGAGGGCAAAACTGGAAGCCACGCTTTCCGAGACGATAACAAATACGGACGAGACGATCCTCCGGCTCAAGGAAGATCTGGTCAACCTCAAATCGAAAAATGAGGAACTCGTGCATAAGATCGGCGAAATGGAGAACGAGGCCGGAGGACTTAAAGAATCTGATAAGAAAAATACAGAATATATCCAGAATTTGAACGAGAACATTTCGTCGTTGACAACGAAGATTGAGCTGCTCAACACGCAATACACCGAAGCCAAGGAGACGATAGCAAAACTTCGTGAAAACGAGGAGGAACGTGTCCGTCTCTATGAGTCACGGGTTACCGAACTCAATGCACTCAAAAAACAACTGGACGAAGACAGGCTCCGGGTGCAGGCCGAACGCGACGCAGAGATCCGGAAAAAATTCGAAGAGATGGAGCAGACCTGGAAAAAGCACGAGGAAGTAGTCGAGCAATCACTGCGTTCCATATGCCAGCGTCATACTTTGGAATACTGCGATAAGGAAAAATTCCCGATTGCCGGGAAGAAACCGGACAATGCAATCCTGATCTGCGACCAGTACGTAATTTTTGATGCTAAGAGCCCGAAGAATTCTGATGATCTCACCAATTTTCCGTTATACATCAAAAATCAAGCCGAGGCAGCAAAAAAGTACGCAAAGGAAGAGAATGTCAAAAAGGATATTTTCCTCGTGGTCCCGTCAAATACTGTCGAATATCTAGACGAATTCCATATGGACATGGCAGATTACCAAGTCTATATTGTCACTTACGACTCTCTTGAACCGATTGTTCTAGCACTCAAAAAGATCGAGGATTACCAGTTTGTGGATCAGCTGAGCCCGGAGGAGCGAGAGAATATCTGCCGTGTGATTGGTAAATTTGCCCATGCGACAAAACGCCGCATCCAGATTGATAATTATTTCTCCAACGAATTCATCAGCCTTCTCCAGAGCTGCAGTTCCCTCCCGGATGATATTATCAAAAAGGTCGTGGACTATGAGAAAGCGGAGAAGATGAATCCCCCGATGGAGAAGCGCAAGAAACTCATTCCGATAAAGGAACTTGCGCATGATGTTAAGGTAAGTACCAAAGAGGCGGAAGCTCACGAGATCGATGTTACTGCCGTTACCAAAGAGAAGATCGAGACGATCCCGCTGGACAAATATCTGGAGTAATCTGTTTTTTCATCTGCAGAGTTGATCACATATCTATGGAATCTATCCCCGGCCAAAGTAACAGGTACTGCCTCGTACGGACTCCCCGGGGAACAGCTGGATGCTGTCATCAACCGTTTTTCGTCAGCCGCGCAGGAAGATCCGTTCACCAGCTGGCTTCTTCTTCCCACGGAACGACTCGTCGGGTATGTCACGGATTGCCTGATTGAACGTTCTCTTCCTTTCATCCCCTCACGCATCTGCACCATTGAAGGGTTCTGCAGGATTCTCTTTGAAGAGAACCGGACGACAGAACGGTTCCTGTCAAAGAGCGAGGCAAAACTGTTACTCACGCACGTCGTTGAGAATTATGCCAAGGAAGTTCCGTTTTTCATCACCCGGGATCGTCCGTCACCGGGCACGATCGATGACCTCATGATGTTCATGAATGTCACGCTGACAAGGAAGGTGCCGTTCCCTGAATGTCTTGTGAATCTCCAGAGCGAGAAAAGCCGGCAGATTGATACAATTATTACAGAATACCGGAACTGCCTGAGGGAACTGGATCTTGTCGATGGTGATACGGTCCTTGAATGGACAATCGATTTCCTGAACCGATCAGCATCTTCGCCTCTCGGGAAGGTCTTTGTGTACGGGTTCCATGAGCCCCTGCCTCTGGAAGAGGATCTATTCGGGGCAGTTCGTGAGCGAGCAGGGCAGGCTTGTTTTTTCGTTCCCGACGGCATCGATCAGAATATCTTCCGGAGCCATGCATCTGGAGGATCTTCTGGTGTACAACCCTCGTGGGATCCTTTATCAGTGCCAGCGCATATCACCGGTCTTTTTTCAGAAACCGGATCCCTTGCTGACGTGGAGTTTTTCCGGTTGCAGACATTTTCCACGCGCTATGCTGAAGTGTACGGTATCGTTGCGGAGATTGCCCGGCTGAATGCGCACGGAACCCCCCTTTCCGATATCGCCGTGGTTTTTCCGGATCTTCGCGGAGATCTCGGGCTTATTGAAGAGGTATTTGCCGAGGCTGGGATCCAGTGGAATGCAGCAGTGGGTGATAAATTATTCAGGGCACCGGTTGTCCAGTTCCTGACGGGAATTACCAAGCTCGTGGCGAACGGTTACATCCGCGAGGATATGGTCAGGCTTATCGGGAGCCCGTATTTCCGGAAAAGTATCGTGCCAGGAGGGTCTGTCCGTCTCGATGCGTCCGAAGTTGATCTCGTTTCCCGGTATGCACAGATTGATGGACCCCGCCCTTCGTGGACAATGCGGTTGGACCGGCTCCATCAGGAAATGCAGGATCCGGAAAAGGCGAAGAACTACCCGGGGATATCAGTCCAGACCGTTGAACGTGTGCAGGAAGGGATCCGGATACTCACCCACGATCTGGACGCACTTACCGGAAAGAAAAATCTCCGGGATCATATCCTCGGATTCAAAGACTTCCTCAAAATGTGGACAATCCCCTACATCTACGATGCACCTGACGAAATTATCAAAGAAAGGGAGACAAAGACCTGCAAAAAATTCATTTTGCGGCTTGAGTCCCTTGCCACTGTTGCATGGATAAAGGCCGATGAGCCTATCGCGTTTGAAGATTTTTCCCGCTTTGTTGTTGCCATCGCGGAAGAGCCGGATCAGAGCGGCTTTCAGGATAACGCGGGCGTAAACCTTCTGGGTCTCCGTGAATGCCCGCACATGAAGTTCCCGGTAGTCTTTATCGGGGGGCTTGTGGAGGGCACATTTCCTCGGCTGACTACCCGGCTCCCTTTTACTAACTCCCTTGAAAACACACGCATGGGAACCCGTACACTCTCTGAAATTCTCAGGGAGGAACAGTATTATTTCATCGCGGCCCTCCTGTCAGCGCAGAAAACAATCTATCTAAGCGCCCCGCTTGCCGATGGTGAGAAACTACTCCTTACCTCAGCATTTTTCGAACGGGTCCGGATGCGAACCGGGGAATGTCCGTGGCCCGATATCACAGATGTCATATCACCTGCATCGAGACGCACGGCAGCCGTTCTGGCCGGGGCCGGGATCCGTGATGGAAATACCTGTGCAGTACGTGACCTGATTCCGGGCTCACTGGGTATGAATGATCTCGTGGAACGGATCAACATGGAACGGTTTTATCGGAGGTGTGCATGCAACTCATTCTATGATGGCATACTTTCCGGGGACGAAGCGGTGCGGGCTATCCTCGCCGGACAGTACGGTCCCGATCATGTGTACTCGCCGACCAGCCTTGAGACCTATGCGAGCTGCCCGTTTGCTTATTTCCTGAACCGGGTAATCGGCCTTGAGGCGCTGCCGGAAGTGGAGCCGAACCTCTCTGCTGGCGATCGCGGGACAGCGATTCATGATATCCTGAGTATGTTTTACCGGCAATGGCGTTCTGCCGGACAGACAAAAGTGACTCCCGCCACGCTCACGGATGCCACGGACCTAATCCTCCGCATTGCAACAGAGGAATTGGGCCGGTATACTTTCTCAAGCCCGCTCTGGGACGCAACACGGATCCTGATGCTTGGGGACCGGCATACCGGCCCCGGGTACTTCGAGCGGTTCCTGGCAAGCGAGACCGGGGAAGCTGACTCGCCCCTGGTTCCCTCCCGGTTCGAGTTTGCCTTTGGCATGGGAACTGGTGCATCCGGGGATCCGGCATCTGTCCCGGAGCCGGTGGAACTTTCTTCCCCGGATGGGACGCGAAAGATGTTCATCAGGGGCCGGATCGACCGGATCGATCTCACACCGTACGGAAACTTCCTGATCTATGATTACAAGTCCGGGGTACAGCACCCGAAAACAAAGGATATCGAAGAGGGGACAGCGTTGCAGTTGCCGCTTTACCTGCTCGCGTTCGAAAAAATCTCCAGCGGCCGTGGGATCGGCGGGGGATATTATACGATCAGGCGGCAAGTGAACCGGAGCATCGTACTTGCTGATGCCGTTGCAAAAGACCTGATGGTCTCCCGGATCAGCGTTTCCTCAGACTTTGCCGGATTGATCCAGCATACACAGAATTACGCCTTTTCCTACATAGACGAGATCCGGGACGGCCGGTTTCCGCTGCCCTGCGAGGAGAAATG
The DNA here is from genome assembly GCA_963808285.1 of uncultured Methanoregulaceae archaeon. GTDB lineage: Archaea > Halobacteriota > Methanomicrobia > Methanomicrobiales > Methanospirillaceae > Methanoregula. The sequence goes on from CAWEFI010000014.1 coordinate 17,461, forward strand.
CCCGAATCCGTACTGTGAGTTCAGGCAGGTCTGCCGGTTCGATCCCTACAGGGTCTTCCAGATCGGGGAGGAGACCTGACATGGCGGCGACACCACGCCAAGGAGAGGCGATCACCAAGCATGACCGGAGCATGGTGGTCACCGCCGGCGCCGGGACCGGTAAGACCTACGTGCTTGTCCAGAAATATATCGACCTCCTGAAAACACGCGGTGTCAGCGTGCCGCAGATCCTTGCCCTGACCTTCACCGACAAGGCAGCGGCCGAGATGAAGGACAGGATCAGGAAGGAGATCCTCCGGCATGAAGGCCCGCAGTGGGAGAAGGCGGCCGAGGATTTCATGATCGCGCCGGTCCAGACTTTCCATTCGTTCTGCGCACAGGTGCTCAGGGAATTTCCCATCGAAGCCGGCCTTGAACCCGGCTTTGTTGTGCTGGACGAGCAGCAGGTCTCCCGGATCCACTCCCGGGCGTACGAGGACCTGATCCATACACAGGGCCCGGCACATGACGCACTGGTCCACGTCCTTTCCATCACCGACCAGTACACCTTAAAGACGATGCTTGCCGCAATGTACGGCAGGCGGGAACAGTATGCCCGGTTTTTTGCCGCCTTAAACGATGATGAGGCCCAGGTGATTTCCGTATGGAAAGAGCAGGTGGATGCACTCCGGAATGCCGGGGTCGCAGAACTGCGGCGCGATCTCTCATTCTCATTATGTCTTGAAACGTTACTTGGGCTTGCACGGGCATACGAAGGTGTCGATGACAAGGCAGCGATCTTTCTGCAGGAGATCCGTCCCCTGCTCTCCCGGCTTTTTGAGCCGGCTGATACTGCGGAATTCTGTTCTGCCGCGCTTGAACTTGAAAGAAAGAGACCCGGCAATATCGGGAGCAAAAAGAGCTGGGACGAGAACGATCTTGGGGCATTCAAAAAAGCCCGGAAGGACATAAACGAGATCCTTGTCCGGAAAACTTCGCTCTTCCGGATGACCGTGGATCCTTCGGACCCGGTCATTACCGGGTCGGCCCAGTTCCTGCGCGACCTCTCATCTGTTTTCTCCAGGTACGCGGATCTTGTCGGGAACGGGAAGGCGTCTCTTGGCGGCCTCGACTTCTCGGACCTGATCCTCCATGCCCGGCAGCTCTTCACGGAGCAGCGGGAACTCGTTGCAACGCACTTCATGCCGAGGTTCCGGTACATCCTTGTCGATGAGTTCCAGGACACGGACCTGACCCAGTTCGATATCATCCTCGCTATTATTGGGACACCATCCCCGGAAACGGACTGCCTCTTCATTGTCGGGGACCCCAAACAGTCGATCTATCTCTTCCGCGACGCCGATGTAACGCGGTTCAAGGAAGCGCAGGAGATTATCTCCGATGCCTGCAAGGGCCGCGTACTGAACCTCGACACCAGCTTCAGGAGCACAAAAGAGGTGATCGGCCTTTCAAACTTCCTCTTCTCCCGGCTGCTTGCATCTGCGGAAAAGCCGTGGGAGTTCGGGTACGAGCCGGTCCGGATTGCCGAAAGCCGCGCCGGTCATGCCGGTTCTGTGGAACTGCTCCTTCCGCCACCGGGTGACGATGCCGGTGAAACAAAAAGGAACGAGGCCAACATGCTCGCACGGAAGATCCACAGTGTCGTCAATGCACAGCCGCTTTCCGTGTACGAGGAGCAGCCGGACCATACGTTTGTCCAGCGCCAGGCCCGGTATGGCGATATCGCTATCCTGCTCGAACAGCGGACCAACCTCTCGTATTATTTGTCAGCGCTGGGCGAGTACGGGATCCCCTTCTATGTTCATGGCGGGACCGGGTTCTACCACCGGCAGGAGGTGTACCGATCTCTGCAATATCCTTGCATTCCTCGAACACCGGCACGACAACGTCAGCCTTGTCGGCATCCTCCGGTCCCGGTACTTCGGCCTCAACGATACCGAACTCTTTTGCATTGCGCAGGAGAGCGGGAAAACCTTCTGGGACAAACTCGGGAAGTACGCGAAAGAAGAAGGACCGGCTTCCCGTGCCCGCGATCTGCTCGCATCATGGCAGCAGTATGCCGGCCGATCCGGGCTGGTCCCGCTGCTCCGCCGGATCCTGGCCGAGTCCGGGGTCTATACCGTATACGCAGCGCTGCCTGCCGGGGAACAGATTCTGGCAAATATCGAGAAGCTGGTCGCCCTAGCCCGGACCCGGGAAGAGGCCGGGAATTATTCACTTGCCGATTTTACCGACGATCTCCGGATGGCGATGGACGAAGACGAGCGCGAGGGCGAGGCGCCGCTCGACGCCCTTGCTGAAAATGCCGTCAACATCATGACTGTGCACGCGGCAAAGGGGTTAGAGTTCCCCATTGTTTTTGTGCCGGACATGAGCACGTCCTTCCGCGAGCGCTATCCCCCGATCATGATCGGCGACAACCCGCTGATGGTGGGAGTGAAAGTCCCCAATCCCGATGACAATTACGAGATGACCGAGAGTGCCGTGCTCCTTGCACTCCGGGATTTACAGCGCCAGAAGGAGCGGGCGGAGAAGAGACGGCTCCTCTACGTGGCCCTCACCCGGGCCCGGGACCATCTCTTCATGTGCGGGACAGCGCCGGAGGATGCCGGGCTCTCGTACGATCTTGCCCGGTCCCGGATCGAGTGGGTGTTCACAGCACTTGGCGTGACCGGGGATGCAATTGCTGCCGGCAGCCTTACGCTGCCGGACGTTTGCCGGCTTTCGATTATTTCTGACCCGGCAGCGATCCCGGCCGAGACCGGGCGGGTCGAGCCGGAGCTCATTGTTGTCCCGGAGGAATGTGCGGGTATGGCCGGGACCCGGATGGAGCCGGTGTATGTCACCGGGCCTGATCGGGTGAAGCCAATTTCTGTTTCGGATTTGGAGACGAAGCAGGGACCGGCACCGGTCCGAGAACCGGTAGTATCAAAGTATCTGCCGGGTGTCGAAGGGACGAAGAAGGGCATGATCATCCATGAAGTGCTGCGGGGCCGGGATGCGGCGACCGTGCTCAGAGAATACGGGGAATTTTCGGATGAGCATGTCCGGCAGTGCGAGGAGATCCGCGCTGCGTTCTTCTCATCCGACCTGATGAAGCGGGTGAAGCGGTCTTATTGCGAGGTGCCGTTTGTTGTGACGGTTGAGGGGAAGCCGGTGACCGGGAAGATTGACCGGTTGTGCGAGATGGAGGATGGGAGTTGGGTGGTGATTGATTACAAGAGCGAAGCGACTTCACCGTATGATTATATTACAATAGCAAAGGAGTATAAGGATTCAATGACCTCGTATGTAAAAGCTGCGGGACAATTTGTAGGGGAAAAATCCGTTATGGGATGGTTGTATTTTATAGAACCGGGGATGTTTTGGGATAGTGTGATTTGAGGATGGTAATTTACTCTCATAATGTAGCGATTTAATTCCAGTTATTTTTCATTTCGACACGATTTTCGATTTTTTACTTTTTCCCTATCAAACCCGGGGGGATTTGGTTTGAATTTATCATTATCTTTTGAGGCAAGTTGAGCGGGATAATCCAATAACTGAAATTTCCTCAATTTGTCGATATCTAATTCCGCAGTTAGAATTGTATTATCCTCCCCCCCCGATACGCGAAGTATGTCCATTCTTTCTTTTTTGGTAGGTTGAACGATCCTTGAATCACCATATTCTGAACAGTTGACCTGAACGACATAACAATGCAAATCCTTCACAACAGATTCAACTATAGAAGAAAAATAATTAGTATCTTTATTTAATACGCAAGCAACAAGAAGATCCAATTCTGATCTAAAAATCGCTCTATGTTTGATATCCGAAACCTCATAGCAATTATAAATCGAAAATTGGCAACCCCTCCACTTAAAAAGGTCATATCTGGAATAGGATTTCTCCGGAATATTCAATTTTTGTTCGTTTAAGTTTGCTATCTCTTTAGGTGCGTAATGATTTTTGCAACGAATTGAAAGGCTACAGGTCTTATATTTATCTTTATTTTTCACAGGAAGAGCAGTTACAATAAAATTATATGCAATATTTCTTTCTTTTTTAACCTTCCAATACTCCATTCCAAAAATTAAAGCCATTTGATGATTACGTGCATATTTTACTAAAAATGGTAACCAACGATATGGGATAGATAATTCCGGAAGTACCAAGAGATCGCATTTTCGTTTTTTTGCTTGATTTAAAATCGAAAAAATCTCTTTTTGACGTTCAAATGTTAGATTGGGTTCTTCGTTTTCATAATAACTCTTATTGACATCATCATCTGTAATTTTAATATTCGCCACTCCAACCTTTATCTTGCCGGTTGGTTTATCATCTAGCATTGAGTATTTTTTCGGAATGCAATATTCGATTATTTCAATAGTTTCGTCACGATCAGTTATTGATAACCTCTCATTTTTTCGAATTGATACCGGGAAATTTTTATTGACATGAGATATTTCATTATATTTTTTTTCAAGCGAATTATGATCAATTTGAACACCCTGTAAGACTTGTTGAAGGAATTGAAATAGATAATACTCATCAAAATGAATAAATCTTGGCGAGTAATTAAGTTTGTTCTCATCCAATTTTAGCAACTTTGCTGTAAAACTAGTTTCGAACCGATCCCAATCGAGTAAAGATGATTCATAGGTTGTATAATTAATTAATGGATATGCGATATAATTATGTTGAATAAGATTGGACTGTCGAAATTTTTTTGCATAACGACTAATCTTTGCGGTTTGTTGATTTGAGATTTTAGAAGACTTATTGCGGTTAATGGATTCTTCGAGATGCTGATCCAAGTAAATTCCTTGATCAGTTCCAAGGAGGGCTACTGGGATAGAAATTGCCAGTAGAAGATATTCGGACAAATCCCGTTTTAGATGTTGAAGAATTTCTTTATCGACTTTCTGGGAATATTCTAGATTACAGTTTTGATATTTACAATCGTCTTCTGGGAAAAAAATTGAAATTTTAAAAATTGTTTCTTGCACGTCAAAAAAGAATATTGCGCTCTCTTTTTGCTGATTTGTCATTATTGTGAAAGAAAACAATTTTTCCCAGGTTCTACAAAAAGAGATAAAATTCTTACCTTTATAAAATTTAAATAATTGATCCGAGATGCTCTTTAAGTTATCATTATCAATTTTACTTTGAGTTAAACCGGTGATTATTTTTGTTAAATTTTTGGATAGCTCTGTTACATTCTCAACGATTCCGATAATATTTCTCCATTTGTTGGTTGATCCATTAAACAAAATGTTGTATGCTGTTTTATTAATATAATATTGCAAATCGTCATCTGGTAAAAAAAAGAAAGCACTAGAATTCTCATCAATTTTTTGTTTAAATGATTCTATTAATGCATGAGAATGATCAACTGTGAAAAAGTGTAAATTTAATTTTTTTTCTTGAATTTGTAAAATTTTCTTGGGATTTAGAAAATAGGATTCCATTTTTGAATCATAATAGAAAATATTTGTGTCACAAAAATATCTTTTCATGAAATTTCGAATTCGGTTATCAGATTCAATTATTGGATTACGTATTACAATAAGAATGTCATCTACATATCTCCCGTAATAATCAGGTTTTAGTATTCTCAAAACTTTATTATCGAATTCTTTTAGATGCCAATTGCAAAGTAGGCTTGATGATGCGAGACCAACCGGTAATGGAAAAATATGATCGGGAATATTACGATGTGAAGTGCGGAAAAACTTTTGAATTACTTCTTTGTATTTTATATGAATTTTCTCAACAATTTTTGTTAGGTTTTGCGCAAATTGTCTATCGGCAACATTTTTTATTTTTTTCTCCAAGACCGTGTGAATTTCATCAAAATCGGTATTTATGCAATAAAAACATTGTTTGAAATCTAAAGAGAAAATTGCGACATCACTTTTTTCATCAGTAAGTATTTTTTCTGCTTTTTCAAGAGCATTATTTCTCCAGCTTTGATATTGTGTATTGTATAGTTTGAACAAATGGTTACTCAAATCTTTGGATTTGAATAAACTATCATTCAAGCGAGATCCATAACAGGATTCTGATAATTCCGGCTCAAGAAAAATACCCGCTTTCATTAACCAGATAACGCTAATGAGGTGCAACTCTACCGGGGCGTCAATGAAAAAATTTGCACCTTCTAAATAGTATTTTTCAGATGATTTCACATTTGTTAAAAAATGCTCATCGGGATTTTTTTGATATACGTTATTTCTTTTAAAATCATCTTGTTTTTGCTCCTCTTGAGTTTTTATTGTTTTTGGAAGTAATTTGAATTTAATTCCTTCAATATGTTGATTTAATAGCGTATTATCTATCGATGAATCGTTTTGAATTGTGTCAAGTATCAAAGCAAATTTCTTTAATTTCTCTTTAATGTTACCAGAACATTCGAAATCTGCCAGCTTTTGCTTTTGAAACAAATTTAATTGCTCATGATAAACGGTTTGTTTATATTTTTTATAAGCAATATTTGCCAAATCATAAGAATCCATCTGAATCCTCAATATGACAAAATGAAATTTATAACATATAAATTAATGCCATATGAAATGATATGGAATTATTCAGGAAAATCCAAATACCATTCTACCATAATGAGAACGATGCTCCTCTTCCTCGACACCGAAACCACCGGCCTCCCCAGATACGCCGCAACCGACCCCATCGAAAAATGGCCCCGGGTCGTCCAGCTCGCATGGTCCTTATACGACAGCGACGGGGAGCGTGAAAGCCGGAACAGTTTCATCATTTACCCGACGGACTTTTCCATCCCCATGGACTCTGCCCGGATTCACGGGATCACGACCGAGCGGGCAAAAGCCGAGGGCGTGTCGCTCTATAAGGTGCTCCCGCAGCTCAATGCCGATGTGGAGAAAGCGGAAACGGTCGTTGCCCATAATCTCGATTTTGACCTGCCGGTTGTCACGACTGAATTTTTGCGGTGCAGTCTTGAGACAGGTCTCGCGGAAAAACAATATTTCTGCACCATGAAAACCCCGCAGATTGTCTCCTTGTGCAAACTTCCTTCAAAGTCCGGCCGGGGATACAAATGGCCAACCTTAAATGAGCTGCACCTGCAGTTGTTCCAGGAAGAATTTACCGACAGCCATAATGCCGGTGCCGATGTGGAAGCCTGCGCGAGATGTTATTTTGAATTGAAGCGGAGAGGGATTATCGGAGTGGGTTAGTAGAAGTGGACGGGCTGGCCGGGTTTCAGGCTTCGCGAGCTCTTTTCCGGGATACGCAGGATTAATATTTTCCGGAGCGTATATCTCCGCATTACTATGAACACGAAAGCACGAGTCGCAGAAGCACCCGGGACCCCGGTCACAGCACCACGCACGAAGGCCCGGCCGTTGTCCGGCCGTGGCGATCAGATGCCCCTCTCCCCGGTCCAGCGGATGCGGCAGAAGATTGCTCTTGCGGACCCGGAACTTGTCCGCCGCATTATTTCTGACCCTGCCCTGGAGCCGTGACCGATGGAGGTCGGGCCCCGAAGCGACGCGACTGTATTTATCGATGCAAATATTTTTTTAAACATTGTCCTTAGCGCCGGAAAAGAGGCTTCTGCCTGTACCCGGTTCCTGGAAGATGCAGATGCCGGACTATTCCCTTCTGCAACCTCGGTCATCGTACTCAACGAAGTGCTCCACCGTCTCCTCATTGCATCCGTTGTCCGCAGCAGCGGTATCGCCCCTGAATCAGCAGTCCGCCAGATGAAACTGCACCCCGAACTTGTCCGTGAAGCGGGAGAAGTCCGGGAAGTGATGGAGGATATCAGGAGCATCCGTCCCATGAACGTGTACGGGATCTCCCCAAAAACATTCGAACGATCCCTGTCCGTCATGCGGGAGTGGGGGCTTCTTGGGAACGATGCGCTCCATGTCGCCTGCATGGAAGAGCATTCAATCGATGTGATCGCAACCTATGATCGGGATTTTTCCCGGGTTGCCGGGATCAACGTCAGGAAACCAGATGAACACTGATTGATTTTCCCCGGAGACGGTAAACGGACAATCCCCCGGAATTACGGATCGCATGTCCCCGCGACTCATTACGTTTCCTAATCGTGATTAGTACTAATCATGATGAGGAATTCAACAGCCGCGAAGGCTAGCCTTATTTTTTAAGCGCAGCATCCGGGCACACTTCCGCAAACTTACAACTCAGACACTCCCGCTGCGCCGGCCGGGCCGGGAAATCCCCGTACTCGTACGACGCATTCATCGCCGCAAACTCTTCTGCGATCTTGCCGCTCGTATCCTGTAACTGCTCCTCGTAAAATGCATAGGGTTTTGTTGCGCCGGTCTTGAGGAAGACAAGCTCCGTACCGATCTCATCGGCGCTCATGTGGTAGAATTCCGTTGCCCAGAGCACGTAGGCCGCCATCTGGAGCTCGGTCTCGTACTCGTCATCGTCCCTGCCCGGTCTTCCAGTCGGAGAGAACAATCGTGCCGTCCGGCATCTTTGCCGCAAAATCCACCTTGACCGTCACGCCCACGTCGCTGATAAAGAAATGATCGAACTGCTCGTGCCGCAGGCATTCCCGTTTCGCATACTCCGGCCATTTTGCGAAGAAGGTGTGGAGGCAGGTCTTCCCGTTCTCTTCGATATAACTAAAAAACGAATTCGGGATCTTCTCGCCGTTGTGGTACTCGGTAAACATCTCGCCGCCCACGCCACGGTATAGCGAGACTTTTTTCATGAATACATTCAGCGCCTCGAACAGGTCCATGGGTTTTTTGTCGCAGGCAAACTGGATCTGCTGGTCGATGATATCGTGGATGAGCTGGCCCTGGACAACAAACTTGGAGGTGAAGTTCTTGAGATACCGGATTTTTTCCGGATTTACTATCGTATTGGATTTGACGTACGGTGCGATGTACTCGTAATAGTACTGACGCTGGCACCGGTTCCAGACCCGGTGTTTGGTGAAGGACCAGGAATTGATTTTGAAAAAGAAGGGATCCAGATCCGCCATAGGGTTCTGTTGGGGACGGGAAGGAAATAATTTTGCATTTTTTTGGAGTGGGATTGGAGGCCATCCCGCCCACCAGGGGGTACTCCCCCTTCATCCGCACAAAGGGGGGGAGGGGGGTGACCCCCTCTTGAAAAAATAACGGGTGGGGGGGTGATCCCCCCTCTCAGGCCAACAAGGGGTGGGGGGTACCCCCCTCCCCCCTCCGGCCGTTTCCGGCACACACGCTCCGGCGAGGGCTCCACACGAAATGCAGGATCATGGCGCTGGAACCATGAAGGGGTACCCCCCACCATCGCGCATAAAGGGGGAGGGGGGTGGCACCCTCCGGAAAAAAAGATGGCGGGGGGGGAGGGGGATCATGCCATGGGATAGTGACATAACTGAGAGATGATACATTTCACATTGTTATTCGCCGTGCGGGGTGGGAAAATAACCGCTTGAAAAAATCACAGGAACCGGAAAGGATACGGTTATCATGGTAAGAATTTACTGCTAGTATGTGAAGCCCCAGTATAGTGCGTTTCTCCTGATCATGCTTGTCGGTGTGATTATTATGGCAGGATGCACAAGTTCAACAACTCCCCCGGCGGCAGCATCGACATCAGTACCGACACAGACCGCAACTCCGGCGCCGGTTGGTACAACCGCACAACCAACCACAGCAGCCACGACCACTGCAACTCCTCTTGTGCCGGCAACAACGGTGATCACTCCCCATGCTGCTCCGGCAATAACAATACAACCAACGACAACCATTGACGTTGCCAATTATACTTTCAATGTTACTGACCCGAGGACCCTCAAATTAACGTTCAACAATTATGAATATATTAACCCGGACGGTCAATTAACACCCTGGGTAGTTCCCGATTGTAATATGGCGGAAATATTCCCGGATATTGTAAACAATCCCAATTACGGATTCAATGCATCCTTTTCTAATCTCACTGCAATCTCCCCCGAACAATTTAATGTAATTTATCGGGAATATATTGAGGGTGCAAATCAGAATTCACAGTCTGTAGGAACAGAACAATGTTATGGCTCAACCGTCTACCATCAATGGACATTCTATGAGGTTTCGGCGCTCATCTCCCCCACCAATTTTAATCCGGAAGATTACGAAATAGTAATTGTTCCTCAGGCATATGCCAGGGATTTGGCATACATCAATCTGACCCAGCAATTATCGAGTGCTAACCCTAATGTTGAGTTGGACAGTTATATTCCTGTCAGAGTAGACCAAAGTCAGCACATAGACAATGTCGTATTACGATTTTACCAATTAGATTAAACATCTAATTGACCCCCTCCTTTTATCTCAAAAACAGGCACGATGTCACGTAACACCACAGGGAGGGGGGGGTGGCCCCCCTCCCGACAGACTCTTCTCACGTTCAATAAAAATATTAATAGACCTCTTCGTGCGATCCGATATCGATCAGGATTACTTTTGTCCGGCCCTCATCAACAAAATCGAAAACAAGCCGGTGTTCATAGGTAATCCTGAAAGACCAGAGTCCTTTCAGGATGCCGCTCAGGGAATGGGTCTTTAAGGATGGATAAAAAGGATCGTCTTCGAACTGCACAATTCTTTTGGCGAATTGCGCCTTTAATTCCGGATGCTGGCGGGACCACTTCTTATAGATTTTTGTAAACCGCTCATCCCAGATGAGTTCAACCATTCAGATCCGCCAGAAGATCTTTTGCCGTTCCGCTCCGGCTCATGTGTTTGCGCATGCTGTTTTTTGCCTGTTTTGCCCGGAGTACAATTGCCGAACGCTTTTTCTCGATAAGCCTGCTGTGGATAATTTCCCGGACGTACTGCTGGTCTTCGATATCGAGCTTGTCGACGTACTCAAGAACCGTATTGAGCGATACCGCTTCGCTTCCCATAGGATACACCTGTACCATAATTGGTGTTGCCCTACAAAGTTATTGTGCTAAAAAAAGGAATACCACCGTATGACGGGAGAGCGTATATACGGGAATCGACTCCAAATCCCCCATCTTCCCCCCATTATACTAGTGCATCCCCCGCCACCTCTCCTTATCTGTGACGGGTCACTGACCCGGCCTATGCACCTGACCCGTCATGGGGTGGCGACCTGTCACAGGCCAGGTGGCCCGTATGAGGGAGCCCCAAAACTGATCCGTAAAACCCCCTTCTTTTCACGTTGACCTGCATAAGGTCGATCCGGGGGGAGATCGCCCGCTGGAATGTGGCTAAACCTGGCTGCAGGTCCACCGACGGAAAAAGTACCGGTTTTGAGCGAGATCTGGCCGCATTTTTGCAAAACTGTCCTGCGGGGCCGGGGAGAATGGGTAATCCGGGGCCGTAAAGGGCTTGGATTGGCATCCGAAATCGTATGTCCCGGGACCTGTGTTCCTGCCGCCGGGTAGTTACGCCCCCATCTCCCCGGTCATCAAAAACACCGTAAACGTCCGCACCTTCCCGTCCGGC
>CAWEFI010000015.1:0-49929 GCA_963808285.1 uncultured Methanoregulaceae archaeon
AGCTACGAACCCCGGGGAATAAGATGTACAGCATTATAACAATGCCAGAAAACTATATAAATATTACCTCATTAATAATCCGGATTCCTGCATCAGATGCTGGCTCATGCAGTTTTTACCAGCAGGCCGTTAATCTCCCGCAACCATCGTTTGGCCCGATAAATTTTGTTTTCATGATTCCGGATTTTATCCACATCTTCACGGGGACCTTGCACTCAGGGATATTCAACCTGCTTGAGACCTTAAGGATCTCCTGAAGGTTCCTGACCACTTCCACATTTTTGCGGAGCGCGCTGTATTCATCGATCACCGCAGGGTCAAGTCCCTTATTTCGTGGAACGGGTGTTTCCAGGTTTATATCATTTTTGAGGGAAAATATCCGCTGAATTGAATCCGGAAGCTGCGACGGGTTCACCGGTTTTTGAGACGATATAATCGATATTTATGCTGTGCTCCTGAGCTTCCCCAAGTGTAATCTTCTTTGCCGAGAACATAAGCACCGGGATTCCTTTATCGCCAGGATTTTCCCTGATCTTTTCCAGTGTTTCCCACCCATCCATCGGTTCCATTATAACATCAAGAAGGATAAGATCGGGTAGTACAATCTGGAAGATTTTGAGACATTCATCACTGCCATGAGCGGAGACAGGAATATATACTGTTTGGATAAGAATGGCCGCAATCCATCGACGATAAAAGGATTGTCGATAATCAGAATAGTTGCCTCCAAGGGAGGTCTCCATTACCTGAGGATGTATCGGTGGATACCTCAGCAATTGCCGTTGCAGGACAACAGCACCGCATCTTCAATCAACAGTGGCTGAACTATTCATTTGTTCATGCAATCGTCAATTCACTAAAGTCTACCTTTATGGGATTTTCCCGGCGAGTTCGTTTTTGATCTGCTGGAGGCGGGCCTCCTGAAACTTGATGTTGGTATCCATATTTTTTAATGCCCGTGAGATATCGTCACTGACATGGACTTTCGAATCATTAAAATTGTAGGTGGTTTCAAGAATCTTCATCAGGCGCTTGTTAACATCGATGCTCTTTGTAAGCAATGCATATTCGTTGACAATATCAAGATCAACCCGGACTGCCGGGCCAGATTCATATCCGACCGGATAGTTTGCCGACGCCCGAGCACATGCTCGATGGTATCGTAGAGCTCGCGGTGGGTGATGGGCTTGAGTACGTAATCCTCAATAAAGATACCGTACTCCTCGGCTTCGACAGGGGTCAGTTGTTTTGCTGTAAGCATGAGCACAGGAATCTCTTTTGTTGTTGGATTTTCCTTGATTTTTTCCAGCGTCTCCCACCCGTCCATCGGTTCCATCATGATATCAAGGAGAATAAGATCCGGCGTGACCGTTTTAAGGATTTCAAGGCACTCTTCGCCGCCGTATGCAGCAACCGTACGGTATCCTCCCCGTTCAAGCATCGTCACAAATACATCAACAATAAAGGGACTGTCATCCACCACAAGAATTGTGTACACTTACATCACCCGCCCTATCTCTGAGGCAACAGCACCAATACGGGAGTATGCCTCTTCCTGCTTTGCAGTGCCTTTGAGGAGTGTGGCGATGAGAAAATGATCACCTGCACCCATGACAAGAATAGATGAATCTGCAGCCAGTATCGTAACCGTCGCAAGGGATTTCATTCCGATAAGGTTTCCTGCTGATTCCGCAGACGCAAGAATAGTTGCGGTCAGAGCACCAAACCAAGGTTCATTGAGTTCCCGGTCGAAATATTTCCCGGCGATAATACCATCACGTGACACAAGGGCGCATGCTGTTACTCCATCGACTGCCCGTATTTTTTCAATAAATGCCGCAATTTTATCCTTTAACATGGCCAAGGCACCTGTGTTGCGCTATTCGCTGTAATTCATAATAACAAATGACACCATATATACATATCTTTTTTATTTCTGGCATGATTCACCCGTTACGTGGAAAGTGGTTGCAATCCCGAAGATCCAAAGATAATTAATTCCACACCTTAAGCCAATAAAATAAGATGATAAAAAATGGATCTGGAGAAATTATACTATATTCTTCTTGCGCTCTTTTTAGGCAACGGCAATTATTGCCTTTCGCCTCCGAACACCTGGTGTATCCTCCCCAGAGAAAGAGAAGAGGTCATTCCCATAACGTATCTAAATGATTCGGAAAACTGGATGAGCACAGGTACTTTCCAGAGCCAAAAAAAAATTCTAATGGGAATGCACTGTTAATCTGCCTTTTGCCGGTACTGGAGAGGAATTTGTGCATGCAATATCATCCCTTGAGATTATTCCATTCTGATTTTTTATATCCGGATTCAGGCAGAAATTGTTATAGGAAAAGATCGCTAGTATTATACTAGTCATTGATTGATAGTACTTAAAATATCACGAGAACGCACGAGGATCATCTGGACGGGCAAAACCACACAACCGGTATAGCGCCGGTTTTTGTGCTTGCACCGCGATCCGAACGTCGGGTACGAGATTATGGCATTCGAAGGTTACATGGTGGTATTATTCGGCGCGGTGATGGTGGTCCAGCAGTTCATTATGTACCTCATGTACGTACGAATCCGGCAACTCCTGACGGAGATCAATTCCATCGAAGGAAAAATGAAGATCACCGATAATGAGCTTGACTGCCTTATCCAGAAAGTCGAGGAATTTAAACGAAGCAGCCTTTAGGGCTCCTTTTGTCCTGCCCGGAATCAGATTATCTCTTTTTTAAGACAACAAGATACATATGGAATATAAGCGAATAGTATGACCGCGGGGCCATAGGGTAGCCTGGGCATCCTAGGAGACTGGGGGTCTTCTGACTCGCGTTCAAATCGCGATGGCCCCATTTTAGATCGTTGTTTTTTGTGGTGTTTGACGGTGAAGATTACGGATTCATGCATTGACTGCCTGATCACCCGGGTGCAGCTCGAATGCGGGCTTGTCGGAGCAGATCCCCGGACAACACAGGAAACCATGGATTCCTGCCGCAACCTTCTTTTATCAATAAAAGGTGCGCACTTAAGCCACCCCCAGATCGCCAGCCGCATCCACCACCGCGCCTATGACCTGCTCAAAAACCCCGATCCATTTCGTGAACTCAAGGATCAGGGAAATGCAGAATCGATCGCAGTCTGCAAAGAGGTCCGCTCAAGCCTTGTCACCTTCCGGGACTTCGTGCTTGCCTCCGTTATCGGGAATACTTTTGATTACGGGGTCAAGGGGCATACAGTCACCAGCAACTTTGCCGGGTTTTTCCGGGAGGAATTCAAAAAAGGGCTGGTCATCGATGATACGGACCGGATCCTCCCGCAGGCGTCGCGGGTCGTCTATTTGAGCGACAACTGCGGGGAGATCGTCTTTGACCGGCTCCTGATCCAGTACCTGAAATCCCAAGGGTCCCATATCACACTCGCGGTTAAAGCCCGGCCGATGCTCAACGATGCAACCCTTGCGGATGCAAAAATGCTCGGGCTGGATCGCATCGTCGACTGCCTTACCACAAACTGCGATGGCGCCGAGATCGGGTTCTGCCCTGAAGAGGCTCCTCCCATCCTTTCTGAGGCCGTCTTCCGATCCACGCTGATCATAGCAAAGGGTATGGCAAATTTTGAATCCCTCTTCGAAAGAAATGACCTTCCTCCTGTCGCATACCTGATGGCGGCAAAATGCATGCCGGTTGCGCAAGAGGCGGGTGTCCCGGTCGGTTCCAAAATTGCAATGCTTCGTGCATGAGTATCACGGATCCAGCACAAGAATGAGCCAGCCGGCACGGTTTATTTTCTTTTTTTATATTTTCCACTTCTGGAAATAATACTGGAATGACAGTCCGGGTCATAATTATCAAAATATCCGGCGGATGATCGCGAAAGAACCCGTGCTTTTTCAGCGGGTCTGTTCAGATCTCTCTTGTGCGGCCGGATACAAAACCTCATTATCTATCCGGGACGATATTCCCACGTAGCAAGGTTTAGGGGGATATATTTTGGTTGATTATTCCGTCGTCAATGTGAGACATTCATTAGATCTGCCTCTATCGCAAAATCCGGGAAATCTACCGGGCCGGGGTCAGCATCAGGAGCCTGCCGATGCATCCCTGGAATAAGCTGGCTGTATATTCATCCCGTGATCCCAAAACCGCGACGGGAGTCCATCAATGACACCGGCGATAGGCGTTCTTACCGGGGGGGGACTGTTCCGGACTCAACGCTGCGATCCGGGCAGTCGTGCGCAGCGGGATTTCGAAGGGATATCAGGTAATCGGGATCCAGAACGGATGGCAGGGACTCATCAGTGGCGACACCATCCCGCTCACGGATCATTCGGTCTCCGGGATCATATCCCGGGGAGGGACAATTCTGGGGACGTCCCGTACAGACCCGGTGAAAACTTCTGCTGATATCAACAAGATAAAAAGCGTCCTTGAAGATCGTGGTATCGTCGCCCTTGTCGTTATTGGCGGTGACGGCACTCTCCGTGCAGCCCATGACGTGTCCCTTTTAGGCATCCCCCTTGTTGGCATCCCAAAGACTATCGACAACGATGTTTTTGGAACAGATATCACTATCGGGTTCGACACCGCGGTCTTTGTTGTCACCGAAGCAATTGACCGGCTCCACACGACCGCAGAATCCCATCACCGGATTATGGTCCTTGAAGTGATGGGGCGAAGGTCCGGCCGGATCGCGCTTGCTGCCGGTATAGCCGGGGGGGCAGACGAAATTCTGGTCCCGGAAGTTCAGGTATCCATGGACGATATTTGCCGGTCTCTTGATGCACGGTACCGAGCCGGAAAGAAATTTTCGATTGTGGTCGTTGCCGAAGGAATACGTCACGAGGATATCGCCAGCGCACCGATACCGGAATGCGACAGGGACGAATGCGGCCACGAAAAATTTGTCGGTATCGGGAATTTCCTCGGTAAAGAACTGGAGTGCAGGCTGGGAATCGAAACACGGGTTACGGTACTCGGCCACGTCCAGCGTGGCGGGAGTCCGACAGCATATGACCGGGTCCTTGCCACGCGCCTCGGGATTGCGGCAGTCGACCAGGTCCATGCAGGAAATTTTGGCTGCATGGTGGGGGTGCAGGGAAACCAGATTGCAGCCGTGCCGCTTCTCTCGGTTGTGCACCAATCAAAAGGGGTCGACCCTGCCGAGTATGCCCGCGCAAAACTGGTGGCCGGGATCCACGTGTAGAAGGATCCGGTGCCATTATTTAAGAATCAGCTACGCCCGGGTTTAAACTCCTTGCGAGGATATATACTGCCCATCCCATCTCATGGGTGGACTGCTGCCCAAAGCCTGAATCCTCTGATACCAGAGAATCTGCTTCCCTGTTTCGTTTGTCGTACTTGTTGTGAAAGTATCCTGGCAAGCCTCTTTTCCGAGGAATCTGGATCACAATACTTATTTTTGGTTAAAATGCGAGAAATATCCGTCCATGGGGTTACGATCTATAGAAAATTCGGCTCTGTAGAAATCCTAAATGGGTTTTGTAAGAACGCTCTTGGGGGGCCACGGCAATCCTTGCCTTCGACCCCGCCGCTGTGGCACCCCCCCGGTTGCGACAGTGTTGTATTATCTGTACTCATGTCTGCATCCCGACACAGGTTATACGGAGGCATCGCATACGCCCCCGCCCCCTCGGGGCAGGGCTGGCGTAAAGGGGGCGCATAATTTTTAAAATAGGTTTTCTACAGAGCAGAAAATTCACAAGCTGCTCTTAAAAACAAAGGGAATATAACCTGCAATCCCTATGATAAATCCGGTCCCCGAATCAATGGTTTCCGATCCGATTTTCAGGTTCCACAGGAAACAGTGTCCAAACCAGCGGAAAAATCGGATTAATCCTAATATTTTTGAAAATAACCAGTTTAATCGGGATAAAAAATGCACTATAGCGGCCCTGCAGCAGCCTTGGAAAATGAGAGGTGGTTTAGATCGATTCCCGGGACGATCGGTCGCTGAAAGAGAGACCTGGATATGTATTTTTAAAAGATGCCAAAAAGACTGAAACAGGTATTTTAGTGAATAGACCAATTATATCACTTTTACATAACATTCGGGGACGACATCCTAAAGAGATGCATATCTCCGTGACACTTTCCGCACAGGCACACAAAGAATGATCCCGAAAATTTTTCCGCAGGGTATCATGCCTGTGAAATTATTTACTAAATCGAATGAGAGCAGATGGATCGGCTGTCTTTAACCGGAATGGAAATTCCCGGCTATAGACTATCGAAATGAATGAATACCCAACGTGGGGGGGAAATTCGTTCCCACCGCGCCATCACATATGCAACAACAACGGCAGCACGAAGAGAGAGATCAGGACAACGATCATAACGTAGCTGACCACCCCGACCACGCACCCGGAATACCTGATGAGCCCGCGCCGGTCGAGCAACCGGTCGACGCTTTCCTTGAAGATATGGCCGCCGTCGAACGGCACCATCGGGATTGCGTTACACAGGCCGACCATAATATTGAACCAGGCGCACCAGAATAGGAGCTGGATGACGAACCAGTAACCCGGGAACGGGACGCTCCAGGCAAGGGCATCCGGCGATTCATTGACCAGGATCAGAAACTGCCCCCACCCAACCGGATCGAGGATGATATAGACCGGGATCGCGAGCATGATAAAAAACCCGAGCGGGCTTGCAAGGATCTGCTTGATCCCATATGCATCATAGTACGTCACTCCCATAAACCCGCTCTGCTTCGAGCTCATGTTCTGCGGCCACGAACTTAAGGTAAGCGTGTGGGTGGACGCAATGCCATCTTTCTCTGTCACGATCACCACTTGGTCCCCGGGTCGCGTGGTATTAAGGATCGTCGCGACTTCGGTCTGCGAGGTCACTTGGATCCCGTTGATGCTGGTGACAACCGAATCCGGCACGATCCCCGCCCGGTCAGCAGGGTAATCCCTGTACACGGAATTGATCAGGGGGGTCTGGAGGGGGACCGCGAATCCAAGGAGCAGGATAAGCAGGAAAAAACACGCGAAACCGGCCACAATATTGTTGGTGATACCAGCCCCAAGCATACGGATCTTCGGCAATCCCTGCAACTTCTCAAATTCCGCCTCATCTGGTTCGACAAAAGCACCGATCGGTATGACACATACGAGGACCCCGATAAAACTGACTTTCAGGTTCTCCACCCGTGCGAGGAATGCGTGGCCAAATTCATGGATAACAAGTGTGAAAACGAATGCAAACCATACCGCAACGGTAAACGGAATGAACTGGTTCACTCCGGGAATTGCAAGGATGTTCCTGATATCATTAACCGCGGTTGGTTCCGGATGGTTTATGAGATTGAGATAGAGGGAAAACAGAAGCACCCCCACCATCGCGGCGGAGACGAGAATGACAATGACGGCACCAAATGTGCCATAGACCCGGAGAAACCGGTGGAACCGGGCGAAGCGGTCAAAAAATCCCACCCGCCGACTCCGTATTGCCATGATCGGGCCGTAAAAAACAATATGATCGGCCCAGAGTTTTTTCGAACGAATATAATACGCAGCGATGGCATAGATGGCCACAAGGGCAAGCAGAAAGAGGATCCAGTCCATCTGTACTTGATAGACCAGACAACAACATAAAGGAATGGTGGAATGAATTATTGTAGAACTGCAAAACCCCGTGTCTAGATAAAGGCAGACAGACTACTCTGAGATTTTTCTGTAAGCATCATGGTCACTGTTTTCCAGCTCTTCCGGGCAATGGGTGGGGGCAACCGGTGCTCGTCGATATATGAAGAGAGATACGCGATAGTAATCGGATCCGAGGGATACCCGCTGCCAATCTCCCCGAATTTTTTAGCGAGTTTTGTTATCTCCCGGTCACGGGTAACTTTCGCCACGATGCTTGCAGCCGAGACAACCGGGTAGGTAATGTCTGCGTGGTGCTCTGATACAATCTCACATGCGAGAGCAAGATGACTCCTGACGGTTTCAGCGTACCGGAGCGGGTTGACATCGCACGCGTCAACGTAAGCGGTATCGGGGGCAAGTTTCCTGATAACCTGTGCGTGGGCCCTCGCGACACAGGCATTCATTGTCATCTCCCGCCGGATGGCATCAATCTCCTCTGCAGGGATCACAACCGTTGTAACCCAGCATCGTTTTTTTATGAGAACAAAAAGTCGTTCACGTTCTTTTGGCGTAAGCTGCTTTGAATCCTTCAGACCGAGATCTGAAAAGATATCAGCGGATTGTACCCCTACCGCAGCGACCACCATCGGCCCCAGCACCGACCCTTTCCCGGCTTCGTCGACCCCGCAGATCACAGGATACAGATTTATGCCCAAATTATTTCAATGGCGATGATGGTAACCGGTAGTTATGTATATTATAATCGTGGGGGTCTGGCGGCATAGGACGAAGCCTTGTAAGGCAGGCGGTCGAAAACGGCAACAATGTTGTTGGCATCGACTAGGATGAGTCCCGGTGCAGTGAAATTTTTGAGCACTACAACATCCTTGCAATTACCGGCAACGCCACCGACAAATCCACACTTGAAGAGGCAGGCATCGATCGGACCGATGCGTTTGTGGCCACGACAAGCGATGACGCGGTCAACCTCATGACCTGCTGGCTCGCAAAACGTTTCCACGTGCCAAACGTGGTCGCGATCATCAGCCAGACCGCCCACTCAGAATTTTTCAATGAGGGTCAGCGTCAGGATTAGCGAGAATCCGGACGATCTCATGGCCTCGCGTGTCTCTATTACGGGACCAAAAAACCAAAGCTCCAGAAGATTGTTTCGATACCTGGGGGTAGTATCTTTGAAATTGTGACAGAAGTAAATGCCCCCCTATTATCGGCTACGAGATCCGCGAGCTCAAGGCCAAGAACTTTGTCTTTATTGCCATACGAAGGATAGGAGGCACATTGATTATCCCCAGCGGAAACGTGCGGATACAGCCGGGCGATATATTCACGGTCTTTACCAAAAAAAAGGCAGGAGGTGACTTCCTGCGGCTCCTCAACAAACAATTGAAAAAATCACCGGATTGAAGCGGCCAGCGCCCCTAGTTCCACAAGAAGTTTCGGATTGACTTTCAATAACTCTTTTATTAATGTGAGGGTGGAAAACTCTTTCAAGTCCAGCTTCGAGACCGAGTGAATTATGGCGTTGAGTTTCTCATCAGGCTGCTTGATTAAATATTCCTTGATGTGATAGTTACGCTCGATTCCTTTGCCCATCTTCGAAGCGCGCCATTCTTTATCGTATGCCATCAGCGCTTTCTTTGAGAGATCCCCCTTTGCGATGCAGTCTGTTGCAATTTGTGCCGCAAGCCTGCCGGTATACATTGCGTTATAGATGCCGCCACCCGTGAGCGGATCGACCACCCGCGCCGCATCACCGACAAGCATCAGGTGATCTGCAACCGTGCAGCCCAGCGGGCGGCAGACCGAGACCCCCCCGACAATACATTCAATCGTTTTGCCATGCGGGAATTTCCTTTTCACAAACCGGTCCAGATAATCCTTTGCCCGGTGCCCCTTGCCGCTCTTCCTGCCGGAGATTCCGATACCGACATTTGCCGCGCGTTTCCCCTTGGGAAAGACCCAGAGATACCCTTCGGGAGCGACTTCATTGCCGAGATAGAAGATAGTTGCATCCGGGTTGATGTCGATATCGGTCATGACGTACTGCACTGAACTCATGATCTCCCGGACCGGCACGGTTGTATCAATTCCGCACCATTTACCGAACTTTGACTCGACACCATCCGCCGCAATCACCACATCGGACATGACTTTTGTGACATTGCCACAGTACTCGAGCTGGGCACCTTTGATCCTCCCGTCCTGCATCACCGGCGCGGATGCACGGGTCTTGACAAAAACGTCCGCCCCGGCGTCTGCAGCCTGCCAGACCAGTACACGGTCAAACACCTTGCGGTCGAGGATATAGCCGACCTTTCCCCCGGCCATGGAAGATTCTAGTGTCATCTCAAAGCCATCGGGGGCCACGATGCCCGCGCTGGTCATCTCAGCTGAGATCCAGCGGGGATCGGGATCAATAAATTCGGCAAGAGCTTCCTTGCCGATACCTTCCGCACAGCGGACGGGGGCACCAATCGCGGGACGCTTCTCCACCAGACAGGCAGAAAGCCCTTTTTCTGCAGCTGTCCGGGCAGCGAGGGCACCGGCCGGACCGCCGCCGATGATCAGCACATCATATTTACTTTTCATGCACGACCTCCAGCGCACCAAGCGGACAGACCTTGGCGCAGATACCGCAGCTCGTACAGTTCTCTTCAACAGAAAGGTATGCGTCGATCAGTTCAAGTGCACCTTCGGGGCAGACTGACACACAGCATCCGCAATACCCGCAGATATCCCTGTGTACGTTAAGCATTCTGGAGAATATATTGGAGGCCGGTTTCATTAATCTTTACGGATGGATATGGGCAGTTCACACCGGTTTGGCCGGATAAAACCGGACCAGACCCGCATTCGGCGAATGGACTATTCTGATTCTTCCTTTGGTTTTTCGGGCGGCAAAACAATAACGTAATATGTTTATTTATTATAGTTGATAGAAGAGTACTTCTTTTGGGGCGCTTTTTTGTCTGCCGACATCAAAGAGCCCCCCCAATCTCTTATGGACTTCTGTACTTTCTGTCATATTAGCAAGTTTTCACTTTCCCCCCCTCGGTCTCCATATTAAGAAGTATCTTTTAAATACTATAACTAGGAAATAATTTTCCTATTGCCTGCAGGTATTCGATAGGGTCCATAGCAGTTTCCCAGATCTTCAGGAGTACTTGAAAGTGCCTGTCAGGTAGGAAAAGGTGACTAAATGGTTTCAAAGATCAAGAGCACCACGATGACGAGCGTGACAAAAGAGCAGATTGTCTCGGTCAACACTCTTATAAAAAAGAAGAATATTCAGATCGTTGACTTCAAATTTAATGACTTGCCGGGCCTATGGCAGCATTTCTCCATCCCTGCCCCAGAGCTGGTCAAAGATTCCCAGCCGGACGACGGTATCTGGGCCGAAGGAATCGGGTTTGACGGTTCATCCATCCGGGGGTTTCAGAAGATCCAGGAGTCGGATATGGTTCTGTACCTGGACGCTTCCACGGCAGTTACTGACCCGGTGTGCGAAGTACCCACGCTCTCGATCATCTGCAACGTTTTTGATCCGGTAACCAAAGAAGCGTACACGAGAGATCCGAGGTTCATTGCCCAGAAGGCAGAGCAGTACCTCAAATCCACCGGCATTGCGGACGAAAGTTTCTGGGGGCCGGAGTACGAGTTTTTCCTTTTCGATGATGTCAGGTATTCCCAGACCATCAACCAGGGATTCTATTCAGTAGATTCAGTAGAAGGCATCTGGAACTCCGGGCGCGACGAACAACCCAATCTCGGGTACAAACCCCGCCACAAAGAAGGCTATTTCCCGGTACCGCCACATGACTCGCTCCAGGATGTGAGGAGTCACATCATCAACAGGATGATTGAAACAGGAATTCCGGTCGAAGTACACCACCATGAAGTGGCAACCGCAGGCCAGAATGAGATCGACATGCGATACAGTCCCCTGGTCAAAATGGCGGACAACTGCATGATGTACAAATATATTGTCAAGAACATGGCACGGGAATTCGGTATGGTCGCAACGTTCATGCCTAAGCCACTCTTCGGGGACAATGGTTCCGGTATGCACACCCACCAGTCGATCTGGAAGAATGGTAAGAACCTGTTCTTCGATGCCAAAGGCTACGGGATGATCAGCCAGACCGCGAAGTATTACATCGGGGGTCTCCTCAAGCATGCCAACGCGCTCATGGCATTCTGCGCCCCATCGACCAATTCGTACAAGCGGCTTGTTCCAGGATATGAAGCACCGGTAAACCTTGTATACTCCCTGAGGAACCGGTCCGCCGCAGTCCGAATCCCCATGTATTCGGAGAACCCTAAAACGAAACGGATCGAGTTCCGGCCTCCGGACCCGATGTGCAACCCATATCTCTCGTTCTCAGCCCTGCTCATGGCAGGTATCGATGGCGTTAAGAAGAAGATCGATCCAGGCCAGCCATTCGAGGGAAATACCTACGAGCTCAAAGACAAGGCAGCAAAGAAGCTCCCAACTGTCCCCGGTTCACTCGAACAGGCAATCGACGCATTGGAAGCAGACCACAAGTTCCTGCTCGAAGGAGGAGTCTTCACCCAGGACGTCATCGACGTCTGGATCGAATATAAACGGGCAGAGATCGACGCTATCCGTCTCCGCCCCCACCCATGGGAGTTCCACCTTTACTTCGATATGTAACTATACTCCACTTTTTTCCCCGGCCATTTTTTTTGACCGACACCATATGCAGGATTCGCTTTCTGAAATATCGTTCAGACAAGCGAGAACTGTACCGTACTTCCCGCCACCGCCGGGATGAAGGATCACGCGGTTTTCTCTCAAAGCAGCGATGGCATCGGCAACCTTTGGATGGACCGCCCGGATCTCTGGCACCGGACTCGTGACAAGTACATCGATCTCGTTTCCAAACGCTGCAATGAACGCATCGTAGATCGCCCGGCATTTTTTGGTACTGGGTGACGAAGTCCCTTCAATAGTCTGGATGATCTGTCCGAGCGGGACGATGTGGAGATAAGGCGGGCGCAACCCGGGTGTGCCACATGAAAGTTCCCGGGCGCGATCAAATACGCCCTTCTTGATCAGGCCTCCATCAGCAGGACAACGCCAGTTATGCTGCCGCGCCTCTTCTGGAGAATAATGAGTGAAACAGTGGACGCAAGCGGTACGGTTGTATTTTCCTTCTTCCGGGAAAAAGCCGGCATTCATTGTAATGCTGCCGGCCTTGATGCAATCTAGCAAGGCCCGTGCGGAGAGATTACCGTCTACACGGATCCGGTTGAACTCGCGGCCGATCTTCTCCGGCTGCGGGCTGTGGGCATCCGAATTTGAGAGGAAGGGAACGCCGGAAAGATCCGGGATACCCGCGCCATAAGAGCTGTCTGCCGAGAGCCCCAGTTCAAAGAAATCAACCGGTTCGCTGCCATAACAACCAGCGACCGAATCATGATATGCATAGAGTGCGGTCCATGGTGTAAACGCATGGGCTGGGCCGATCAGTGCTCCGGTATCATGCGCCCATTCTGCGATCGTCTGCCCGGAGAGGTATACGTGCGGGCGCCCGTTCGTGCTGATACTTTTGCTCTTTGGTGCAAGGAGATCGCGGAGCTGATCGAATTGTCCGAAATCCTCAGCAAGGATTAAATGGTGGACCCGGTGCTCATCCTCAACCTCGCAGGTCGGGATAACACAGATACCCTCTTTGTTTACTAAGAACGGTTTCCATTCTCTTTGCCAGACAGGATGCAGGGCGTCACCTGTGCCAAGAATGTGAAGGCCCTTTATCGCACATGTGGTGAGAAGTTTTTCCGGGCGCATCGCGCGTGATACGGCCATTGAAAATGGCGAGTGGATATGCAAATCGGCATTTGCAAGCATGATTGCTTTCCTAATTGCACTTTAGAAGGTTATAATGGCATGAGAGCGCTCGGAATCACCGTAAAAGGGGTATCCCCCGGCATATCTGTACTCTCACAGATACTCGTTGCGTTTTCTGGGAATGGGTGAATCTTTCTTCAAGAGTTTGATATCCCGGGCCCGGTCAAAATAAAATTTTGATTCCTCGGATCTCCCCAGTTCCTTAAAACAGACACCGATATGGTTCCAGGAATCCTTGTTGTTGGGCAGGATGTTGACCACCATCTTGAATGTCTCGACCGCTGCCTCGAGGTATTTGTTGTTCATCTGCATGACACCTATCTGTTCGAGGGTCTCACCGAGCTCATAGAGTATCTCAACATTACCCGGCGCGAGTTCCACTGCCCGCAGAAAAGACTTGAGTGCCTCATCATAGTCTCCCAGCGTCCGGCTACAGATGCCCCGGTCATTCCAGACATGGGGGAGTTTTTCATCGATCTCAAGTGCCCTGTCGAACGCCGCAATTGCCCCCCGGTAATTGAGGTTACGGGCGTAGAGGTTCACGCCTTCCTTGTACAGCGCAGTTGCCTTGCCACGGATCCTGTCAATCGAACCGCCGTCCGCTGAAGAAGCCACTTTACCGGGCGCTGCTGAAGAAGGGGGCACAACCCCGGCCGATTCTTCTTCCCCAATACTGACATCCTTAAATGTAGAGGTAACATCCCGGACGATACATGCAGCCGCAATAAAGTCATGATGGTTATCAAAGACGGGCAGCGCCTTCATCCAGAGCGTCCACTCCGTCCCGTCCGCTTTCCTTGCCCGGGTGACGGCAACTACCGGCCCATTCTTTTCTTTGCTGATGACCATATACCGGGCTTTCCTTAGGGAATCGTCTGAGGTGAACACCATATCGATAAGCATTTTCTGGCGTTTGCCAAAAAAGGGTTCAGCATAAGCGAAGTTTCCTTTATCGAGTAATGCTTGCGAAGAAACACCTGTCAGTTGCTCCATGGCCGTGTTCCACGCAAGCACTTTTCCGTCACGATCTATGGCAAACTCGGCGTCAAGGGAGAAGTTGATCAGGTCAAAAACGATCTTCAGGGATAAGCCATTCGCTTTTCCCATGAACCGTTGGTCGACTGCGTGGCGGATCATCCGTTGTAGTTCAACAAACGACATCTCCGTATTTTCGCTTTTTTTTAAGAAGAAATTGGCACCATTATTGAGCGCGTCGATCGCAGCCTGTTCCCGGCCGACACCAGTGAAAATAATCACCGGGGTTACATCGCCTTTCCCCCGTATGATCTTTAAAAATTCAATACCATTGATATCCGGCAGATCATCATCAAGAACTATAGCATCGAAACTGCTTTTCTGGAGTATCTCGAGCGCTTCCCGGGAAGAACTGACCAGTTTGACGGAGATCTCGTGAGATCGCTCAAGCATCAGCTGTGTTACCTCTAGAATCGCCGGATCATCGTCAACAACCATCACGGAAAGCATACAGGTTACCAGCGCATTTGTATTTGCGTAATATATACTCAGGAGGGCGTAGGTTTATAAAACAAACGGATTTGTATCATCACGGACCCGAAGCGAAACGGGATACGCTCACATGCAGAAATCCAAAATACTGTGCATACCAGAAAAAATTAAAAAGATACGTATGCGTGAGGGATGATTTCCCTGTAACCATGAAGGAAAGATCAAAAATAAAGGATCGTCAACCGATATAACTCAGCTCTTCATCGCGCTGCATCTTCTCGCTTTCAAGGAGACTCTGCACGACTTTCTCCATCTCGGTCGCGCGGGCATTAAGCTGGGTGGGATCAACCGGCACCGCGATAAGTTTCGATAGAACGGCAAGGACACTGGCCGCGCTCATCGGGTCGACAAGGTAACCGCTTGTCTCGCCCATCAGGCAGACTGCATCGATTCCCCGCATGCCACCCATCCCGAGGAGGAGACCTGCAGCACCCACGATTCCTCCGCCCGGTTCATCACGGTCAAACGTCACGCCCGCCACCTCGATCTCCGCTTTAAGATCCCCACGGTTTGTGGCGCCAAGTACCCGGGGTGCGTTGACCAAATGCCCGACACCGAACCCCCCTAGGGTATAAATGCGTTTTACCCCCAGTTCCACAGCGATATCGAGATACGCATCTGCCAGGAGGTAGTGCCCCTCGTTTGAGATGCTCTGGAAATCACCAACAAGGAAAATAACGTGCCGGTCCTTTGTCCGGTAAAGATAGATCTCGTTTCGCGGCAACCGGGCAATGCCAGTTTTTTCTATAATGACCTGCGGGGGCAGGTAAATAGAGTGGATCTCTCCGATTTTTTCTGCGCCCAGCATGTGAATCATATATTCGGCAACGAGTTTTCCCACTTGGCCGATACCAGGTAATCCCCCGATAAGGACCGGGTTTGTGAGGTTTTTATCCGTAAAAGTATCCTCGTACCGGATGCTGATGTCATCGATCATTTTGCGGCTCCTTCCTTTGCCATCCTCCGGTATGCACCGAAACGATCCTGTACCGAAAAACGCGCCGGGTGGACAATCATTGTCGGTCTGCCACACACGGGGCATGTACGAGAAAGAGTATAGGTATGGTCTTCGCCGCAGCGACGGATTCTCCCGCTCATTGACTTTTCCCGGACTTGGGTTTTTTTACGAGTTTTCCTTCGCCACCTGCTTTTTCAAGAACTGCAATTGCGGCGTTGGCTGCTTTCTCAAGCGCTTTTTCTGCTTTCTTGTAATCAGCTGCAGTTACCTTGATCCGGTAGATAGGCGCACCCAGGTACAGCAGACTCGATATCTGCACCTGTAGTCTTTGCCTCGCTGGCCTTTTTTAAGGCAGTTCGTATGACCATCACACCATCTGACTCTGCAGACATCAGTACCAGCTGGCCGGTCACTTCGACTCTTGGGATCTTTACGCTTTCGTGGGCGATATGCACCAGCGCTTCGCCTGCCTTTTTTGAGAGCGCTAGTTTTTTGATCGTTGCATCGCTGTCGGTGACGATATCCTCAAACACCGCGTATAACTCGCCATATTTATCGAGAATTGCATTTTCAATAGCCGTTGCGGGTTCACCGGATTTCTCTGCGACAAAACCGATCCACTTGCGCGCTTTAGACTCGTTTTTCCATTCGCGGATCTTCTCGCGGCGCTGGTGCTCGTTGACATCCTTTAAAGAAAGATCGATGTGACCACGGTTCCGGTCAACGTTGAGGACCTTGCAGACGATCTTCTGGCCCTCCCGGATATGGTCACGGATATACTTGATCCAGCCGGTTGCGATTTCAGAGATGGGGATGAGCCCCTGCCTGCCACCGTACTCGTCAAGCGATACGAACGCGACGAAATCCTTAACATTTTCTACGGTACAGACTACCAGTTCCGATTCCTGTGGCCACTCTCTGTCCGGCATGTGAGGCTCACTTGAATTCTGAGATTATCTCAGCCTTTAAGTTCGCCTTTCCGCCCGCGGGGGTCGCAAGATCGCGTCCGCAAACAACACATTTGACTGTGGTGCTCGCCTTGGAAAAGACGGTCTGCTCATTTTCGCAATCCGGGCACTTTACTTTTAAAAAACTGCTCCGGTTTGCTCGTGCTTCTCGTACCATGTTTCTCACTCCGTCAACTCAAATTTGGCAACCCGGTAACCTTTCCTCAGGTGGGCTTTCCCGCACGTTGTACAGCGGTATCTGACATTGATCTTTTTTGTGGGCTTGTCGCCACCCGGGACCTTTGAGAACTTGCCCATGTTGCCCACTTTACCTCTCCGTGCCTTCTGGCGGTCGATCCAGTGGAGACCGGTTGACTTGCTTTTCTTGACCTTTTCCACTTCATGGATCTGGTGACTTCTGCAAAAAGGACAGTATGTTTTGAATTTCACTGGCATCTTCATGTTGTTTTCACCGAATGTACTGGATATGGAATCCTAGTATTATTTACTAAGGTTCATATTTAAGATATGGGTGCGCGGGCAGTACTAGATATTGCCGTCATCCCTTTTTGCAATTTTTATCGTGGCGAAGAGTGTTTAGGTTTTGGTGTCAGGATCTTAAAAAGATTAGGATAGTGTGGATCTCCCCGCCGGATCAGGACAGAAAATACCACACCAAAATAAAGGCAGCCTCCCAAGGGATTATTGTGCAGAGAATTTTTATGAAAAATCCCGGTTATTTTCAGGAAGGGAGGGTAATGCCAATAACGATGTTCCTGTCGCAGAGCACGGATGCATTCCGTTTGGGAAGGGTTACGATATCCCCTTTTGCAAGGGAGTAAATCCTTCCATCAACGCCCATAAACGAATCCATATCTTGGAGCACCCGCACGAGCATATAGGGTGGGGTGAAGGGGGGGACGAACGATGAAACGGGAGATTGTGGCTCCGCATATTCCGCTGCCGGAGGGTCCACTCCATATCCCATATCTCCTTCATCTTCTGCAGATTCACCGCCATAAGGAACTGCGGGAAGTGGCGGCACAAGAGGCTGTTTTACGTTATTAAGCAGGATGCCCTGACATTCTTCAAGGCCGGCCGCAACCCGGTCAAACATCTCATGCTCTGCCGGGAGCATCCGTTTCACCTCCTCCCGGTCATAGTAATTGCCCTCCGCGTGCATGATCGCGAGGGCAAGGATCTTGCGGGATCTGATAGAGAAGAGTTCGTGCATGGTCTCTTTTATCGCTATCGTTTCTTCTATAAGCGCCCGTGCCTCATCGGAAAGCGGATCCTCAATCGCATAGACCTTCTTTAAGAGTGCGGCGATCTCCGTGTGGGTGCGGTCGAAGATATCCGGTGATATCTGGACCAGTTTGCCGGTTCCTCGTTCTGATAGCAGGATGCTGCGCAGATCATCAAATCCCATGACAGACACTCGAAGGGGAATAATTTTTCAGGCAATTTCCGCGATGCCGCGACAGCAGAGGAAGACCGCCACGGCCTCAGGGTACTGTAGAGATCCCTTTTTGGATCTGATAAGTGCTTCCAAGCATCGGCATGGTAATCGGGAACCGCGCATCCACCCTGACCTCGCGAGTCGAAAAGACCACTGCATCAAGGAGAGGATCAAATTCGAAAAGGTCCCGTACCTCAAGCGGCTGCACCCGCATCCCGCTGCCGCCGTGAAGGGACGTCGGCATCCGGATCAGACGCTTGATGTCGGTTGTGACCGGCTCATCAGCAAGAGCCGCCTTCTCGTTCAACCGCTTCCGGAATTCCCCCCCGGTTTCGTGCATGACCGCTTTTATGACCCTGTCTTTGAGAAGTGTCGGATCGAACTCCCCACGGAGTCCGTTGATCATCGCATCGCGTTTTTTTAAGAACCCGGCCGAAGACTCCTTCCCCACACCTTCAAGTGACGTAAGATAACCCATCGCCTCCTCCTCACTCTGGCTACCAAGCCATGTAATGAAATCGATAAGCGCCTCGCGAAACCGGGCGGGCCATCCGGACGATGGTGGCTCCCCTGCGAACAGGACCTGTGGGATCGAGCCCGATCCCGCAGATGTAATCGACCAATTCCCGCCGCTCGGCACTTCCCCACCCGCGAAAGGCGAGATCCTTCACGTGCACGTGGTACCCCCGCCCGCCGGAAAAAACCAGATCGATCTGCTTTGGATCGATCCCCAGTTCATCGGTGAGCATGGCCAGCAGTTTTTCTGTCTCGGTCTTCACCCGGGAAAGCATCTGGTCGTAGGGGCCTTTAACGATATGATCCGCATCCAGATCGAAGATAAGATCGGCTCCGCACCAGCCCTTTTCACCCATGGTGGGCGCATCCGGCTTCTCGTAGTAAGCGCTTGAATAATAAAGATGCGAGGGGACAAGGTTTTTGATATAATCGAAGAGCTCCACACGATCGGCAAATGCGATGTGCCGGCGCATCCGCATCTCGGCTGAACCAGAATTGAAGAGGACAAAACCCCATTCCCGCTGCGCAAGCGAAGAGGGAGAGACCAGCATCGCCTTCCGGTAATACTCGGTGAACCGCTGCCGCACAAATTCTGTAGTTGCCGGGTTCATGGCATCTCCTTTACCATATAAGGCCCTCGCCTCTCATATCCCTGTCTCCGGTAATAGGGCCTGACACCGATACCACTCATGATCGCCACGCGCACATATCCTGCCGTTTTTGCGATCTCCTCAGCACGGGAAAGAAGCAGCCTCCCGAAATTCCGGTGCTGCCACTCCTCTACCTCTGCCGCCTCGAGACCCACCGGGACGAGACTCCCATAGACATGGAGCTCGCGTACGAGCGCGGCACCATGGAGCTCGGGGCGGAACTCACATGAGGGGAACCGGAGCCGGGCAAATCCGATCAGGGAGTCCCCAGATACCACCGAGATGAAATGTTCCGTGCCACCACAGCACTCATACCGGGTCACCCTTATTTCAGGTTCCACATCAGAGGGGAGCCTCCCGATCTCTCGGCACCGGATACAACGGCAGTGCCGGCCCTGCGCGGCAAGGCGGTTCTGGGCCAGCTGCCGGAAATTGGAGTGCCGGGACCCGGCTACGATCAGTTTTGCCGGGATATCGCGCTGCACCCGCGAGAGCCGCGTGTACTCCGGGATGAGCATTTTTGCATACGCGATAAGATCGATAAGCTGATCCTCATTATACGGGGCATACCTTTTGAGTTCCCAGAGTTCCTCAATCTCAGAACCGGGAGTGACAAGCGTCGGGTAGATCTTCAGAAAGTCCGGCTTGAACCGGCGATCGGAGAAGATCGTCTCGAACATCTCCTTGTCTGCTGCAATTGTCGAATACGGCAGGTTGGGCATTATATGGAATCCGACCTTGATCCCGGCATCACGCAGGAGACGATTTGCCTCGACGGTATCGGCCACGGTGCAGCCCCGGCGGTTGAAATCAAGGATCGCGTCGTCCACGTGCTGGACGCCAAGCTCCACTTTGGTAACCCCGAGATCGAGCATCCGGTTGATATGCTCTTTTTTACACCAGTCCGGGCGCGTCTCGAATGTGATAGCAACGCACCGGACATCGGCACTCTCGTTTGCCGCCCCGACCGATGTAACAGAAGGTATTGCTGCCGACGGCACGTCCCCGGGATACATATTCATCGCTTCTATGCACCGGGAGACGAACTCATTCTGGTACTCAACGGGACGGGCAGTCATCGTTCCGCCCATTACAATAAGCTCAATCTTCTCAACTCGGTGGCCAAGTGCCTCGAACTGACTGAGCCGGGCATGAACCTGAGCAAAGGGATCATAATTGTGCTCACGAGCCCGTTTTGCCGCCGGTTCCTCGCCGGTGTAGCTCTGCGGCGAACCAAACGGATGGGCCGGTCCGCCAGGGCAGGGTAAGCATTTGCCGTGGGGGCAAGGGTACGGCGAGGTCATCACCGCAACCGGTGCGACTCCCGAGAGGGTTCGGGTTGGCTTGACAAGCAGGACCCGGCGCAGGGCCTCCCGCTCCTCCGGAGTCGCGGCGGCAAGGATCGCAGAATTCTTGGGAACTGCACTAAGCCGGTATTTCCGGCAGATGTCAATTTTTACGGCAACGATCCCGCTGTCACCGAGTTGCAGGGAGAGGATGCGGGAGATTATCTCCCGTAATGCCAGCGCCTCATCCATGACATTTAATGTTCGACTGCGATCTGTTGAGTCGATGCTGTTGCAGTCTCAGGAGAATAGTTCACTACATTCACATGGTGGTGTCCGTTTATATGGGCCACTACCTCTTCGCCCAGTGTGAGAAGAGCATCCTTATGGGCTTTTTTATCCTTATGAATATGAACCGGCGATATCTCGAGATTATCATAGCGTTCGGTTGCAATTTCCTCATTCGTTGTGTTCTCGTAATACTTCCTGATGTGTACCATCAGCATATGCAGATGCAGTAACTCTTCCTTTTGCACACTATCGCCTTCTCTCTGAAAAGTTAATTTTTCTGTACGACAGATATACCTTATTGGTGAAATTTATAAGAGAATACATTCACCCAAGGGGATTACTTGCGGGACTCGCAATTGGGGACGCGTTGGGTGCGCCTTTGGAAGGATCTCCCCATTCTGAAGCGTGGGTAACAAATATGCAGCCCGGCGGGCGCCATTTCCGGAAGTCCGGCCAGTACACGGACGACACCCTGCAGGCACTTGCGGTCGCTGAATCGCTTCTTGTATGCAGGGGATTTGACCCGTCAGACCTTATTCAGCGTCTGCTCGTCGGGTACAAAAAGCGTCCGGAATGGTACGGCCCAACCTCTTCTGCATTCTTTAATCTCGTGCGTTCCGGCACCCCGCCGCAGCGTGCCGCATGGCTCGTGCACAGGCGCAACCACGGGAGCCGGAGCAACGGGAGCGTGATGAGGGGATTTCCCCTCGGGATCTTTTACCCCGCAGATCAGGTGTATGAGATAAGTATTTTCTGTTCCCAACTCACTCATCATGATCCGGTCGCCGCCCACTGCTCCGCGTGGCTCAACATGATGGTAAGTGACATGTGCCGGGGGGTTTCCCGGAACCAAGCGTTTGTTCACGCCCGTTCGCGGTGCAGGAATGTCGAAGTGCTGTATAAACTCGGGAGTTACAGGAAGTACTGGCCCGAACCTTCACTTGATGCAGTGCTCTGTTCGCATGCGGCACTCTCGTGTTTTATGAACGCTCATACATTCGAGAACGCCGTGCTCTCCGCAATAAATCTGGGAGGGGATGCTGACACGGTCGGCGCAAGCTGCGGTGCGCTCGCCGGTGCGTGCTGGGGGATCGAAGCAGTGCCAGAACGGTGGAGATTCACACTGGAGGGATATACCGGCATCGTACTAGCAGCGGATGCACTCTGGCAGGAACGGCAGGATGGCAGGAATGAAACACCACATTATTGAGGATATTTGAAGATTGTTTATATAGGTTTTATCTCAACCAGCTTGAGCGCCCGGCCTTTACCGCATATATCGGACGCGTTGCCCAGCACTTCGGCAATAACATATTTTTCGCCTTCCACCATGCCATCCGGTCTGCAGAGCGGGTAGCTTTTGCAATCCGCTTTGTTGCAGGAAAACTCTATTTTTATTCTCGAGTTGACAATCGCCATGTCAGCGCTGATAAGCATGGTCACCGGGGCGTCCATCACCTCAACAGCGGTCGCACCATTGAAATGAACCGCACATTCATGATGGGTGCTCCTGACCGTGACGATCCGGTACCGATGACCCTTATTGAGGTTGTTGCACGCCTTTTTGACCTTGCAGGTCCCGCACTCCGGGGACTCTCCCTCGTAGATGAACTCGACGCCGGGTTTTGCCAGCACCGTTCCCACAATCGTCACTTTGGTTTTTGTCTCAGCCATGGCAAAATTCCTGCATTTTTACCTTTTTACGCCGGTTTACTCTGAATACAGCATCTGCACCAGTTTCTCTGCTGATTCTTTGGTGATGCCCATATCAAAGATTGTAAAGCGTTCCGGGCGGATAGTCTTTGCCATGAGGAGTGCTTCGACGGCAACCTCATCGGCGATGCCAAGATCCGCAGGTGTCACCGGAGCGCCAATCATCCTGAGCGACTCACGGATCCCCCGCCAGTCGCCGCCATGGAGGTACATCGAGATAATTGTCCCGATCCCGCAGCTCTCCCCGTGCAGGGCCTTTCCTGGGGCAAGCCGGTCGAGAGCGTGGGAGAACTTATGCTCCCCGCCACTTGCAGGTCGTGACGATCCCGCTATGCTCATCGCTACCCCGCTCGATACGAGTGCTTTTGTAACAAACCATGCCGATTGCTCCTGGTGAGGTTTTATGAGATCAGCATTTTTGACCAGGATTTCCGCAGTCATTTTAGAGAGTGCAACTGCGTATTCGCTCATCGGCTCACCCTTGATCCGGTGAGCCATCTCCCAGTCAAGGATGGCTGTATAATTGGAGATAACATCCGCACAGCCGGCCGCCAAGAGCCGGTGCGGGGCGGACGCAATAATACCGGTATCCGCAATAATGGCAAGAGGTGGATGAGCCTCTAGGGAGACATTGCCCTCCCCAGTGGGTACCGATGCCCGGGCAGAAGCGATGCCATCATGGGATGCCGCTGTCGGAATCGAGACAAACTGCCGGTCGAGGTTATACGACACGATCTTTGCCGTATCGATCACCCGACCACCCCCAACACCGATCACAAAGTCCATGTCCTGTGCCTCCTGCTCTGCCTGCCTGATAACCTTTGGGCTGATCTCTTCTGCAATAAAAATCTTCACGGTACCTGTTTTGGAGAGCAAATCCCCGACGGTTTTTCCTGCCCGTTCCATGGTACTCTTTCCTGAGATCAGGAGGGCAGATCTGCCCAGTTTGAGATCTTCGCAGACCGGGGTGATCTGGTTAAGGACGTCGTGGCCAATCACCACATCCCGGGGTAACTGCATCCACTTGGACTTGTCAAAGACCTTCTCTTTAAGTAATTTTATAGTATCTGGGCTCATCCGGATTATGAATGATTAGTGATTTCATATACAAATACTACATCGATCCCGTCAAGTACGGCGAGCCCTACAATATTGTCGAAACGCTCACCTACGCGATTATCCTCATCATCGGTGTGTATTTATTGTACCGGTGGTTCTCGAATTCTGCCTGGCTTTCAGAGCATGGCATACAACTTGATTCCTCGTTTATTCTTGCCACTCTGCCGTACGTGGTGCTCGGAGGCGTGCTCCGGGTGATCCAGGATGCCGGGATGGTCACGGGAGACTGGCAGTACCTGATCGTTACCCCCCCGATCTATTTTGTGCTGTTTTTCTTTACGCTCGGGATGATCTTTATCGGGGGCACCCTGAAGAAAAACGGGCTTGTTAAAAACTTCCTGTCATTCTACGCTTTTATCGGTTGCATGGCGGTATTTATCATCTTGCTTATTCTGATTTCCTGGGGCATGGTCCACAGCCATGTCGATCTCTTCATCCTTGCGGTGATTCTGCTCATGGCCATCACGGCAACAGTGCTTGTCTGGGCATGCATGAGATTTGTTCTCTCATGGGAATATGTAAGGGATCCACTCTATATCGCGCTTATCTTCGGACAGCTTCTGGATGCCAGTGCCACCAGTTACGGGCTCACCTTCCACCCGGCCGTTCATTATATAGAACAGCACGTGGTCGGCTCAAACCTGATTCAGATTACGGGTACTGCGTTTGTCATGTACCCCCTCAAACTCGTCGTCCTCTTCCCTGCCATTTACATCATGCAGCTCTATCGCAAGGAGGCTAACCCGGCTTTCTGGCACCTGGTACTGCTCGCCATGATCGTAGTCGGCCTTGCCCCGGGTATCCGGGACATGATCCGGATGGTCCTCTATGTCTGACCCCCATGCGCCACCCAACGTGGAACGTTCTTCACTTGGGAATGCCATCACGGTTACGATCCTTCTTTTTATGGTCGCCATGATCGTGGGATGGATCGGGACCGCACGCGACCCGACCATAGGAAATGACCTGCTCGTGATGTTCCAGAAAGAGATCGCCGGCCAGATTACCATTGGCAATCCTGTTGATATGTGTGTAAAGCTCTTTGCCAACAATCTTGAAGCCTGTATCATGCTCTTTCTGGGAGGGGCCTCCTTTGGCATCCTTACGATGGTAATATTGAGCCTGAACGGGATTGTGATCGGGGCAATCACCGAGATCATCAGCCACGGTCACTCGGCAATCTTTATCGCCGCTGCCATCCTTCCTCATGGGATCTTCGAGGTTCCCGCATTTATCATCGCTGCTGCGCTTGGATTTCTTATGGCGCAATCACTTATTGCTGAATGGTACGGGGCCGCTGATACAGCTGACGATGCAGGACAGTTTGCCCGGATCTTCCTCCTCTACGTATTGCCCCTTATCGCCGTTGCCGCAGTGGTCGAGGCTTTTATTACGCCGGCAATCATACAAATAGTGGCCTAAGAGGTTTTTATGGACGAGGAAGCAGGTGCCCTGCCAAAAAAACAGGATTTTTCCGAATGGTATAACGAACTTCTGTGGCGTGCGGAGATCATGGATGTCCGTTACCCGGTAAAAGGGCTCTATGTCTGGTTCCCGTACGGGTTTGCCATACGCAAATATGTGTACCAGTGCCTGCGCGAATTGCTTGACCGGGACCACAACGAGACGCTTTTTCCCCTGCTTATTCCGGAGCAGGAATTTATGAAGGAGGCAGAGCACATCAAGGGCTTCGAGAACGAGGTCTACTGGGTGACTCACGGCGGCATAACACCCCTCGAGGTAAAACTGGCCCTCAGGCCCACGAGTGAGACGGCAATCTACCCGATGTTTGCCCTCTGGGTACGTTCTCATGCAGATCTTCCGATAAAGATCTATCAGGTGGTAAACACCTTCCGGTATGAGACCAAGCAGACCCGCCCGATGATCCGTGCCCGCGAGATCACTTCGTTCATGGAATCACATACCGTTCATGCGACCTGGGACGAGGCGGAAACACAGGTGGAGTCCGAGATCGCACTCACCCGCGAGTTTTACCAGAGCCTCTGCATTCCAATCATTATATCGAAACGCCCCGATTGGGACAAATTCCCCGGAGCGGACTATACGATCGCGGTGGATACTATCATGCCCAATGGTAAAACCCTCCAGATCGGGACCGTCCACCATCTCGGCGACCACTTCTCCCGCACATTCTCGATCTTGTTTGAGGACAAAAACGGGGAGCAGAAAGTCGCGTACCAAACCTGCTACGGGATCTCGGAACGCTGTATCGCAGCGCTGATCTCCGTTCATGGCGATGATAAGGGCCTGATCCTTCCACCGGTAATCGCCACACTTCAGGTAGTGATTGTACCAATCACCATTGGGAATCGTCACGATGACGTGATTCTTGCCGCAGAAAAACTCAAAATGGAACTGGAAACCACCGGCTTCCGGGTAAGACTTGATGCCCGGGATATGCGGCCCGGTGCAAAATATTACTGGTGGGAACTCCGGGGTGTCCCGCTCCGGCTCGAACTGGGGCCACGGGATCTCGACGCCGGAAAGGCGATGGCAGTCAAACGAAGCGGCGGAAAAACCACAATTTCCCTTGCAACGGCATCTGATGACGTCTCGCGAGTACTCGGCGAAATCACGGACGCGATCCGGGTTAAGGCGGAAGAGAACACAAAATTACATCTCAATACCGCTGATTCGATCGATGAACTGAATTCTGCCCTCAACGAAGAGAACGTGGCTGTCGTCCACTGGTGCCGGGAACGGGGATGTGGGGATGCTATCGAAGAGCAGGCAAACTCGAGCCTGCTCGGAACCGAAGTCCGATCGGACTATATCGTTGCCACGGAAGGACCATGTATCATCTGCGGAAAGCCAGGCAAGGCAACCCTCGTTGGCAGGACATACTGATTTTTTTAAAAATATCTAACACTTGTTAGTAAATAAAATGCAGTAAAAAATAGTTTTTAGAGACATTTCCCCACACTATAGTCCGATTATCTTTGTTAATTTCCCAAATGATAATGGCGATTTGTGATGGGTTTTAGATTATCCATCACAGGCTCGAATTCCCGTTCAGAGCCGAAGCAGATTAGCTGCCCACCACGAATTGTGTCCATAAAGTAGTTTATGAAAATGGTTCTGTGCCTCATATCGAGACGAGAAAATGCACTATCCAGGATGAGCGGAAGATGACAGTTTGTAGATTCCCTAACTGCTGCCATAAGTGATAGCCAAAGTACAGTCAGACCTGTGCTCGGCATAGTTGATAAAAAATTGCGATTGCGGTAATTCACGTGAAGAATCTCATTATCATCGAAATCTACCGTAATTTTAAAGAATGGGTAAATTTTCTTTATTCCTTGTAACACGGCCGATGAAACAATTTCCTTTATTCTCTCGTTTGAAAGGTTTGAAATTTTAGACAGAGACGGGACTATACTTTCTATCAGATTTATTGGATTCTGGTCACCATTCCAAAAGGATAGGAGATATGATCCACCGGGAATTTCATAGTCAACATCAATCCATCGGGAATTTTTTAATTCTTTTACCGCGCGCACGTCTGATACTAGCGAAAGATCTTCATTAAAAAACGAATATTCGCACGTTCTCTCAATCTTCAATTTTGAATCTGAATTCTCTTCAGTGAGGAAAACCTGAACGGAAACTTCTACTTTCTGATGGTTCTTTAAAGATTTTAACAACTGATAGTTTATGAGGGATAGATCCTGTGTTGAAGTCTCCTGATCACCGTGAATACATGCCCATCGCACTGCATCCACGATAGTTGTTTTACCTGAACCACATGGCCCTTCGATGATATTGACAAATTTTTCAGGAGAATGCCCCAGAATAATTTCGTTTTTTCCAAGGAACGACTTGAAATTGGTTACAACAATCTTATCAATAACCAGGGATGGGCATGTTAAATCCATAATTTCTCCTCCTCCGCTTATCTCACGTTTTTCCGAATTTGTCGTGTCGATTATTATCTTTTATGATACGGCCAGGTACAGAATCCGGCCCCGAATTTCAGCCGGAACCCCAAAAAATTCCTCCAATGTAAAAATTCGTGTCGGGCAATATTGGTTTTGATCCGGCCGTCCGGTGATCCGAATCCGGCCCGGATCCCGGCACCCAGATCCGGATTTTTTGCTCAGAAAATGTTGTAATTTTTCTTTTCCTTTTATCTGTATAAAAAGAACTGCACGGGTTTTTGGACGGGAAGCCTGAAAAGACTGAAAATATCACGGGGATTAAAAAATTTCATGAAAAAAACCGGGAAACCGGATCAACCGGACGGATCGACAAGAACAAACGGTGGGTAATTGCTCGCGCTCGCTGGCGTTCGCTGGGAGGTTCTGTCAAGTCTGCGGGAGATATAATTCAATTTACGTCGAGAAGAGATATATCACCTCCCGACAACTTGACAGAACCATCAGTCGCTTTCTGTTAACCCTAAAAGGTTTATTAACAATAGAAGTAAAATATAATATATAACCAAAATCCGTTTGAAAAACCACAGGGATTTTTGCACTAACTAAGGAATTAATGGTTAAAAAGAGGCTTCAGGATCTTCAATCCGTTAATAAGAAAGGCCGGTGCATTTCGATCTTGCCTGTGATTTCACTCAAAATATGCAAGGGTTGTCATGATATGGGGTTTGCTTCAGACCATAATAGGAATCATCGCTGTACTTAGTTGTATTACGTCATTATTTTCTTGGCCAAAAAAAACTGCGAGTGTCGTAGAACCCACAACAACCCCTTCCTTATTCCCTCCTATATCATATCCCCAAAAAGGAAAATCGCATTTTTATAGTAGTTTCAAAAAAAACTACCGCAAACTCATTGCCGTTCTTGCCAGCCACACGGTAAAGGGGTATGTCCTACTTTTTTCTGTTGGGCTGGTCGCTTTTGGAACGGGTGTGGTTGTGCTTTTCATCGATATGCCCATTATCCAGATGGGTGTTCTGTCCGTCATCTCTGTTGTAGCACTGATCTTCTTTGTTGCAGTGGTCCGGGCCCGGTTTTTCCCTCCCTCACTTACGGATGGAGATATTTCTTCCATTCTGGATGTGGGAACAGAAACTGCTCGTCCCCATTTAACGTTCCATGATCTCCCAGCACACCTTCTTGCAGTGCCAATGTCAATGGGAAACCGAACAGGACGGGGGGATGCGCTGATCCTTTCCACCAGTATCGTTGCAATCCTAACTGGGTATGCCGCAATCTTTCTCGATTTACCGCTGATGCTCCCTATTCTCCTTGGAGCCCTTTCCCTTGTAACGCTGGTGTTTACAGTCCTCGTAGCGGCCTTCGGGTTCTCCCCGGCAAAGATGGCAGCGTTTGTGCCGGCTGTGCACAAATCCACGCTTTCACGCGCCGCAACCGGGATGCCTGCTGGGGACATACCGGGTCCAGTCTCTGAACCGGTGCCTGTAGATCTTCCAGAAAAACCCGTCGGAGGGATCCGTGATGTCTACTGGGTTCAGTCCCCGTATGTATACATAAAAATTGTAAGGCGGGGTAATCTCGGGTTTGTCTATACGATCGTTGAACCCGTGATCACCACCCGGGAAAAAATTGTCCTGCAGGAAACCTACAATCACCTGCGGGAAGTTATCATCTATGACAATCCCGAAAAATCTTCGGCCGACCAACTCAAGCGGGAAAATATCTATCGTACCCTTCGGGAATACGATCCCACGATCAAAGCTGAACGGCTGCCAATCCTCTACTATTTCCTGCGGCGTGACTTATCCGGATTTGGCCTTCTTGAACCCCTCATGCACGATCCGATGCTTGAGGATATCAGCTGCAACGGCGAGAACCTGCCGGTCTTTGTCTTCCACCGAATCTACGGGAGTCTTCCCACAAGCGTGATCTTCCATCAGGGAGAACTCAACCAGTATGTACTCAAGCTCGCCCAGAAAGCAAACAAACAGATCTCGCTCTCGAACCCGATGGTGGATGCTACCCTGCCGGACGGTTCGCGTCTCCAGGTCACCTACAGCAACGTCATCTCCACCAAAGGGAGTTCCTTTACGATCCGGAGGTTCCGCACAGATCCCATGACCCCGATTGATCTCATGAAGTTCGGGACCTACAATGCCGAGATCCTTGCTTTCCTCTGGCTGGTCATCGAACACCGGAGAAGCCTGATCATTGCCGGGGGGACGGCAAGCGGGAAGACCTCGACTATGAATGCCATCTCCCTCTTTATCCCCCTCAATTCAAAGATCGTATCATTAGAGGATACCCGGGAGATCCAGCTTCCCCACAAAAACTGGCTTGCCACCCAGACCCGGGAACTCAGTACTTCCGGGATGCTGGGGGATATCGATCTTTTCTCTCTCTTAAAGTCCTCCATGCGGCAGCGTCCCGAATACATCATTGTCGGGGAAGTGAGAGGAGAAGAAGCCCAGACGCTTTTCCAGGCAATGAATACCGGGCATGCAACCCTATCAACCATCCATGCCGGCAGCGTTCAGGAAGCCATCAACCGGCTTACCCATGAACCTATCAACGTACCGTCCGTCATGTTTACCGCGCTCGACATTATCATTACCCAGTCAATCTTAACTTCCGGCAATAACCGGGTGCGACGTTGTTCTGCCATAAACGAGATCTCGGTGGACGGTGAGGGAAATATTCTTCCGGTTAAACTGTATGAATGGGATGTCAAAGACGATAAGTTCCATAAGGTATCTCCTCACTCACGGGTGCTTGATGAGATTGCTCTTATCAGGAACTGGTCGCCGGCACAGGTGCTCGAAGAACTCAAAAAACGCGAAGAGTTCCTGAACGTGGCCGTCGACATTCCGACGCCGGACATTATCGATCTCGCAAACGAGATCCACAATCTCGGTGAATGAGATGGCAGTTCACACGACTCTGAAGCGGGCAGGTACATCGCTTAAGAATTTTGAACTTATTGTGCTTGGCACTCATCTTCGGGATGATCTCCGTTCCGCCCATCTCCCTTATACCGCGGAAGAGTACCTCCGCACTACCAGGATCAATTCCGCTTCAACCATCGCATTTTTTTTCGTGTTTTTTACCTTCGTCAATATCACCGGTATTGATTTCGGACTCTTTACCCTGATTCCCCCCCTCCTGTTCTGGCTCTTCCTCTTTGCCATTACCGTCCCGGGCGTGTCCATTCTCCAGATCTATTACCCGGTGATGCTTGCCCACGGGAGAAAGTTCAGGATTGACCTTGACTTACCCTATGCGGTCTCCTACATGCAGGCACTTTCCACCACGATGTCGCCCTTTGAGGTCGTAAAAAAAATCTACGAGGAAAAATCGATGTTCGGGGAAGTCTCCCTTGAATTTGGCCAGGTTGTCAGGGACGTAGAACTTTTCGGCGACGATCTGATCACTGCCCTGCACAACATCCAGAAAACGACCCCCTCCCCGTTATTTAGGGACTTCATCAATGATCTGGGTGTGGTTTACGAGAGTGGCGGTGATATTACTGCATACCTCTCCTCAAAAACCGCGTTCTTCCATGAACAGGCCCGGCGGGAACTCGATCTCGTGCTCAAGACTATCGAGATCATGGCTGAAGTGTACGTCACTGCCTTTGTTGCCGGGCCGATTGCCCTGATCATCATGATCGTTGCCCAGGGAATGACCAGCTCGTCAAGCATGGTCTGGCTTCTTCCGTTTATGTACCTGGTTATCCGGTCGGGGCTATTATCATGATCTGGATGCTCTCAATGATGCTGCCCCCGGAAAACCTGAGATCACAAAACGGGAGGTGAGCTCCACGGATTTCAGTTCCGGGGTGAAGGCAAATGATAATCCCTACCTGGAAGATGCCGCATTTTACAAGTTTCTTGAGTCAAAGAAGAACGAGCACCGGATATTCACTATGCTCCGGCACCCGTTCCGTACCTATATCACCAACTACGATTACGGGCTGATTGCCGGATCTGCCTGTGCAGGTATGTTTGCCGTACTCCTGATGACAGGCGGTCTGGACGCACTTTTCCCGAAAAATGTATTCCAGGCGGGAGTCTGCCTGATTATTATCGGGTTCATGGCACCGGTCGCCCTTGCCTATGAAGGGCGGCGGTGGTTTGTCAGCGACGTTGAGGCTAACATCCCTGAATTTCTTCGGGAGCTGTCCGACCTGATTGAGATTGGGCTTACCCTTCCGGATGCCATTCAGCGGATCTCCCATGCGAAACTGGGCCTTTTGAGTTCGGAACTGGCGATGGTATCCCGGGATGTCGGTACCGGTTCGTATATAAGTTCAGCGCTGGTGCGTATGGAAGAGCGGATCGGGCTTGTCTCGGTGAAAAGGGCAATATCCCTGCTGGTGAAGGCGAGCGAGATCACCTCAAACCTCCGGGATATATTCCTCATCGCCATCACCGACTTTGAACATTATCTCAAACTGAAAAGTGAACGGGCCAATACTGTGATCGTGTATGTCATGATCATCTACCTGTCGTTTGGGATCTACCTCTATACGGCGTACCAGCTCAACGGGCCGTTCATGTCAAGTTTTTCCTCCTATAATCTCAATTTAAATATTGCCCAGAACGTGACGGATATGTTCAGTATCGGTCTCATTCTCGGCCTGTTCTCGGGTATAATGGCCGGCCAGTTCAGTTCGAACAGTGTCCTTGCCGGATTCAAGCACAGCATTGTCCTTCTCGCTGCGTCGGTTGCAATGTTCGTATTTATTATATGAGGTGCAGAACATGCAGAGATACGATAAGAACAGCCGGGCGGTTTCCGAGGTGGTCGGCGAGATGCTCATGATTGGGATCGTGCTGATCCTTGCTGCAGTGTTTACCTCGCAGCTGCCGAATTACCTGCCCTCGGAACGCAGCCCATTAGTTACCATCAGGATGAGCAACGACACCAACGGAAATGTTACATTCTACCACAAAGGCGGCGACTGGGTAAAAGTCAGCGATCTAAAAGTTATTATCTCAAACCCTTCGGGATTATCCAATCAAAGTGGTAATTGTGTTCCCACAAGGACCCGTGCTTTAATTTCACCCCGGATCTCGCAGAGGCCAGCGATACCCAGACGTTTGATCTCGGTGGAACCATCACCGTTATTTCCGGATTTATATTTTGACAGCAACACGACCGTCACCCTTACCACCGACCGGGCGGTGCTCTTCTCCGGTGCCGTGAGCGGAGGACAGCCATGAAGGAGGATGCACTTGCACCGGTCATTGCCGTCATGTTGATCCTCGCGGCAATCGTGACGTTCCTTTCGATCTGGAATGCGATCTATGTCCCTTCAATGAAGGAATCCGCAGAGATCGAGCACCTTCATAACGTGGAGGAATCGTTGGAGAAATTTTCATCAGATATCGACTACGCGGCCTCATCCCACCAGAACAACCTCGTTTTCAGCGAGCCGGACCAGCTCGGTGGCGGCG
Source organism: uncultured Methanoregulaceae archaeon (assembly GCA_963808285.1). GTDB lineage: Archaea > Halobacteriota > Methanomicrobia > Methanomicrobiales > Methanospirillaceae > Methanoregula. The sequence continues at coordinate 33,354 of CAWEFI010000015.1, forward strand.
ATTTTATGTTTAACCTGCTCAAATCAAGCGGGACGCTGAATGTGCAGAATAAAGACTCCCCGGTCTGATAATCTCACATTTTATAACACTATGCCGTACTCTTCGCCATTGGTTATAGGAGAACTTGAACGGGACCCTAGTCAATTTCTCGTATGAACCCGTGAGCAATTTCTGGCAGGATCAGGGATACTCGTGGCAGTACGGGTATCTCAACGTCACAAAATACGGTACTCTTTGTACACCTTTATCGGTACGATACTATGGATAATGTTATCAATGCGACCGAAGGATCGGGATCGCTTGCAACATTTGCTAAGTCATTCGCGACAGTTGACTATACGGTAAATCAAACTGGGATACTCAATACCTTATCAGGGTTGTCTTCCCCTAATAGAAATTGCACCAGTCTGGTTCTTTGGGCGGTTAATGTCACTGCGTCGCCCGATCACTCTTTTATCAGTAGCAATGGGAATGGTATGTTCAAGCTCACATCTGATATAAACTTCACGACAATACCACTTGACTCTCAGCAGTCGGTTACAAATATCACATTCATGTCGGATCAGGAGCAATTCGGCAACGCGACGGTCGAGGGGTTGAATGAGACTTTCTTTAATAAAGTCATCCCTACTTGCAACAATATCGTAACAGACTCGGATACGAATGATGCATTACATCAATATCAATACGATATTATCAATCAACAGGAAAGCCCGGTTAATGTCACTCTCAACGTTGTGGAGATTCGGGTAGAGGCATACTGAAACTGAGGCAGAATACACACGCGGTCTCGCCGGTTATTGGCGTAATGCTGATACTCATCGTGACCATCATCATCGCAGCCGTCGTCTCCATGTTTTCAGGAAGATTAATCGCGACACCGCATATGGCACCCAGCGCAATATTTGATGTCCACATTCATGCGCTGGAAGACCAGGATGGCTGCTTCCATACCCCGACCATGACCATCCATGAAATCAGTGACGATGCTATCCCAACCAAGGACTTAAAGATCACAACCGTCTACACGAACAACGGCGGAACCATATTTGTAGGAAACCTGAGCGGCAAGGTGGAGATCTATGGAAATGATGATTGGCAAGGTTTTACTTCAAGCCAGTACAGCGGTGTGCCGGTTTTAAATAACGGGAACCCGTTGGATTCATTCATAAGCAATTCTCCCAATGAGAACAGCGTCTGGTTCGGAGATGCATCGGCGGTTCTCAGCCCCGGTTATGACCTGACAATCGCTGCGCTATTTTGCGGGGGATGATCCGATTAGCGGGGATTTGTGCAACGGAGATTCGATCAGCAATCCACATCATAACCCGGGTATGGATTACCTTCTTGGATTCAACGTGATTGATTAGATTCAGAGCGGTGGATTCGGCCCGGAGTCTGTTGTTGAAGTCAGGATCTTCCATATCCCGAGCGGTAAGATACTCTTTGATAAAGAAGTGAATGTAGAATGATGCAATACAATCATGAATCGGGATTAAAAATCCAGTTGGAAATATAACCTTCTCCATTGTGTTGTGGCGAAAACAGGATTCTTTTCACTGATTCGTAACCCGCTCTTTTCCCAGCCACGCTTCGCTCTCGAACGATGCAGCGACCAGTTTTTGAGTGTAAGGATCCTTTGGGTCGTGCAGGATCGCGTGGGTAGTTCCCTGTTCAACAATACAGCCCTCGTGCATAACCGACACAGTATCACTCATCTGTTCGATAATCTGGAGATCGTGCGATATGAACAAAAGCGTGAGGTTTGTTTTTTTCCGTATCATTTTGATCAGGCTGAGCACCTGTGCCTGTACGGAGAGATCGAGCGCGGCTGTAGGTTCGTCTGCGACGATAAATTCGGGCTTGAGTGCGAGCACCCGGGCAAGAGCGTACGCGCTGCTTCTGGCCTCCCGAGATTTCGAAGGGAAACCTACCGATCAGATCCGGCTGAAGCCCAACCAGTTCGAGCAGTTCAAAAACCCGATCTTCCCGATCCTGCGGTTCAACGAGATTCCATATCTTCAGCGGTTCGGCTATGCATTCCCGGACCGTCATCCGTGGGTCAAGCGAGGTATCCGGATCCTGGAACACAATCTGCATCCGCGGCCGGATTTGCCTCAGTGCTGACCGGGACAGTGCAGTAAGATTCACGCCATCAAACCGTACCGTCCCACTTGTTGGTTCTACAAGACGCAGCGCGATACGCCCGAGTGTGGTCTTCCCGCTACCGCTTTCTCCGACAAGCCCGAGCGACATGCCTTTTTCAAGGTTCAGGGAAACATTGTTTACTGCCGTCATTTTCTCTTGGCGAAGGAAACCTTTTGTGTAGACCTTTGTGATGGCGTCCAGTTCAATCATAGACGAAACACCGGACCTGACGCGTACCTTTGACATTTTTAAGCAGGGGATGCGATGTGCTGCACCGGTCTGTTGCTGATGGGCACCGTGTATAGAACCTGCATCCAATTGGAAGATGTGCAGGCGCCGGGCTCATACCGGGAATCGGATGAAGACCCGCCGAGGGAAGTGATGCAAGAAGCCCTTCCGCGTAGGGATGCATGGGCATGGCAAGAACCTCTTTTGTCAGTCCTGTCTCAACGATCTCCCCGGCATACATTACAGCAATCCGCGTACTGAGGAACGACGCGGTTCCCATATCGTGGGTGATAAGAAACAAGGTCCTGTTGTTTGCGATCTGCTTTTTAATCAGGTGCAGGATCTGGGATTTGACCTGCGCATCCAATCCCGAGGTCGGCTCATCGGCAATGATAAGCCGGGGATTGCAGATAAGGGCAAGTGCAATCAGGATCCGTTCCCGCATACCTCCTGAGAACTCGTGGGGGTATCGTTCCGCCGCCATCTCGGGCTCTTCAAATCCCAATGCAGACAGCAGCCGGATCACTTCATGCCGTGCTTCGGTTGCCCGGAGAAGATGATGAATCAAAAGTGGTTCTGCGATCTGGTCGCCGACAGTCATGACCGGGTTGAGGGCGTTCGCTGAGTTTTGGGAGATCATGGCAATTTCTTTTCCCCGGATCTGCTGCATCGTGCGGTCCGATGCAGATAGAATGTCCCGATCCCCATACCGAATCGTTCCATTGATCATGGCATTTTTCGGGAGGAGTCCCATGATGGCCATTCCCATGACCGTCTTGCCGCAGCCGGACTCCCCGATAAGACTGAGGGAATCCCCGCTCCTGATGTCTAGGTCAACCGAGTCTACGGCCCTGTTCTCTTCAGAACGGGTGGAGAATGTCACCCGCAGGCCGGAGATACGGATCAGATCCATGTATGCCATTCTCCTGGTTGCCGTACCAGTATTACCGATCGATCCTGTTGCCTCATATTCGGTTCACCTCGATACGGGGGTTAAATTTTTCCTCGAAACTGTAACCGATCATCGCAAGAGCAAGGGAGATTCCGATAACGGCGATCCCGGGCGGCAAAATCCACCACCAGAGGCCAAGGGCAAGCCCGCCCTGAGAATACGCGTTCTGGATCATTGTCCCCCAGTCAATGGTCGATGTATCCCACAGACCGATAAAACTCAGTCCCACACCCATCACCAGGAGATGCTGTGAGGCAGAGACGAACTTGACCATGACAATCGGCATCACGTTTGGCAGGATATGCCGGTACATAATCTGAAAATCCGAGGCGCCGATCGCCCGGGCTCCTTCTACGAAATTGGTCCGCGCAAGTGAGAGTACCTGCGTCCGGATGATCCGTATGCCATAAATGCTACCTAGAATTCCCATGAGGAGGCTCACTTCAATGACACCGGGGGAGAAGAAGGTGGTAAGGACAATAAGCAGGGGAAACATCGGAACCGGCATGAAAATATCGATTGCACGGCATACGATCTCATCCACCAACCCACCATAGTACCCGATAACGATGCCAATACTCGTGCTGATAATTACCGAGAACAATGCGGAAAAAAACCCAAAAAGCAGCGTTATTCGGGACCCAAAGACAAGCTGGGCAAAGATATCCTGTCCGATATTATTTGTCCCGAAAATGTGCCTGTTATCCGGTGGCTGGAGAGGTTTTCCGGTGATTGCCGTAGGTCCAAGGGGAGCGATCAGCGGAGCGGCAAGTGCGATCCCGATATAAATACACAGGATGGCGACACTCACCCATAGGATGATCTTCCTACTCATCCTTTCCCATCCTGATTCGTGGATCGATCATGGAGGAGAGGATATCGGCAAGCAGCATCGCGGCTATCGTTAACAGGGAATCCAGGAGGAAGATCCCCTCAAGCAGCGGTAGATCGCGCATCGTGAGTGCTTCTGTAGTCAGGAAACCGATCCCCGGCCAGGAGAACACCGTTTCGATGAAAACGTTACCCATGATGATCGCAGCGCACTGGAAAGTGGTGATCGTCACCATAGGCAGGAGGGCATTTTTGAGGGCATGACGCCACAGGATGCCCCGCTCATCGAGCCCTTTTGCGCGTGCGGTGGTGATGTAATCCTCCCCGATAACCGAGATCATCGTGTTGCGCATCACGTAGTAATTCCCGGTTGCAATAAAAAACGTCATGAGGAGGATAGGCAGGATCGCATGGTACAGCACATCGGGGATGCTGATGCCGGTTGTGAGTACACTGATGCTGCTGTACCCTCCGAGAGGAAACCACCGGAGGTAAAAGGAAAAGACCATCACTGCCATGATCGCCCACCAGAACTCCGGGATCGCCCGAATCACGATCATGACATTGAAGATCGCTAGATCTTTTTTTCCTCCTGATTTCCACCGGACCACGCACCGATGACCGTACCAAGCAGGATCCCGAGGACCGTGGCCGGGAGGAGCAGAATGAGCGACCAGCAGAGTTTTTCCGTGATCATGGAGAAGACCGGCAGGCCGTATGCGTAGGAATATCCCCACTGCCCGTGGAGGATGTTAACGATATAGAGGATGTACTGGTCGGTGAGCGGGAGATCGAGCCCGAACTGGTGGTAGAACTGTTCGACAGCTTCCTTTGGGATCGTGTTGGAGAGCGAGAGGAGATAGTTGGTGATATAATCCCCGGGCATGAGGTGGAGAAGAAAGAACGTGATGGTGACACAAACAAAAAACGAGGCACCACTGTAACAGAGGCGACGCAGGAGATATTTCCCGCTGATCATGCTAATACTTCCCTGATTCTCTCAATGTGATCGTCTCTGGCCATCGTAATTGTCCTGTCCCTTATATGGATCCCGAAAAGACAACAGACCGGGATCTGACATTCCATGACGGAAATATATCGTCAGCGGCATGTTGTGAAAAAATGTGATCGTTCTTCTTCTCTCTTGCAACCTCGTGTGGCAATCGTCTACGGTGACTGCACCGGTGTCAGGTTTTCCAGTACCTTTGGATCGAGAATGCTATGATATCCCTGCCCGATATCCCACCCGGTAAACCGGTCCTTCCGGTATGCGACCAGGGTGTCGGTACTGGCAACCGGGACCGTGGGAACATCGCGGGCAAGGAGATCCTGCATCCTATAGGCCATCTCCTTTATTGCAGTCTGGTTGGGGGTATTCCTGATCTGATTAACGAGGCTGTTGTATTCGGTATCATTATAATTGTAGTAATTTGTATCCTGGGTGGGTGTAACGGCGAAATTCACTAGTGCATCCGGATCATCATGAAGCATTACCGGGAAGGAGTCGATAAAGACCGGGTTGACATTGACGGCGTTGCGGTACTGGGTCTGGTCCTCGTAATAAAGGGTGCTGACGCTGATCCCGAGTTCTGCCCAGTCGTTTTTGAGAACCGCTATGATCTTATCATTGCCTGCGGCACCTTTCGTGCCAAGCGGGATGGTGATCGTGACGGGGTTGCCATCGGGACCAATCAGCGTGCCATCAGCGTTTTTGACAAATCCTGCATTAGCGAGGAGTTCCTGCGCCTCGGTCAGGTTATAATCGTACATCCCGACATCCGCAGGATTAACATAATCCCCGGGGAGAGCCGGGAGAAGGAACGTTGTCTCCGTGGGCCGGCCTGTGCCAAAGAGGGAACTGATCGTGTCACGGTCGATCGCATGGCTCATTGCATGCCGGAAAGCGGATATGTTCGCCGGGTATTGATCCATATCGAATGCAACCTCATAGGCTCCCGTGTCGTTGATCGAGTAAACCGCGATATTCTGCTCGCCGGACAGGCTCTGCACCACCGCGGGAGTTATGCCGGATACCACATCTATCTCGCCGTTTTTGAGGGCAAGTACCTGGCTGTCCGGGTTGGTGATCACCTTAAGGATCACACCGGTAATGTTCGGGATCCTCCCGTAGTAGTTTTGATTTGTTTTTAACTGGAAATAACCGGGTGCTGCCTGTCTAAAGATAAACGGCCCTGTGCCAATAAAGGCTGTATCCTGGTAGTGCTGGGGATCGGTGATGTTCTGCCATATGTGTTTGGGCGAGATGGTAATACCCGGGTCCGCGAGATCTGATCGAGGAAGCCGGAATAAGAAGTCTTAAGGTTGAAAACCGCTGTGTGATCATCGGGACAATCGACTGACTGGACGTCCGTGAGTACAAATCCCATGGTGAGATTGTAGGATTTCATGTAGTCGTTGGTGAATTTCACATCCGCGCACGTGAAGGGGACACCGTCATTCCAGGTGGCGTTCTGCACGAGATGGAATGTCCAGGTTTTTGCATCGGCAGACACGTTCCAGCTCTGTGCAAGGGTAGGATCGAATTTTCCATCCCGGTCTTTGATGACGAGACCTTCCATGATCCCGACCGGCGAACCGGCTTTCTGCATACTGCTCGTGTAAGCCAATGATGAGGGGGAATCAACCGGGATGATAACATCGGTGGGAGAGACGTTAGTCACGTTTGCTGCTCCTAGTGCAGATGATATATCGCTTACACACCCGGACAAGATACAGGATGTCAGGATAGCCACTGCGCACAGGGCAGCAAAAATATCGATAGGGGTATCGTTTTGCAGCATGGAATTATTCATTATAAAATCCTCTGAAATCCTGTAATCGCAGAATCGTAGTGATCAATCACATCCGGAGTTATTTAACGATTTTTCTTTAATATTTTTATTAAGTTTACCATTTCCAATTTACAATCCGTACTAATATCATTGATTGCGATCCTATGCCCGGATACACCGTAAAGAGAGCAGAGCAAATACTCCCTGACGAGGAGGCATGTGTATCAATTTTGTATTTTTTAGCCCGACTCATCCTGAATTTTTTAGGATGACTGGTATCCGCACATAGACAAATCTTCGAATTTTTTAATCACGATCCCTCATCCCATCATATGTTAAATCTTTTTAATTAATATATCTTAAAAATAAACAATATTCATAAAACTTATATGGATGTGAGAACTACCCCCTCATACGATCAATATGGGTTCATCACGCGATATCATGCAAACCTATGCAGAGAAGGAGGTCCGCGCACATTTTAAGAAGTTCGATGGCTGGGAGTGCCGGCAGGTTCCGTCGCCCTACATACGCGATATGACCTGCATCATTTCACGGGAGGTACGGGGCAGGAAAGAAACCGTAGCGCTTGAAGTATCCTATGATGAGAAACCATCCACGCTCTCGCTTCAGGCAGTGGCGGCCTCCTTGAACAAGAAGAGTCTGAATGGGCAGTACCTGATCGTCCCGAAGGCGTCAAATGTTTCGGCCATCCCAAAACCGGTTCAGGTCATCTTCATGGAGTCATTCGGGTATGTGGACGACCGCCTGGTCTGGCTTTCCAGGAAGAAGAACGCAAAGCGCTACCCGCAGTCCGAAGCGTCCTGCACATAAGAAACTGCCACGGCGGCCTGCGAGCCTCACGCAGCATGACGGGACAGGTATTCCCGTCCAAGGCAGGATCCGACCACCGTTTTTTATCGCAAACAAATCATTTTTGAGTTGTTATAGGCAGGGACAGAGAGCTCTTGATTCACATCCGGACTATGAAACCCGATGCGATAGCGAGAAGGATTTTCACCTTGTGTTTGCTTATGTGCATGGAAAAGTTAGGATTTTTGCCTTGTATTTATTACCGAACCGCCACCCGTGGTACTGAATCCCCAAACCACCGGAAAAATCTGGGCCGGATCTCGGGATGAGATCGGTACGATCCTGGAAGGTATTGCATGGGTCCTGAAAGCGACCTGAGGTGCCCGGGGAGATACAAAAGTGCAGGATTAATTCATTTATATTAATACTAAATAATTAACAAATGACAATTGTTAAATATAATACTTTACAATGTATGGATTGGCATGGTGGTTTGATCCCAAAGAAATTGATCCACCACTGCACACAAAGATCTCCGAAGAGGGAAAACATGCATTGCTTGAAACGAATGACAAGAAAAAGGGGAGAGGAGGCAGTCTCGCCGGTTGTTGGGGTGATGCTGATGCTGGTCGTGACCATCATCATCGCGGCGGTCGTCAGCGGGTTTGCCGGAGGGTTGATGGGTAACACCCCGAAGCCCCCATCGCTCACCATGGATGTACAGGTCGTGAACACAGGAAACCCGTCGGGATCGGGATTCTACGCGAGTGTGCTCTCAACGAGCCAGGCGATCCCCACAAGCAGCCTGAAGATCATAACCTCATGGCAAACCTCAATCAAGTACAACAACACGGCACCAAACCAGATAGTCGGGCAGATCTATGCCGGGGGGAATACCAGCACAGGCAATGTCCTGAACCTGAACGCCTATGTAGGGATGCAAACAAGCAAAGTTGTTCAGGCCGTCGCACCATTCGGCATGGGCTCTGGTATCATTGGCGCTCCGCAGAACACGTACGGGCAGAACCCGACCGATCCATTCGGTGGAGGTGTCGGGGGGCGCAACTGGCAGTGGTTCGGAAACTATTCACTGGTCTCCGGTACCGGCCTCTATGCCGTACCTGCACCCTATAACAGCGGAACGGCACTCGGTGGGGTTGCCGGCTCCTTCAACACGACCGGCCTTGAAGGTGGGTACGGTGTCGTGAACGCCTATCAATACACCAGCACAGCCGATTATGTCTGGCCTGGAACTGTCGATGCTGCGCAGGCAGTACCTCGGGATGGGCTGGGAGAACCTGCGCCCGGGGGATATGGTTGATGTCCGAGTTATCTATGTGCCGGGCGGTAAGACAATCTTCGATAAAACCGTGGCAGTCACGGGGGGATAAGAGATGAAATTTACGAACGAACGAGCAGTATCGCCCGTGGTCGGCGTCATGCTGATGCTTGTTGTGACTATTATTATCGCGGCAGTTGTAGCAGCATTTGCGGGAGGGGCCGTCACCGGTGTAAAGAAAGCACCCCAAGCGACGATAGGTGCAACGTACAGCATCTCCACCGGAATGAAGATCATGCATGAGGGCGGAGATCCGCTCCCGACCAGCAAGATTGTATTTATGATCAACGATGGCCCGACATTCGGGGAGAGCCTTGACCAGCTGACAAGCCAGCTCTTGAACAAAACCCTGATCTTCGATGCCAACGGCGACCCGATGCAGTTTACGGATGGCGGGTACAACTTCAGCTCTTTTCAACCCGGGTGATTCGCTCTACATACCCGCAGCAGACACAACATGTAACGTATGGCAGCCGGGTATTGCTCCAAGCTCTTGGAGCAGCAATGTGGCATCAGATGGGTATACCTATACCGGGAGCAAGGCAAACTTCTGGGCTCTCTGTATCAGGAACAACAACAATATCGGTAAGTCGTTCACACTGACCGTGTCGGACACGCAAGGAGACATGATCTCAAAAAGCGATGTGGTAGTCTCGCCGTAAATGGTTAAAAAGGATGTAATCCTTGCGGATTTCCCGGAAAATTCATTTATCCCAATCTGCAATCGGGTGGATGGCAGACTCTGCCCCACATCCTCCATGTATTTTAAAAACAAATATGGCAGGGTCGGCCGGACTTTTTCTGCATCGTTTCGCCCAAACAACTCGCCGGGGAATACCTGTTCATGGAGGCTTCAGAAGGCAGGGAAGCATCGCCTCGGATGAACTAAGATAAAGCACTATAATCGCCGGGTTTATCCACAATCCTATAACAGCGAAGAATCTCACCGGCTTATTATCCCTGCGCAGGACCGGATAAAATCGGTCTGGTCTTTTTGGAATTATCCGGGAAAGGTTCTCATAATGTGGGGAAGAAGCACCGTGGCATTGTTGATGATGACCACGGTATACATGACGATCAGAGCTGCATACAGTATTACTCCCGACCCCCTCACCCGGCTCTCCGCGGTCAGGGCTACAGGAATGATCATCACAAGAACTCCATATTTGAGGATTATATGCAGGATTGGGGAGGCGACAACACCGGCCATCACCGGGTTTAATTCGACACCACCCATCCGGAGGATGACCTGCGTTGTCAGGATATCAAGCAGAAACAGGAAAGCAAGAATTGATGTAAAGATAATAACATGCCATACTGTCAGCTCGCCAAAGAGACCGTTTTTCTGAGGGCACTTATGCACTTCATGGACAACAATGGTCGTTGCCATAATTGATACTTACATGAAATATTTAAAAGATTTTGTATTTTGACGGCGGCATTATGGATAAGTTTAAATAAAAATTACCAATAATTTGAGGTTATTACATAAAATTCAACAAGTGAGAAAATGTTTTATTTTATGGAGATGTTTAACAAATTAGATTAACAAAAATTAAAAACAACAAAAGGTGCGGGGACGATCCGGTCCATACTCATCTGCTCTATTGCTAAAGTCGGCCGGCAGGAAGCGGGGTTTTTGCTGCTGGTGCGAACAGGGGTTTTGTCAAGGAGGGGAAGAACCCACATGGGCCGGGAGAGGAAAGCGGAGCCCTACAAGGTAAAGTTCCAGTGGGAACAAGCCTGAACCTGGAGCAGGACTTTAAGGAGCGCACGGATCCGGAATATACTGTTGAGGCATTCAACATCCTTGACCCGGAGGTAATCCTTTTTACCGGCCACTTTGCCCCCACCATGGACGAATTTTATAACACCTGCCGGGAGTGGGTATCGCATGCCGGGCCATCTCTGAAAGAAGGGTGTATATCATGGACCGTATTTATGCAACGGGAACCTTGGGCTGGATTATCGGACTTATGGATATAGCTAACATTCTTCATCCGGAGATTTTCCAATATTCTCTTGAGGAGGAAAAGGCGCGTCTGGACACAATAATACTCTAATTTTTCCTCAATGTACATCGGAAAGTCACCTCCGGCCATTTCGCCAACTTATTGCAGACTTTATAAGCATCTGCCGGGGGCTCTCTGATAATAGGGGTTATACCCTGAAGGGTGCATATGCACCGGGAAAACCTCTATCGGGTCCAAATACTTATCGGATTGCTCCGGAAGTTTAATCATTGTAATTAATAAACACAAAAAATAAAGGAATATAGTAATCATGAACTCAGGTTCCTCACGTTCAGTCTATACTGATAATGCCTCAACAACATTCTGCGCACAGAAACAGACATACTGGAGGGACCGGTGGCGGCAACAGCGGCTCGCGCTTCTTGAAGCCCGGAACTCCGAAGGTAATAGTTTCTGGAACGATAAGAAAGCGATAAAAAGCCACTTCATCCGGAACTTGAACGATTGGCGGGACCATGCCGAAGCCCGGATCGCGGGTATGGGAATAAAGGATGGATCGCGTGTCCTCGATATCGGCGCCGGGACGGGCACCGCTCAGTGTCCCGCTCGCAGCACACGGGTGCAATGTCACCGCTGTGGAACCCTCAACCGTGATGGGTGAAGCCCTTGTCGAGTACCAGCACGAGCAAAAGACCCGGGAAATCACCCTTATCCAGAAACATTGGGAAAACGTTTCACTCGATGAACTGGGGGAACCGTATGATGCGGTTATTGCGTCGTACAGCCTCATGGTGACCGACATCGGTGAAGCAATCACAAAAATGCAGCGATCCTGTCGGGGAAACGTCCACATCTTCTGGTTCCTGACGCAGCCGCTCTGGGCGCAGGTCAATGTGGGGGTCTGGAAACAGTGCACGGTACAGGAATTCTGTGGGGAACCGACAGCCGACTGCCTTTGGCAGGTTCTGTACGAGGTGGGGATCTATGCAAACCTTGCTGTCGAATCCGGGTGCGATCCTTCATATTATGCCACCATCGAAGACGCAGTAACCGAATTCCACGGCCGGTACGAATTGTGCGACTCCAGAGCAGGATGCCATACTCCGCGCCTATTTTACACGTACCCTCGTAAATTCCGGGAAAGGTTACTATGTGAACGGCCGTGCACTCGGTGCCCATCTTTGGTGGAATACCATGGATCAACAGTGAAAGAAATTCTGGGAGATGCATCGTCATGATTATCATACGCACAAAACGAGGTGGATGATATAATGAGCCCGGGAAACTGCGCGAAAGTCCGAAGTTTTTCCCTCATTGTTCTTATTGTGCTTATCGCCATGGTTGGTTGTTCAGGTTGCATTAAGGTCGTCCAGAACACTATTGGGGGGAAAATGACAGCGGGGAATTCCAGCTCCCCGGCTGTTTCACATCCCAGTCTTCCGCAAGGTACGTCCGATTCTCACCCAGCTGCCGCGCCCACTCCGGAACAATCGACTGTTATCACTGAGGTTTCACCTATTCTCACACCGAATCCCTATGTCATCCAGTACGGAGTTCGGATCAATTCAACGCCACAGTATTCCTTCCTCTACCGGCAGCCGGAATTTACTAAAACATATACGTTGAGTGGCAACGGCAACGCCGTCGGTCTTCAGGTAAATGTGGTGAAGGGCCCGCTGTTTATCAAGTTTACTGTCGACCCGAAATATGACTGTCTCCAGGATCCAGAGTCCTGCAGAGGAACCGTTAATGTACCGGTCAACCGCCCATGGATGACCATAACCGTACGGGACAACCAGACAGGGGAGATCGTAGCTGAGGATGGATACAGCGGGGAGTTCAGCTCTGATACCGGTAATTATCAGTTTTCTAACACTGGCAATTTATCAACCTCTATTAATGGCGTACAAACGTTTACTTCCGTCTCAATTCCGGGTCCGCGCTATATCGCGATATACAAGGAGGGTCAATTCCAAATAACCACAGAGGGGAGTTATCTCGATGTTACAATCTCTATAATTACCGGCATGGCGCAGGATACGCTGGCGAATCCTGAAAACTCCGCAGATACTTCTCCGACACCGGCATCGGTTGAATGGAGCTGATAATGCGTCCCTTGAAATGATAAGGGAAACCCCTCTTTTTAATTTCTCATCCTTCAGAAAACTGCAACCCTTATTGCAGATATTTTTGTGCCAGTTTCGTGCCTCCGCAATTAAGATTTGTATTTAATAAATAGGGAGAGTTCAATACATAACATATACATGAAACCGCGATCCACATTGGATAGACCCCCTTCAGGAATGCCCCATGCCACTCCCGGACGGGATCCCTTTTTCTGGAGAGAGCAGTGGCGGCTGTTAAAACTTGCCCACTGCGCTGTGCCAAACTACGGCAATGCCGCACAGTTCTGGGCGAACAGGAAAATGATCGATACCGTTTATATTAGAGGCGGACAAAAGCACAGCAAGAAGGACGATACACGGTTATGTGCAATGAACATTCCCGATGGCTCCCGTGTCCTTGACATCGGAGCCGGACCGGGAAGATATGCAGTGCCCCTTGCCGTCCGGGGTTGCCGGGTTACGGTTGTCGAACCGTCACCTGTCATGAGGGAATCACTCGCGGAAAATATGCGCAAAAACAAGACCCAGGATATCAGGATCATCCCCAAACGCTGGGAGGATGTCACAAGACAGGAATTGTGCGGACCTTTCGATGTTGTGATTGCATCGTATTCGCTTACTATGATGGACATCGGCAAAGCCATTGCAAAGATGCAGGCATGCTGTGCCGGAACCATTCATCTGTTCTGGTTCCTGACTCCTCCCGCATGGGCTCAGGTGAACAAGGATCTCTGGCCATTGCTTCACGGGGGTGAATTTCCCGGGGAGCCCATGGCCGACTGGCTTTGGCAGGTACTCTGCGAGATGGCGATCTATGCAAATATACAGATTGAGGTGAAATTCCCACCGCCCGTTTATGAAACAACTGACGATGCGGTCAAAGAATTTTCACTGCGGCTGAATTGTTCCACACCCAAACATGAGGAGATCGTCAGAAATTATTTCCAGACGGTACTGCAACAAGAGGAGCATGGATTGGTTCTTGGAGGGGAAACCCTTGGGGCCCATATCTGGTGGACTCAAAGATCGCCGACAGAATCAGTAAAGAATAATCACCAACGGATTCGCAGTCAATGTAACATCAGATTACAGGAAAATAATAAAGATGATTGAAATGAGCGATTACGACGCCCTCTTTAACAAAGCAAAAGAATTCCATGGGCACGTCTGCCCCGGTATCGTTCTTGGGACACGACTGACCATCGCCGGTTTGCGCGAGCTGGGGATGAACCCTAATGAACCGACTCACAACTTGATCGTGTATATGGAAATTGATCGCTGCGGTACTGACGCGGTTCAGGCAATTACCGGGTGTTCGCTGGGGCACCGCAGCCTTAAACACAAGGATTTCGGGAAGTTTGCAGCGACTTTTGTGGATAAAACGACAGGAAACGCAGTTAGAGTGTCAATCCATGAGAGGAATCGGGCCGAGCACGACAAGCTCGATCCTAAAGAAGTCATCAAAGTACTTTCGGAAATCCCGGACGAAGAGATCCTGAACATTGAACCAGTTAGAATCACAATCCCAAAAGAAGATCTTCCGGGATTTCCTGTAGGAACTGCCATATGTAAAAATTGTGGCGAGCAAATTTCGGACAACCGGCAAACCGTAGTAAACGGCGAGGTATTGTGCAGGAACTGTGCCGGAAAATCGGTCCTACACCGTTATTGGGCGAACATGACATTATACATAGACGAAACTCGTTGGGCGGGTTAAAAATCACCATAGGTTGGTGCTGTTGCGTCTGCGGTTGATATGCAAATTCTTCTGAAGTGCAAAATCTGCAACCAACCGCAGATGCAACAGCACCCCCTTTTAAGTATCTTTTTTAATAGGAATATCCATAAGCCTATCCGGTCGCTTGTTCCTTGAACTTTTTACCTAGTGAAAGCTCCAGGCTGCCACAGAAACAGTTGGAGGTTAGAACATGAGTAAAGTCGTAATGGTTGTATTATGGTTTTTAGTTGGGCTCTGTCTCTTGGTGGGCGGACTCTCAAGTATGTTAACGGCTTATTGCCTAGATGTTGCCGGTATCTTGGTAATTATACTGGCAATGGTATTGTTCATGAAAAAGAAACCGGAAGGTGCTCCGGCTAAATAATCCCCTTTTTGAGTTCATCGGTGAAACTTAACAAAAAACTCCGTAAAATTAAGACTAAAACTCCTTCAATGTATCGGAACCGTGCAACCGTACATTTAACTATTGTTAATGTAATATGTTAATATTAGAGTGAAAGTTAATGAAATATGGTCTGCTCACAAACCGGCAAAAGGAAGTATTGAGATACCGGAAGAATGGGATGACACAGCAGCAAATAGCAGATATTATCCATACTTCAAAAGCAAACGTCTGCACCATGAAAAAGCTGCAATGGAGAATATAGAGCGTGCAAAAGAAACCCTGTATGTTTTTCACACATTGGATGCACGCCATCTTTGTACCTGAAAGCGGGATCCGATCTCTTCGATTCGGTGACCCTCATTTTTAAGGAAACAAAGAAGATTGGTATAATCGTGGCCACCGATTGGATGTATATTACTAACCGGCTACGTGCCGAGATCCCGACACGTATCCGCGGCCATTCATCAGGCAGGATATGGAAGTGTTTCTCGGGGGCAACAGGAAACTTAAGTTTGGATAACTGTTTCCCGGGCATGTATAGTCAGCACCGCGCACCCCGTTAATGTGCATTTATTAGAGAAAGGATATATTATTGAGTTCATCAGTTAAACTTAATAAAAAAACTCCGCAAAATTAAGGCTGAAACTCCTTTTTTGTTGATTCGATTGGTTAGGAATTATAATTTTTTATTCACAGTTGACAAGTATTATCTCCTATAAAGGAACGATATAAAATCCAAATTTCAGAAAGTTTTCGATTCTATAAGACCGCCGGAAAAATTCACCTTGGGAACCTGATCAGGACGCCTGCAACCGCAGACGCATCGGAACCCTCAAAAAGGGCAAAGGAATGGAAATCCAGGTTGGGTATTAACATTCATTTTTTCATAACCGACCAGAGTTAGTTTTTCATTGATTGTTTTCTCTGTGAATGGTTTGTATCCACGTCGTTTATACAACGCATCGTTTCTTTTGCTTTCCCTCCCGGTGAATCATTCGAAATCTCTTAATCCGGGGAAAACTTTGTTCAATGCTTGTCAGGAGTAATCAACCGATCCCGCGATTCTGGTAATCTGGGTAACTATTAATTTTTTTATTAAGCAGGATCCCTCATGTACTTCCGCTCGGACCAAACCGACAATCTGTTTATCAATTCAGCTTTGAGAAAGTAGGTGTCTCTCAATTCATCATGAACCTGAGTAATATCCTCTTTTAATGGAGGAATTGTGTAATCATCAATCAATGCAGCTTC
>CAWEFI010000016.1:0-58488 GCA_963808285.1 uncultured Methanoregulaceae archaeon
GGAGTTATTGCATGTATCCCGAAGAAGACAATCGACCAGAAAAGGTTGAGTACCAGCTGGGCGGCAAAGAGGGTGACTCCCTGCCTGATCGGGGAACGTTCAAGACCCTGACGAATGAAAAGGTAGAGGGAGATTCCCCTCACGATGTAGATGACGGTCCAGACCGGACCAAAGACCCAGGCCGGCGGGTTGAGCGAGGATTTGTTGAGCCCGGCATACCAGCCGGGGATGCTCCCCACCGTGAAGAAAGAGCCGAGCATCCCCACACCGAGGGGAATTGTAATACAGAGATTGGGCAGGCTCCAGGTACGCAAATTGGGGGCATCCATACCGGTTCCGGGGATTTTTGGGATCATGAGGGTATCGGCAAAGTAAGAAACCGATGAATGTGCTCTGGGAGGCGCTTCATGACGGCTGAACCAAAAATGACGGCGGGTTTACCAATGCATAATGTAAATAAAAAAAGCAGGCTGACGTTTGGCCACTCACCGGATACTCTGCCAGACCATCACCCCAATCTCAAAAGCGATAAGAATGATCACGACCCATTCCAAAAAGTTCGAGTGCTGGATCCTGACCTCGTCGGACAACATCGAGTAGTTCTCCCGGATCACCGTGATCTTCCGGCTCACGCTCTCGCTCCACTGGCTGCTCCTTAAGATCTTGAGGGCCGTCGCATACACCCGGGCGTAGTAGATGTCCTCGGTCACCTTGATCAGGTTATCGACCTTTTCTATTGTCTCCGAGATCTCCGCGGAACTTTTCATCTGGTGCTTCATGATCGCATGGTACTGCCTGCTCCTGCTGAACCATGAGAGCCGGTCCGCATGCTCAATATCGTCATACATCCGCGCCATCTCTCTTGTCAGCTCCCGGTCATAGTACCGGAGCTCGAGCACCTGCACGTTTGCAAACTCGATAAGATCGATAAGATCGGTCGGGCTCTCGGGGCCGCAGAGCAGGGCCGAGTCCCAGGAGATGACCGCAAGTTCCTCGGTCGAGTAACTGAGGGAATTTTTCAGGATATCCTCGCGGATCTGGGGAGAGACACAGGTCCGGTCCCCGAGGAGCAGCGGCACCGGGTCGATCGAATCGTCCCGCCGGTCGGTCACGTAGATCGTATAATCCTCGTAAAAGTCCGGGTCGATCGCAAAATTCCTGATATGCGGCTTGATGATCTCCCCGAGCGTGTTGAGATACTGGATAAAGAACTCCGAGAGCCCTTCCTGGCCCGCAAACCGGAACGCAATATCTTCCAGCTCCTTATGATCCGCGTCCGGGTCCTCGTAGATGAAACAGAGACTGATCACCCCGATATCGTAGACCCGGGCGACAGCAGAAAACTCGTACGATCGCCCCTCACGTTCCACCGTGACCGGCAACATGCGGATAAGAAGCGGCGACGATTCGAGCATGATGGATTTGGGCTTGACGCGAACAAAGCTCGTACGAGCCGTAAAATAATTCCGGGCAAGTGACTTTTCCAGCCAGTCAATATCGATCTCCCGGCCGATATCATAGATGCGGTAGAACCGCAGTGAGATCATAATAGTTTCTCCTTTCCCGGGAAAGACCCGGGATCGCATGCTTATATTATTTCACCTTAAATCATCATAAACACTCACACAGACCGTACAATACCATCGAATCCGCCGGTTTTGAGGGGAGAACCCCAGGTTTCCCCCCGTTTTAGGCGTATGAACGGGAGAGGCAAAACGTGCATACTCCCGTGGTGATTTATATCCCTGCAGCGCAAACCAACGATGGAGAGATATATGTACACTGATTTCCTGTCCCTTGCCATGGTTACCATAATCGGCCTTCTGGCAGGTACCGCAATCGGCCTTTTCATCGGGTACCTTGCAAAGACGCAGCGATCCAGCTGGGATGACATGACCGGGCGTGAAAAAGCGATCAATATCGCGCTCATCATTGTCTGTTCAGCGATCTGCATCACCGGGCTTGCGTGGCGTTTTCTCGTGAACTGAAGTTACTACGCAAAGAAAGCCTGTTTATTTTTTCAGCTGTTTCGGGGAACAGGGCACTGTAAAAAACCGGCACCCTTCAAGTGACAGATTGATGATGCGGGACATGCAACAAATAATGGTACACGTGTCCATGCAGGGACAAAAAATCCGGCGCCCAAACAGATCCGCTTCTCATAGAAATCCTGTACGCCGGCCATGCCGGGACAACAAAATCGTCATCTGGTAAAATGCAAGGTGGGTGTAAGTGGAGACCGGACTGTTTATCCAAGGTGTCATCATCGGCATTGCGCTTGCCGCGCCGATCGGCCCGATCGCATTTGTGTGCATCCAACGCTCTCTTGCCTACGGACGCCTGCACGGCATTACTTCCGGCTTTGGGATCGCAACGGCCGATGCCTTCTATGCGGCGGTGACTGCGTTTGGCCTTGCGCTTATTTCTGACTTCCTGCTCGCCCGTCAGTGGTTCTTCCGGCTGTTTGGGGGGCTCGCCCTCATTGCTGTGGGTCTCCGTATCGTCTTTAACTCGCCATCAGACGTCACTATAACACCAGAAAACGAATCCTTCTTTGCCGATTACACCACGATGCTTGCCATTACGCTGGCAAACCCGCTTACCATCCTTTTCTTTACTATCATTATCCCAGGCTTCGGGGTGGTGATCCAAGGAAGCACCTGGGTCACCCCGGCGATATTTGTCATCGGTGTGTTCCTCGGAGAAATAGGCTGGTGGGTCTTTCTCTGCGGAACGCTGGGTTCGATGCGAAGCTACCTTACAAGGGAGCGCCTTCATCTGATCAATCGTCTCGCCGGTCTCGTAATCACAGCATTCGGTGTTGTGCTGATCGCCTCGCTGATGGTGACCAACGACATTGCGTGATTTGAGTGCTCCATTCGTCCAATCTCACCACCGGACTCCACGTGTATCCTTTTTCCTGATTCGTGATTTCGCTGTTGTACCTTAAGGGTGATGACTCCGAACGGACCGGTTCAGCCGATACTTCACTGAGAGAATAGTTCACTTATTAAACTATTAATCAGCAAAACTATTTGCAGGATGAAAACCTGATGGCTGAAGATATGCGGGACCGGACGGCGGATGCGCTGATTGCTCTTATTCCTCTCTATTACAAGAATGTGATGCGGCACAGGCACGCCATCACCGGCGTACAGATTGCCCAGATCCATACGCTCGGGGTACTGATGAAATACAAATCGATGCCGATGTCTGAGATCGGCAGCAGTCTCTACATCTCCCGGCCGTACATGACCCGGCTCGCCGACCTTATGATTGCAGACGGCCTGGTGGAACGCCGACCCGATCCCTCTGATCGCCGGGTGATCAACCTTGCGATAACAGAGAAGGGTAAAAAATACCTCAGGCAGTCGAATACCTGGTACAAGAAGGATCTTAAAGAGAGCCTGGCCAGTCTTGATGACAGTGATATCGGAAAACTGTGCACAGCGCTTGAAGATGCGTACCAGATCCTCACAAAACTTCAGGAGGGGTGACGAAGTGGATCTGATCGGTCATGAAAAGATTCCTGCACCTGATGATAAAAATTACGACGGTACCATAAACGGACCCGCGGGAGAGTTTTACAGCAGGACACCAGTAGAATCAGAGGGAGCAGATAAGGGTGACGGACAAGCTATCATCCGTATCGAACACATCTCCAAGGTCTTTGCCAGCAAAACAAAAACCGTGATCGCTGTAAACGACGTCTCTTTTGAGGTCATGAGGGGGAGATCTTCGGGCTTCTTGGGGCAAACGGCGCAGGGAAGAGATACGCTCATACGGATCCTCACGACCCTCCTCTCCCCGACATCGGGTCAGGCATTCGTAAACAACTACGATATTACCAAAGAACCTGAGAAGATCCGGGAGATCATCGGTGTCTGTGCACAGAACTACACCAGCGACTCGGAACTGACCGCGTACGACAACCTTGAGTTTTACGGAAAACTTGAGAACGTCCCGGACAGCATCCTCCCGGACCGGATCATGGAACTCTTAAAAATGGCCGGCCTTGCCGACCGAGCTTATATGCCGGTGGGCACGTTCTCGGGAGGTATGAAACGCAAGCTCGAGATCGTCCGGGCATTCATCCACCGGCCGCTTATCCTTTTCCTGGACGAGCCCACCATCGGTCTCGATCCCGAGGCACGCAGGGAGGTCTGGCAGCAGATCATGCTGCTCAACAAAGAGCACACGACGATCATTCTCACCACACACTACATGGACGAGGCGGAAAAACTCTGCGGCCGGATCGCTTTTGTGGAACGTGGCAGCCTGATTGCCCTTGACACTATGGAAAACCTCAGGAAACTGATCCCGGCCGGCGACCTCATCGAGATCGGGGTGGACCACATGGATCCGCTGGCAGAAGAGGCGATCCGGAATGTCAACCTTGTCAACGCAGTGTCTGTCATCGAGCACACGGTGACCATATCAGCGACGAACGGCAGCCGGGTGATCCCGGCCATTCTTGCCGTATTCGAGAAATACGCGGTTCCCATTATCTCTATCTCGATCCGCTCTCCCTCGCTTGAGGACATTTTCATCTATCTGACCGGGCAAGGGGCTGGACAACGGCAACGACGACGGAAACGATGCGCCCGGTACAGGCAGGAGGCGGTTACCCTGATGCCCGTAATGCTGCGGGGCGCCCTTGCGATCTTCAAACGGGACTTCAAGAAGTTCCTGAGTAACCCGTTCATCATCATGATGACGCTCATCATGCCCATCATGTACCTGGTGATCTTCGGGAGCGCGATGGGAGGTACCCTCACCCACATCCCGGTCGGCGTCGTTCAGGAAGTCCCGCCTTACAACGATACGCCGCTCTTTACGAGCGCCGCATACCAGCTCAACCACATCGGCCAGGCCGATGATGCCAACAAAATGCTGGATGTCACCGTTTATGCAGATGAAGCCGCAGCCAAACAGGACCTGGATAACGGGAAACTATCGGCAGTGATCGTCTTTCCCTCCTCGGTTTCAAACGACAACGCGGTCCGAGTGTACGTCGATAGTTCTGACTCCGTAACGCCACCGCTCATCGAAGCGGCGGTAAACCATGTCATGCTTGGTCTTGGGGCACAAAACCCTATCATCGTCGACAAGATCTACGGGGATATCCTGTATCTCCAGTTCTTTGGCGTGGGTGTTATTATGATGGCCATCTTTACTTCCACCATGTTCGGAGGCGGGATCGCACTCATCAAGGACCGGGAGAATGGCATCCACGAGGGCTATCTCGTCACACCGGTCAAACGCTCGAGTATTATCTTTGGGATCATATCGAGCGGTACCGTCCGGGCATTTGTTGCGGGATTTACCATCTTCTGGATCGATCTGCTGATCACCGGCATCACCCTCCAGAGTTTTCAGGACTTTTTGCTCGTCCTGCTGGTAATCCTCATCGCCTGCGTCGGGGTGACGAGCCTGGTCGTTTCCTTTGCATCCCGGTTTGCATCCCAGCAGGAGTACTCATCGGTTATTGCGTTTTTTAACCTCGTCCTCTTTATGACCTCGGGGGCCTTTTACCCGGTCATCGGGATGCCGGGCTGGCTGCGCTGGATCACGGTAATCAATCCCGAATATTACGGGATCCATGCCCTGCGAAGCATCATCCTCAGGAACCAGGGACTCAATGTGATCGGCATAGATCTCATCGCGCTTTTGATCTTTTCCACAGCGATGATCATCCTCGGAATCGTTACCTACCGGCGTACACTGGAGTGATATCATATGATCTCAATCAAAACGAAGCACGGGTCCTTATCATGATCGAATCTATCAGGAAAGAGATACAGAAAAATGCGTCCGTGACGAGCAGTAAAGAATTTGGAGTCCAAGCAGTGGGCAGCAAGATGAGATGCCTGTATGTGTGCCTTGCCGCAGTGGCAGTAATCCTGCTCACCATATCCCCGGTGATGGCTGATAAACAATACATGGCCGGAAGCCCTGAGCTGGATGCGCACATTGCAGGGCTGAACGAGTTTTTACCGGGAGACGATGTCTATCTTCAGGTAGTGATCGAAAACACGGGTCTCAACCAGTTCACGATCATCCAGCCTGGCATTCTCGACTCCACTGATCTTTCCAATACGGCAAAACAGCTGACGGCAACCCTGGATGCGGGTGACGCTCCTATAGTCATCAAAGCCGACCCCCAGATTGTCGGGGATATCCCGGCAAGCACCAGTGCCACCGCGACGTTCCATATCAAAGTCAACCAGGATGCTCCTGCGGGAATTTACCAGATTCCAGTCTTTCTGAATTACACGTACGTGTATGCGGCCGAACAGGAGGGGACCGAGACCCTCAGTTACCAGTACAAGACTATCAACGAGAGCGTCAATATCCCGATCAAGATAAAATCCGAAGTGCAGATCGCCGTCTCCGATGTGGAGACGGAGAACCTGAATGCGGGGAACGAAGGACATGTAACGTTCACGGTACAGAATATCGGGTATGAAGAGGGCCAGAACGCGGTAATCCGGATCCAGCAGAACGGACAGAGCCCGGTTACACCGACAGAAGGGAGCGTCTATGTGGGGGACTACCCGGTCGGTTCAGTGGTAAACTGTACGTTCCGGGTGATGATTTCCAGTGATGCACAACAGAAGACCTACCCGCTTGACGTGCTGGTCTACTACAAGGATTCTGAAGGGGACTACGTCAATTCTCCAATAGAGACCATCGGGGTCCAGGTCGGTGAAAAAGTGGACTTCAACGTTACGCCGATAATGACCACCATCTCACCGGGGGACAAAGCCGTGATTACGGTCCAGTACCAGAACACCGGCGGGGCAATTGCCTACGATGCACAGGCCACTATCAGCGCCGTGGATCCCTTCACGAGCAACGACGATACCTCCTTTTTAGGTACAATGGCGCCCGGTGACATCCGCGAAGCTGCGTTCGATGTCGCCCTCGATCCTAGCGCTACGGTAAAGGAGTATGGACTCGAGTCCGCGGTTATCTATCGCGATTCACTCGATAACCAGTTCACCTCAGATCCCCTGACGGTGTACGTGGAGGTCGTCCCGGCACCGGGTATCGTGGATCTGCTCGGGCTGCCGGCATTTATCGCGCTCATCCTCATAGTACTCGCCGCTGCAGGCTACCTGATTTACACGAAGCGGTTCAAACCCCAGTAACCCCCCTCATTTTTCCAGGCCGCGTTTGCTTGTGAAAATAGATGGGCCAGTTCACCGAGTGACTGGAGAAGAGAAAGGTACATTTTAACATCGATCTAGAGGGACTTCAAAACGCAGGGACTCCAAACTAACCCACAAAAAGGGTTCTGTGAAGTTGCCGGGACTGTGGCGAGAAAAATTATGGAGAATAAAAATTTTCACAATGGAATGATTGAAGTGATTACCTCAGGTTCAGGGGAGTTTTTCAGAATCGCTTAATGATGGTGTCATCGCGTAGAGAATAAACGAGGTTTCAAAAAATAAAAAGTGACCACGAATTTTTAAGCAGGTCTAATCTAAATCAATTCGACCGTATACAGAACAGTCAAAATGAGAGCATCTATCGCACATCAAGTTTTCCCGGTCGCGGTATTTACTCACATGCCCGGTTTTTCCATTTATTATAGACTACTGTTGCGTTTGCGGTTGATTGGATAATCTTTGCGAAATGGAATATGAGTCACCAACCGCCAACGCACCAGCACCGAAGAATCTATCTGTTTCTCAGGGCATCGATGGGATCCATATTTGAGACTGCCCACGCAGGGTACATGCCGGATACTACGCAGACCACGACACCGATGATCATCCCATACGGGATGTAGATAAGGCTTGCGGGTTGAAAGAAGTACACGTTAGTGTCTACCATAGCGTTCACTACGGAGTACCCTATAACGAAGCTCAGGATTCCACCCACCACACCACCGAAAATACAAGGATGAGCGCCTTGTACAGGAACATCCGGCGCACTCTCGAATAAATAGGGTGATTACAGGAAACATCCATCACTGAACTATCAGATGCTAAAAAAATCGCGCACACAGAGAAAAAGACGTCAGAATTGCGGTCTTACCAGAGGTCTGGAGTGAACTGTGACGATAATGTATTGTAATGTGGGATCGGAATATATATGATAAGAATTTCAACCTGTACTAAACTTCCGATAACCTTTTCGAGGATCTGCATGAGTGAGATGAGTGGATACATACCCCCCATAAAGAGGGAAGCTGCCGGGGCAGGCAGAGGTTTTTCGGGGTGCCGCATCAACGTACCGCGGCTTCTGTGCCTCGTATCGATCGTTCTTGTAATACTTGCCATATCTCCGGTGTTCGCCGGGTCAAAATACATGGCCGGAACCCCTGAGCTGGAAGCCCACATCGCGGGGACGAACGAGTTTTCCCCGGGAGATGATCTCAACCTTCAGGTAGTTATCGAGAACACGGGGCTCAACCAGTTCACCATCGTTGAGTCCGGCATTCTCGATCCCAGCGATCTCTCCAATACGGCAAAACAGCTGATGGCAACCCTGGATGCAGCCGACGCTCCCATAGTCGTCAAAGCCGACCCCCAGATTGTCGGCGATCTTCCGGCGAGCACCAGTGCCACCGCGACATTCCATATCAAAGTCAACCAGGATGCTCCTGCAGGAATTTACCAGCTTCCGGTCATTCTGAATTACACCTACCTGTATCAGGCAGAACAGGAAGGCACCGAGACCCTCAATTATCAGTACAAGAGTATCAACGAGAGTATCGACATCCCGATTAAGATAAAGTCCGAAGTGCAGATCGCAGTCCCCACTGTGGAAACGGAGAACCTGAACGCCGGGATTGAGGGGTATGTCATTTTAACAGTGAAGAATATCGGGTATGAAGAGGGCCAGAACGCGGTAATCCGGATCCAGCAGAACGGCCAGAGCCCGGTTACACCGACAGAAGGGAGCGTCTATGTGGGGGACTACCCGGTCGGTTCGGCGGTAAACTGTACGTTCCGGGTGATGGTTTCCAGTGATGCACAACAGAAGACCTACCCGCTCGACGTGCTGGTCTACTACAAGGATTCTGAAGGTGACTATGTGAATTCCGCGATCGAGACCATCGGGATCCCGGTTGGTGAAAAAGTGGACTTCAACGTTACACCGATAATAACCACCATCTCGCCGGGGGACAAAGCCGTGATTACGGTCCAGTACCAGAACACCGGCGGGGCGACTGCCTACGATGCACAGGCCCGCATCAGCGCCGTGGATCCCTTCACGAGCAACGACGATACCGCCTTCTTGGGCACGATGGCACCCGGTGACATCCGTGAAGCTGCGTTCGATGTCTCTCTCGATCCTGGCGCTACGGCAAAAGAGTATGGGCTCGATTCCGAGGTTATCTATCGCGATTCGCTCGATAACCAGTTCACCTCAGACCCGCTGAAGGTGAACGTTGAGGTTGTCCCGGCAAAAAGTGTTGTGAACCTGCTCGGGCTGCCGGTTATTATTACCATCATCCTCATCGGGCTTGCCGCCGCAGGCTACCTGATCTACACGAAGCGGTTCAAACCCCAGTAATATTTTTTGCGGGATCCACTGGGAAAAAAATCCAAGTATAGACAGATCCCCGCAAAACGGGAAAAGGTACCACGTTCCGGATAACCAGTAATCATCCCTGATACAGGACAACCATGATCGATCGGATCTTTGATGCCATAGCGCGAATGGTCAACCACCGGCCCAAGCTGGTGGTCGGTATCATCGGCGTGGTTTTTATCATTGCCCTTGTTGGCATGACGATGATCACCATGCAGACCGGCAACGATACCTACCTGGACAAGAATTCGCCGGAAGGCATCGCAAACACCCAGTACACCAACACGTTCAACGCAGATTCCATCATCCTGATTGTCAAGACGAGCGACCCGCTGAATCCCCAGGTGCTTGCCTACCTTGACCGGCTGGAAGGCGACATCCGCCAGCAGCAGAATATTGCCAGCGTCTCGAGCATCGTGGATATTCTCAAAAGTGAGAATAACGGCGTCCTGCCCCAGTCCAAAGGGCAGATCGATGCACTCGTCCAGCAGATCCCCGCTCCGACACGGCAGATTGCAGATCCTTCCAACGTCCTGACGCTCGTGCAGATCCCGCTGGTTGAAGGTCTTTCTGACGACACCGAAGCTGCCACGCTCAATAACATCCAGTCCCTTGTCGACAATTCCCAGCCTCCAGCGGGTGTGACGGTGGAGGTCTCCGGCAGCCCGGCTTTCACGGCCCAGATGAAAGCAGCGATGGGATCCCAGATGGGTGTCCTGATCGGGGCTGCCATGATCCTGATGGTGATCGTCATGGGCCTGCTCTTCTCCTATGTGAGCTGACCGGTTCCTGCCGGTCGTCTTTGTAGGCCTTGGCCTCAGCACCGCTCTCGGCCTGATGGGCCTGGCCGGTATCCAGCTCAACATGGCGGTGATGGGGGCGTTCCCGGTCATGATCGGCCTCGGCATCGATTACGCGATCCAGTTCCACGCCCGGCTGGATGAGGAGGCACGGAAAGGCTCGCTGGACGACGCGGTCTATATGACCATCACCCGTACCGGCCCTGCCGTGATGTACGCTATGCTCGCCACCTCTCTCGGGTTTTCCGCGATGTTTGTCTCCACCGTCCCCATGATCCAATCCTTTGGGCTGGTGGCCATGATCGGGATCATGAGTTGTTATTGCATCTCGCTTGTGGGCATCCCGGCCGTCGCTCAGGTCGTCCACTACACGCCAAAACAAAAGACCCCGACGGTCTGCTACGCAGTCGGCGAGGAGGCCTGCGATACCCTCCCAGCACCAAAGAAAAGTTCATGGTCCTACGGCCAGTTCCTCACCAGCACGTCGGTAAAGATCGCAAAAAACCCGGTCCCGATTCTCCTCATTGCAGCCCTCATCGCCGTGATCGGGTTCCAGATCGACCCCCTCATTGCCATCGAAGCAAACCAGAACAACTTCGTTCCGAGCGACATGCCGGCAAAGATCCAGATGGACGAAGTCACCGATGTCCTCGGTTCTGCGAGTACTGCGGATTTCTACGTACAGGGAGGCAGGGTCACGGACCTCGATACGATACTATGGATGAAATCGTTCCAGGATTTCGAACTTTCCACCCATTCAGAACTCACCTCAGCGACCAGTATCGTCACGTACGTTCTCGCCTATAATGGCGGGGAGATGCCCCAGACCCAGAGCCAGCTGGATGCCGTGCTTGACAAGATACCGTCCAGTGTGAAAGACCAGTATATCAGCGGATCGATGATAGGGGTTATTCACTTTGGCATGATCAATCTCCAGATCCCTCAGGAGGAGAACCTCAAGAAGGTGATGGCCAGCGATATTACCTTCCTCCAGCCACCGCCGGGGATCTCCATCCAGCCGGTGGGAAGTTTCGATATTATGACCACCCTGATCGGCGGGCTGTCTTCTTCCAAGGATGAGATGACCTATCTCGGCTTCGCACTCATCTTTGTCTTCCTTGCCCTCGTGTACCGGCACATCCACGCAATCTCCCCGCTCATTCCCATCGTGCTGGTCGTCGGCTGGAACTCGGTGGCGATGTACATCTTGGGCATCTCGTATTCTCCGTTGACCGCAACTCTCGGTTCCATGACCATCGGAGTGGCTGCCGAGTATACCATTCTCGTGATGGAACGTTACAGCGAGGAGGAGGAGCGCCTGCATGACCATATTGCCGCTATCCAGGAGAGCGTGAACAGGATCGGGACCGCGATTACGGTCTCGGGCCTCGCTACCTTCTTTGGGTTCTCGGCCCTCTGTCTCGCCAGTTTCCCCATCACAAGTAACTTTGGCGTCTCTACCCTAATTGCCGTCGGGTTCTCACTCATCGGCGCGATCTTCATTATGCCGGCAGTGCTCTCTCTCATGGGCCAGTTCACCGAATGGATGGAGAGGAGGAAGTCTGCCACACATAAGGCGGAAAATAGTGATTCCTCATAAAATCTTAAGAAATAACCTGCCATTACAAGAAAAATTCCATACATCTTTCCTCATGAGGCAGTATGAAGCAACCTCTCTTTTTACCCAAGTTCCCCATGGTCCTTGCATTCCTTTCCCATGGATCCATCTTCTTTTGGATAGCATGATATTTATGGAGAAATAACCCTCTAGAGCAAGAGCATCAGTACATGAATCCCACCACTCGTACGGTCGCACTCATCCAGATGAAGGTCGGATTGGATCTGGATAAAAACCTCGAAACGGCTCTGGCACGTGTCGAGACTGCCGCACAGAGCGGGGCACAGATCATCTGCCTGCCCGAATTGTTCCGTACCCGGTACTTTCCGCAGCAGATAGGGGTACATGCGGATCCGTTCGCCGAGAGCGTTCCCGGGGAATCCACACAGGCATTTGCCCGGCTCGCCCTGCAGTATGCTGTGGTCATCATCGTCCCGGTCTTTGAACGATCGCCATCCGGTCGGTTTTACAATACGGCTGTGGTGATCGATGCAGATGGAAGTCTGCATGCTCCCTACCATAAGATCCACATCCCACAGGACCCGAAATTTTTTGAGAAAGGATACTTTTTCCCCGGGGATCACTATGCCATACACAACACCCGTTATGGAAGGATAGCCGTTCTCATCTGCTACGACCAGTGGTTCCCTGAAGCAGCGCGGTGTATGGCCCTTGAGGGGGCAGAGATTATATTTTATCCCACCGCCATCGGGAACCCCTGCACGGATCCACCGGGAGAAGGAGACTGGCAGGAAGCGTGGGAACTGATCCAGCGCAGCCATGCCATCGCCAACAGCGTACATGTGGCTGCCGTCAACCGGACGGGACGAGAGGGAGATATCCGGTTTTTCGGGGGATCGTTTGTCTGTGATGCATTCGGGAAACTGCTCGCCCATGCCGGCGACAAGGAAGAGATTATCACCGCCTGTATTGACCTGGGGATGAACGAGACGATCAGGGACTCGTGGGGGTTCTTCAGGAACCGCCGGCCCGATACCTATGGCGCTGTCTGTTCACGGGTGCCGGAACATGATGCGACGGCCCCCATTCCCCGGAAAGGGGATACCCCCCGGAAACTGGGCTTTTTCATGCCCGCGGAGTGGGAGCCGCACGATGCGGTCTGGCTCTCGTGGCCACACAATAAAAACACCTTCCCGAACCTCAAGATGGTTGAGGAAGGATATGTCAGATTTATTGCCGAGATCACACGTTCAGAACGTGTAGAAATCTTCGTCCCCACACCTCTTGTCAACAGAATGGTAAAGACGCGCCTGAGAAGCACCGGTGTTGACCTGTCCCGGGTTACGATACGGACAATCACCTATTCTGATGTATGGATCCGTGATTATGGCCCGACGTTCGTAGTGAACCCGGCATTAAGGAAATCCGCGATGGTCCGCTGGGAGTTCAATGCATGGGGCGGGAAATACGAAGACCAGATCGCCGATGGGCATGTCCCAACGGATATGAACCGGTGGCTCGACCTGCCCGTGTTCCGGCCCGGAATTATTCTCGAAGGTGGTTCGATTGATGCCAATGGCAGGGGTACCGTACTAACCACCCGGGCCTGCCTCCTCAACCCGAACCGGAACCCGAAACTCACTCTGGATGAAATCGAAGACTATCTTAAAGAATACCTCGGGGCTGTAAAGATTATCTGGCTGAACCGCGGTGTTGCCGGTGATGATACGGATGGCCATATCGATGATATCGCCCGGTTCGTTTCGCCATCAACCATTGTCTGTGCATATGAAGAGAACCCTACTGATGAGAATTACGCAGTTCTCAAAGAAAACTATGAGATCCTGACATGTTCAACCGATCAGGAGAACAAACCATTCACTATTGTAAAACTCCCGATGCCAGCCCCGATTACGAGCGGGAATGAAAGGTTCCCGGCGAGCTACACGAACTTTTATATCGGAAATACCGTAGTGATCATCCCGATATTTGATGATCCCCATGACGAAGAGGCACTTCGTATCCTCCAGAATCTCTTTCCGGATCGGACCGTGACCGGGATAAACGCACGTGCAATGGTCGAAGGGTTCGGGACGTTCCACTGCGCCACCCAGCAGCAACCCCGGCCGTGATCCATTTTTTACCTGAATCATCCGTAAAGGAGTCAGGCACGTTCCCGAATCATGGAGCAGGCAACTCCCCCTTGAGCCGCCGCCAGGGAAGCTAAAAAAAGTTAATGCCGTTTTATCAGGATCACTGCGATCCCGGCAAGTACCGTAAGAAGGGAGACCGGGGATTTTACGGTATTCTCTATCACAGCTGGTGAAATCATGGTGGTAGCGGGTGCGGATGTCTCAATTCTCAAACAAGTACGGATATTCCACTGACGCCGCCAGAGGATCATGCCGGTTTCTGCTGACGCAGGAACGCAATAATTTCCTTGATATCGGGAACACTGTGAACAGGGTACACCTTCACAAATATAACCCGCTGGTTCTCATCAATGACAATATTTGCCCGCTCGGAGAACCCGTTTGCCTCCCTGAAGATCCCGTAGGTCATGGCAACACTGCCGTGAGGCCAGAAATCGCACAGCAGGGGAGTGTGGGTGATCGCAAGGTGTTCTGCCCACGCTTTCTTGCACGGCAGAGAATCGACGCTAACGCCGATCGCAAGGGTATCAAGCGAGGCAAGAATCTCCCCGTTCTCTTCAAGTGACTGCATCTGGGCAGCGCAAAAGGGGGTCCATGCGAGGGGGTGAAAGGAGACAAGAACCCGCTTCCCCGAGTGTTCAAACAGATCAAAAGTCTTGTCGTTCTGATCCTTAAGCGAGAAATTCCGTGCCGGATCACCGGGCCGGATCATGAGCTGCTGTTCCATCATATCACCAGTACAATCCAGAGTGCATGCAATGGATATGAGTGTTCGCATCGCTGCGACTTCTATCTCGTTTATCTGGATCGTGCGCGTCTGGAAGTCGAGGAAAGAGGAGGTTTAGCCTTCTTCTTTGGTGGTTCTTCCCGCTTGATCTGCGCAAGTTCAGGCTCAAACCATGTCCCTATGCACTGCCTGACCACCCCCAGACCCGCATCGCTGTCCAGGAAGATCGCACCGATGATGGCTTCCATGGTGTCGGCGAGGATCGTCTCTTCTCCTGATTGCCAGAGATCCTTTTCCCCGCGTCCGAGCCGGATAAACCGTTTGATCTTCATGCGCCGGCCGATTTTTGCAAGGCTGTGGTTGTCCTCAAGCTGCTCCTTTGTCCGGGTAATGACACCTTTTTCCTGAAGCCCTTTCTCCATCAAAAACAGGATAAGGCCGGTCTTGAGCACCGCGTCGCCGAGAGTACTATAGGCCTCCTGGGTAAGGCAGATCCGGTTTTTCTGAATCAGTTCGTTTGCATAGGCAGGATGGGTCAGCGCCCGGATCAGGTGCTGCCGCTCAAAAAAATGGTACCCGATGATCGTCTCGATCCCGTGCAGATCGTCCTTTTTTTCCATGATCTCCACTCAGCCGTTGGCGGATAACCACATAAATATCGCGGACAAGAATGCGGTTTTCCCGTATTAAACCAATGCAATTATATTTATCTAAGGCAATCTGGAAATATCATCCCATGGAGGATCAGACTGATGAAAACAGATGAGGCAAAAAAGATAATTTCCCTTGCCATAGACCGGGAAGTTGAATCCTACACCTTCTACCGGACGGTATCCGATAAGGTCAAGGATAAGGCATTAAAATCGCTCTTTAATGAACTTGCTGGTGAGGAAACCAAGCACCGGGAGTTTCTTCAAGGACTCCTGGCAAAGGGTGTCACCACGATGCATTTTGATGCAAAAAACGACTACAAGGTCGGGGACTCGCTCCCGACACCGAAGCTTACTGCAGACTTAAAGCCACTTGATGGTCTCGTAATTGCGATAAAAAAGGAACTGGAAGCCATGCAGATGTACACCCAGCTTGCAAAACTCTCTACGGACACCGAACAGCAGCTGCTCTTTTCCCAGCTTGCCATGATGGAGAGAGGGCACAAGGCGCGGCTTGAAGACATTTACACCAACATGGCATTCCCCGAGTCCTGGTAACCGGGTTTCACCGGTAAGAAATAAAGGATGGACGCGGCATTGCATCCATTTATGTTCTCTTTTTAGGATTCCGGCCTATTATTACGGGGATGCGAGATTATAGGATCAGCCCACCGGTTCTTGAGGAAGGGGTATTTTCCGGAACACGAGCGCTGCAGAGTTCATGCAGTAGCGTTTCCCCGTGGGTGGGGGCCCGTCATCGAAGACATGCCCGAGGTGAGCCCTGCACCGTGAGCAGAGGACTTCGGTGCGCACCATGCCCTGGGTTGTGTCTTCCCTCAGGGTGACATTGAGCGGAGAAACCGGTGCAGAGAAACTTGGCCAGCCGGTACCAGAGTCAAACTTTGCCTCTGAAAAGAAAAGGGCGGTACCGCAGCAGGCGCAACGATAGATGCCATGGGCTTTGCAGTCATGGTACTGGCCGGTGAACGGATATTCGGTCTCCTGCTTTCGCGCCACGGCAAACTGCCGGGGGGTCAGCTGTGCCTGCCACTCTGCATCGGACTTTTCGATCGATGCGACATATTCCACATCGTTCTTTTCCGGGTCAAAGATCGGAATGGTACCGCTTATGTTCCTTCCTTCTGGACTGCTCTTCTTCATTTTCAGGAATACTGCCTCCTTCACATTCTCATCGGAACCTAGGATAATATAGACTTTCTGCCGGTCACCCTTGCGCTACATACCAAAGAAACCTAAGATACGACGTTTTGGATCTTTGTAGAAGATCTTCGCCCCGTCCTTGATGTTCCGGACGTCCTCAATGGTGTAGAGGAGATCAGGGTATTCCCGGGAGATGAGGGAGAGCAGCCGGGAGAGCTCTTTTCTGGGGACTATCATGAAAATGATGCTGACGGTAGCAGAAAAACTGCCGCTACCCTCAATCCGGGTCATGCCATAGCCCAGCGCAGAGAGCCGGGACATGAGGATCTGCGGGTCAGAGGGCGTGATGAGCCTGACGATCACGTACCCGATCGAGATAACGTTCTCGATCCCCATGCCGAGGACAGTCCCGATACCATAACCGGCGAGGTAGGCAAAGAGGTTCCAGTACTGCACCAGATCGGTGAGGACAAGACCGGTAGAGATCAGCCATATTCCGGTCTTGGTGATCCCGACATATGCTGCGAGGTTCGCATGCCCCTTACTGATATAGATCGTCCTGACCGATTCAAGGCTTGCTTCAGCAATCCGGGCGATGAGGATCAGGAGAGGGATAGCTGCAGCTGCCCAAAAGGTACCTATGTCCATGCGTCGTATCGCTCCTGTCTACAATAATCGGACCGGATCCGTTGTATAATTTGCGGAATGACGCGCCGTAAGGCCTTTCTTTTTCAAAGCGAAACCAATCAGGGCCGGGTCCCATTATCATAAGAGTGGGAGATGATTCAGGTTTCTCCCTGCAGGACCCGTTTAAATGTCTGCAGGGAAATATCCTTTTTCCTCCCCGAACCCGGCGTTGCTCTTTTCCTGAAATGCCATCCTGTTTTCTGATTAATCGCTATAAACCGCACAGAGCTCTATGCAAATCCCGCCAGTTACCACACCCGGGGTAAACCAGGATCCATTGAAGGCGCCTTAAAAAAGGATTCAATGATCCACAACAGTGAAGAGATCAATCGGACGGGAAGGAAACACTTTCACCATCCACGGCCGGGGCTTATCAGGGATCCCTTCAGAAAATTACGAGGATGAGAAAAGGTGTGCACCTCGTAATAGGGATAATGGGATTTTTTGCATACGCATACCTGATCAATGGTATCCGTGCAATCACCACGGGTTTTTTCGTCATCGGGCTCTTCGCAGTTGTTGCCGGTTCAGCCATGCCGGATGTCCTGGAGGCGCCCACCAGCTCAAGACACCGGGGGATCTTCCACAGCAGGCGGGCACTGAAATGTTCGGTGATACTGTTCGGAATTACAGCGGCAATCGGTCTGTTATCATCACTGCCTTCATTGAGCACAGCCATCAGCTTTGGACTTTCCTGTTTTTTCCTCGGGTATTTCTTCCATCTCCTAGCTGACTCCACGACAAGAAGGGGACTCCCGGAATAAACGAAGAAATGACAGTTCTACCAGATGAGCATGATAGTGTCGGGACAGAACAAAACCTGCTAAAATTCCGTTGAGAACGCAGGGTAGGAGAGGAGTGCCGGTGGTAGCCCTGCGAAGATCGGGGTAGACCGGGTTTTGTAAAGAGACAGGTGAATCTATCTTTTTTTGCCCAGAATGCGGGTGATCGCATCGCCGAACTCCCGGGTCCCGGCCGATCCCCCGATATCCCGGGTCCGGATACCGGACGAAAGAACCGTGGTGATGGCAGACTCTAACCGCTCAGAACCCTCATTGTCCCCAAGGTAGGCGAGAAGCATCGCTGCACTCCGCAGGGCTGCAACGGGATTTGCACTGTTTTTCCCGGCGATATCCGGGGCACTGCCATGTACCGGCTCAAACAGGGCGTACCGGTCCCCGATATTTGCGCTCGGCACAAGACCCAAGCCCCCGACAAGGTACGAGGAGACATCAGAGAGGATATCTCCAAAGATGTTCGTGGTCACGATCACATCGTATGCCCCGGGATGCTGGAGGATATCGAGACTGAGGGCGTCGATGAACTTGTCATTGTACGTTACTCCGGCCTTTTTTGCCTCTCCTATACAGATGTCCCGGAAAAAAACATCGGATTTGAGCACATTTGCCTTGTGCCCGATGGTAAGCTTTCCCTGCCGCTGCCGGGCGCACCGGATCGCTGCCCGCGCGATTCGTTCGGTTCCTTTCCGGGTCACCACCCGGAGCGTTGTCGCGCGATCAGAGCTGATCTCCTCTATCCCCGAGTACAGGCCCTCGGTATTCTCCCTGACGATCATCAGGTCAAACCCGTCACCCCTGACCGGTCGGAGGTTTGCGAACAGGTCGAGCGCCTTCCTGATCCTCAGGACGATACTCTGGTAATCTTTCATCGGCGGCGTCGTGACCGCCCCGAAGAGGATGGCATCTGCCGTTTTCAGCTCGGAAATATCACCATCTGCACAGGGGCACCCGGTCTGCTCCCAGCGCCCGTACCCGACTTCGACCGGGAAGTATTCATATTCAGGATGCAGTACCCCAAGCGCTTTTTGTGCGACCGGGATCACCTCGTGGCCGATCCCGTCGCCTTCGACAACTGCGATCCGCGTCATCGCGTCCTCCACCGGCTGACCACTTCCCGGACAGACCGTGCAATCGTTGCGGGACTTGCGCCCCAGTGGACAATCACCCCGGACTTACCGTTCCAGGTTTTCACCCCTTCACGCTCCGCCCGGCAGCACCGGGCAATAAACGGCTCTTCTTTGACCTGCTCAAGGGGACATATGTTCTCGAGTACAAAATCCATCCCGTAGCACTCCGTACAGAACTGCGTTGCCGTAAGGCACCCGGCCACCCGTTCGCCACCCTTCAGCGGGTCGGCATCCAACGTTCTCGTATACCCGGCGGCCCGGCAGGGATAGATATCAGCAGGCACCCGGCTGATGTCACGGATATGGTGGTCGAAGACCACCGAGAGTTCCCCGAAGAGCCCTAGTGCTTCCATCTCCTTCAAGCTCGCCGAAAGGGTCGGCCGGGGTGGGATGACATCGTAGACGTGAACGGTAAGGAATCCCGACTGGTTGGGATCGAGCACGAAGGTCATGTTCTCCTCAAGGCCGGTAAAGACCGTGCATCGGTACCCGCTCTCGCACGCAAGGCGGACAAGCCGGGCACGGTCGTTAAGCTGCACCTTCTCCGGGTAACAGCAGACTTCAGCTGGTGTTGCAAGGACCCTGGACGAGACGACCTCGCGCATGGTGGTTTTCTTTGCAGGATCAAGGGTAACTTCGAGGAGTTCGTATCCCCGCTTCGTCTCCCGCAGGAGGTACCGGCTCAGGGTATAGACCCGGTCGCCGCATGGTCTGGTCGAGGCCACCCCGACGACTTTGCAGTGGTCGGGAAAGATCACCGGTGAGCCCTCCAGTATTCGACAAGGCCCCCGGCCATGAGGATCTCCTGCATCCGCGAAGACAACGGGCGGATCGTGTGCCGTTTTCCCCCGGCCTCGACCCAGCCATCGGAGAGATCAAACACTACAGTGCTTCCTTCTTCGCACGTCAGATCCGATTCGATAAGCGGCAGGCCGATGTTGATCGCGTTCCGGAAGAAGATCCGTGCAAACGACGGGGCAATGACAGCGACGACCCCGGCCTCCCGTATTGCCAGTGCTGCCTGCTCCCGCGATGATCCGCAGCCGAAATTTTTGCCGGCGACAATCACGGCCCCCCGGAGCCGAGGGGCCAGGGTGGGGTTGAGATCCTCGAAGACGTGGGCTGCCCAGATACCCCGGTCCCTGGTCCGCAGGTACCGGCAGGCAATAACG
The DNA here is from genome assembly GCA_963808285.1 of uncultured Methanoregulaceae archaeon. Classification (GTDB taxonomy): domain Archaea; phylum Halobacteriota; class Methanomicrobia; order Methanomicrobiales; family Methanospirillaceae; genus Methanoregula. The sequence goes on from CAWEFI010000016.1 coordinate 20,406, forward strand.
ACGTCGGTGTCAATGTCCGCCGGCAGGCAGACTGCAGTCCCCGTGCCCTGCATTATGCCGCCTCCGGTGACGCGATCTCGCCTTCAAGGGCACTTGCTGCAGCAGTGGCAACAGAGCCCAGGTAAATCTCCCCACCGACACCCATGCGGTTTTTGAAGTTCCGGTTAGCGGTCGAAAGGCAGACTTCCCCTTCCCCAAGCACTCCCATATGGTACCCGATACAGGGGCCGCACCCGGGAGTCCCGATGGTGCACCCCGCCTCAACGATATCGGCAAGCACACCGGTCCGGATCGCCTTTTCGAGGACTGATGCCGATGCAGGGATCACAATTGTCCGCACGGCTACCCGCCTCCCTTTGACCAGCCGGGCGAACCGTGCAAGATCGGAATACCGCCCGTTCGTGCAGGTGCCGACAAATACCTGGTCAAGAGGCAGACCTGCGAGCGCCTCGACTGGCTTTATGGTATCCACCCGGTGGGGGACCGCAACCAGCGGAACGATATCGGTGAGGTCAAGATCGAGATCCTGCCGGTAGTCGCAGGGTTCGGCATCCTGAGGCCCGACGTCATATCCCCGTTCCTTGAGGTAGCGGACGGTCACATCATCCGCGTAGAAGAGCCCGGCCTTTGCCCCGGCTTCCACAGAGAGGTTGGAAAGGACAAGACGTTCGTCCATGGAGAGGAAGTGTGCCCCTTCCCCTACAAACTCAAGCGCCCGGTAGGTTGCGCCGTCCATACCGAGTTTTCCCACATAGGTAAGTGCAAGGTCCTTTGCCTCGGCTGCACCGGAAAATCTCCCGGTGAGGTGGATCCCTGTCGATTCGGGGACCCGGAACCACGTCTCTCCCGTCAGCCATATCGCCGCCATATCGGACGCGCCCATACCGGTCGCAAACGCCCCGAACGCCCCGAGCGTGACACTGTGCGAGTCTGCACCGACCACGATCTCTCCGGGCAGGACAACGCCCTCGCTCATCAACTGGTGGCAGATACCGCAGCCGATATCGGAGAACTGCATGAACGAACTTTTCGCAAAATCCCGGAGCTCGTGCTGGAGGGTGGCCGTCGTGCTGTTGTTGGCCGGGACAATATGATCGAACTGGATATAGTATTCGGTGTCTTTCCCGAGCCGGTCGCCCCCCATCTCCTTCCAGGCTTCAAGTGCGAGGACTCCTGTTCCGTCGTGGGCATATGCCCTGTCGACCTTCCGGTCGACATATTCTCCTGCGGCTGCCCCAAGGATCCGTTCAGAAAGTGTCCTCATGCAAGGTCCTCTTTTTGCACCCGCCGGATCAGTCTTTGCAGTATCTCGGGCGTGATGCTGCATTTCTGTTCGGAATGCTCCTTGACAAGGTCGAGTACCCGGCAGACCTGGTGCTCGGAGAGTTCCCAGCCAAGCGAGGTAATCACGTGCTCGAGCGCTTTTCTCCCGGTATGCTTCCCGAGGATGAAATGCCGCTCGCCGCCGACCAGTTCCGGAGGGAAGTACTCGGTACGTGGCAGGGTCTTCAAGGATCGCGGCGATATGGATGCCGCTCTCGTGAGAGAATGCGAGTTCCCCGGTGACCGGCTTATTCTTCGGGAGTGCAATGCCGGAATACTTTTCTACTTTCCGTGAAAGGGCAAAGAGATGCGAGAGGTCATACCGGTCAATGCCTCCCTTGGTCCGCAGGATGACCAGCACCTCCTCGAGCGAGGCGTTTCCCGAGCGCTCACCGATGCCGTTTACGGTCGTATGGAGCTGGAACGCCCCTGCCTGCGCCGCAGTGATCGTGTTTGCGACAGCACATCCCATATCGTTATGGCAGTGCGCGCAGAACGGCCTGTCAACCGAGGAGACGAGATCGGTCATTATCGTGTGCATCTCACCGGGGATCAGGCATCCCACCGTGTCGGCAAAACTGAGCAGGACTGCCCCGTGGTCGGCAGCCCGCCGGTACACCTCCTTGAGAAAAACAGGATCGGTCCGCGACGCATCTTCTGCAGCAAACCGTACGTCGACCCCATGATCCCGGGCATAATCGATCATGAGGAGGGCATCATCAAGCACCTGTTCGCGGGGTTTTCTGAATTTGAGCCTGACATGGAGATCCGACGTCGGGATAAAGATGGAGACCATATCAACGTCGCAGTCGATGGCAGTCGAGATATCCTCTTTTTTCGCCCGGGAAAAACCGCAGATGCGTGCATCGAGCCCGAGATGAGCGATGGTCTTGACGCACTGTTTCTCATTTTCGGAGACTGCCGGGAACCCGGCCTCGATCACCTCGATGCCGATGGTGTCCAGCGTCCGGGCGATATCCACCTTCTCTTCGCAGGAGAACGACACCCCGGGTGTCTGTTCCCCGTCTCTCAGCGTTACGTCGCAGATTTCAACATTCCACGGTTTCATGGCGTGCCCCCTCCGGGCAGTCCGCTTCCACGACTATGGTTGCCGGTGCATCCGGGTACCGGATCACCTCGCGGAGGCGGCATTCATCTTCCGCACGGCAGATGACCGGGTCGGCCCAGGCAATACAGGGGACGGGATCGCAGGCGGGCTGGCCACCGGTCATCGCGGCGCAGTGGTTCTTCATCACGATGCACAGGAGCGGAAGTCGCTTTTCATACACATCGATCAGGGCATTGATGCCCGAGTGGAGCAGCGCGTAATCGCCGATCAGCGCCACACGCGTGCTCCGTGCGGCGACTGCGATGCTCGAACCCATGCCATAAGAGGCTACGCCCATCCCATACGGAGGGTTCATCCCGAACACCGAGCATCCCGCATCGCACATCAGGCGCATGTCCTTTTCTTTGAGGATATCGAGCAGGGTCCGATAAGGGCATACGGTACAGAAGGTCCGGCAGAACCCCCGCTCTTCATGCGATTCCGGGCGTCCCTGCGGGGCCGGTGGCAAAAGTCCACGGTGATCCCGGACAAACGACCGGCCGTACTCCCGGAGCTCATGAACCTGTGCAGCACGGGCCGGCACCGGGTAGACCGTCACTACCCGGGACTCTCCCGGGGCAGGCCCGGCACCGAGGGTACCTCCCTTCCACCGGTTCAGGGATGATGCATCCGACCACGCAAACATCGTCCGGTGGACCTCCTCTGCAGCGGTCACCCTGCCATGCATGGTCCAGGTCCGATCGGCAAGCCTTCCCTGGCTCTCATTCCGACAGACAACGCCCCCGGTGACCTCAGCGTCCAGCAGCTGCGGGGTGAGCCGGAGCATGGCGACCCGGGAGAATTTTTCCGAGGCTCCAAGCGCCGCTTCAACCCCCGTAACGCAGGTCGTCTCATCCGGCTCGATCACGGGAAGCTGCGCCAGTTCCCCGTAATAGCGGGAGTCCTGCGCCGTCTGGGAACCTTTCGCCTCGGGATCATCGCCGACAACAAGGAGGACTCCCCCCTTAAGGCCCTGAACCGTTGCCTGGAGGAGAGGATCTGCGCATGCATTCACACCCACATTTTTTATGATCACCGCAGCCCTCCTCCCATCAAGGGAATCGCCAAGCGCATACTCGAGTGCGGTCTTCTCGTTTATGACAATCTCGGCCCGGGTAAGCGCACCAGCTCCGTCACCGGGAAGCCCGGAACCGTGTAGCACCGGTCGGTACCAGAGCTGATTGCCCCGGCGATAGCCAGAACGCCCTTCATTCATCCCTCCCGGGCACGAGATCGCAGCCGGCGCAGTTCGTGCACATCGTACGAGCGCCGGCAGTATCCAGTCCTTCACGGACAAGGGCCTCGCGGTGTATCGCGAAGAGCTTCCTGAGCCGTTCCGCGGATGGCCGGGGGCTGCCGGCAAGTCCCGCCACCGGGTTGAGGGGACGCAGCACCGGTATCACCCCATGCGAGGTGAGCCTGCCGATACAGGCCTCCATCTCCGCATCGGTCTCCCCGAGACCGATAATGACGTTTGAAAAAACCCGGCCCCGCCCGAAGAGTTCAACGGACCGGTCGAGAACCCGCCACAGACGGTCATAGTCGAGACCCGGGCACATCTGTGCAAAGAGCGCCGGTGTCGCAGCTTCGATGTTAAACTTTACCTCGGCAACAGCGAGAGCTTCGAGCCGGTCCGGGGTCTGGTCGGTAGGGTAAATGGATACCCCAAGGGGAAGACCGAAAAACCGGAGGTGACGTATCATCTCGCAGACATAGGCTTCCTCCTCTTCAATACTCCCGAGGACACCGCTCGTCAGCGAGATGGCGGTGACGCGGTGACGAACGGATTCAACAAGGTCGATGATCTCACCGATGGTCTTGCGCCGCCCGGAACAACCCGGGACCGGACAGTACCGGCACCGGAATATGCAGGTGCCGGTAACCGTAATAAATGCCTGATCCGGGCAGTGAAGCCCCGGTTCAAGGAGCCGGCCGGGCAGCTGCTGATCGCGATAGTACAGGTCGGCCACGCCGCCACCGCGGTGGGCGATCTCGATGCTGCTCCGGGGATTAATCGCAAACTTGACCCGGTGATTGCCCATGGCAAAGAATACCGATCCCTTCCCGCCCGCCCCCGGGCCTGCGGTGGAAGTCGCGATAAACCGGTCGGCAGGTTCCCCGGTGAGCCGGGCTGAACCGGTCTCGAGCAGTTGGGCTTTCAGTTCCTTCCATTGCATAGTTCCAGCGCCTCCTCGAACCGGGTGTAGAACGGGAGAGCAGCCACTGCCCCGGTGATCCCCCTCCCGTTCATGACGATGCGAAGATGGGGATCGTCGATGGTCCTGACAAGGTCCGGTTCTACTTCCCCCCGTTTCACCTTCCTCCCGTATGCCAGGAGGCCTGCGGAAGGGGTAAAACCGGTATAGACTGCCATGCCGGTCTTCTTTGAGAGCGTGTACCTCTTCGAGCAGCGCATGGTACCGCTGCGTAAGGCGTTCCGGCTCGGTCGTGGCAAATTCCACGACAAGGCTCACACAGTTTTTCGTCCGGTACGCGACAGGAAAGAGCTGGACGATCGTGTGCGACAGGTAGACCGAATGCTCGTCCTCGACGGCCCTGGCGATGTTGTGGACAAGCGTCCATGTCGCTCCCTCTTCGCAGGTATCGGTATCGTCCACACCGATCAGCACCCGCTGCCTGCGGGGCAGCCAGAGCGTCGCGCCTGCCACTTTCCCTCCGCCGGCCGGATCGCACTGTTCACGCAGGACACCCCGGGCTGCCGCCCGGCAGGAGGTCGCCCCTACGCCACCCCCCCCCATGCCGATGTCAGCTCACCGCGATCTCGTGATCAGTTACGGAAACGCCGGATATCCCGGCAGGGAAACGGGATCCCTCAAGCGCCAGGTCCACAACCCCGGGGCGGAGCAGGAAACGGGTCGTCGGTCCCACGCACCGGACGCGTTCGACAAGCGGGCTCTGCGCGTAATGGTGCTGCGTCCACATCGCCCCACCTACACAATCGAAGAATTCTATCAGCTCGACCTGGCTTGCGGTCTCGTCCGCCACCGCCACGATCTGCGGGTACCTGATGACGTAGGGATCAGAGATGCTCGCCATACAGACCCGCCGCCTCTATTCCCCGGTTGCCCCAGAGCACCGCACACGATGCCACGGCACCGCCGGCACGGGACCGGTTCATCCCGTCCCATTCTATCGTGCCACGGGCGTGGCATTGCTCCAGGAACTCCGCGAGCCCCGCCGTCTTGTCTACCATCACCAGTAATTTCCTGGAAAAGAGCGGGCCAAACCGCAGCTTCACGTCGTCGGGTGTAAGTACGATCATATTATCGCCGAAATTTTCGTTAACAAACTAATCGGCAATAACCCTATATATAGAATTCTGTTACCGCAAAAATATTTACAAAAAGATTGTTAGAGAATCTTCTCCAGTTCAAGCTTGAAAGGTCCCAGGCTGCCGCCGAAGTTACCGGCCGAGATAAATTTCACGCCCGGTACCTGCACTGCTGCCCTGATGCCGGCACCCATGGCAGCGGCCACGCTCTTCTCATCCACACCGTCAATGACAATTTCGTAGACTGCCTTGATGCCGGCAGGGACCTTGCTGTCGGCCACTTTCTCGCGGAGCGTCGGGCAGTACTTCTCATTCGTGGATGCCGTCATGAACTTGTATTTCAGGCTGCCGACCTTGGAACCGCTCGCCACGACACCGCCCGGGAAACTCGTAATAACACCCTTTACTCCCGCAATCGCGTCAGAAGCTGCCTGGGCGCCCACCAGGGCAGCCATCTGGTTCTCGCCCATGATAAAGAAGTTACCACCGGCAACGCCCTTGACGATGCCGAACTCCTCTTCCCCGACATACTCGCCGTTCATGATCGGGATCGCCCAGCACTTCCTCCCGCCGACTTCCTTCTGGTACTCGTACCCGTCACCGAAGAAGTGAAGCTTCACCGGTATCTTCTCTTCTGCATCGGTGATGCCGTTAAAGACCGCTGTTGTCGGTGCCGTCAGGACGCACTCGGCAAGCCGTTCCACGACCTGCTCTTTGAGTTTCTTCTTACTCGCACAGATCAGGATGGCAACACCCGGCCTCCCATCCGGGGTCTCGCTGCCGGAAAGGATGCTTTCGATGCCTGCTTCGCAGGGGCATCCGATCGCAGAGGTTGCAAACCCGGTTGCCTCGGTCGCTGCCGCAAGGGCCCAGTCTTTCGTTACTGCAGTAATGATCACCCGGCAGACCCAGGTCGGGAATGCCTCTGCATAGGTGTTGTCGATTGTTACACCGTTGATTTCCATTCTAACATAACCTCGCGTATACCAACAGTACCTTGATTATTACTGAATAAATTTTCTCATTTAATTCCGCGCTCACCAGAGCGCACCAGAATATACCGAGAAAGTAAACTACTAGTGGTTAACATGTTCATTATACATATTAACATGGTGAGGGCGCATATAAAGAAAAATTAAAAATTAATAATAAAAGGGCCGGTTTACAGCGATATATTTCAGAACCTTTATCTAGATACTTTCACCACTCTTTTGATAATCGATTTTAAAATCGATCATCAGCTGGTGCGTGAACTCATGGTATTTGCAGAGCAGATTAGCCACGAACATTGCACCGGCTGTAGCAAAATGTGTTGTTGCATGTCCTGTGGACGCGCTGGAACTTCGCACGGCAGGTCCGGGATGAAAATCCATTATCCCTGACTCTCCGGGTGAAATCCGCGCCGGGTGCGGCGCATGCGTCCCGGTGTGTCCGCATGATATTATTAGGCTGACAGGGCCCTGGGAAACCAGAGCAGAGGCAAAGGTGCAATAGAGGAACAGCGTGAGGGTTAATTTCATGGCATTGTTTCCAAAGTTTTCCAAAAAGAGGGATGGTGTCAACGTTGTGATGGAGCAGCGCCTCCTTCAGAGCGTGAACAACCTGATTCTGAATTCAGAGACCTGCACGGGATGCGGTATCTGTGTCGATGCATGTCCGGAGGAGGCTATTGTCCTCGGACTTGTCGGTGCAGCCCGCCGTGGTGCCATCAACTACGCGACACCTATCGATGTAGACGAGACCAAGTGCTCGTACTGCGGTGTCTGCGTCATCATGTGCCCGTTCAATGCATTGACTCTGAAGGTCGATAATCAGGAGCGGCTTCCCATTGTTGAAAAAGAGGGATTCCCGCAGTACGACATGAAGGCAGAGATCGATGACGAGAAGTGCGTCAGGTGCACGATCTGCGAAGAGGTCTGCCCGCGTGATGCAATCGACCGGGATGTCCCGGCCTATGAAGGAACCTACCAGGGACCGGTTGCAGGCGCAAAGGACCGCCAGACAGCACTCAAGACCAAGACCACCTTCACGGTCGACAAGGAGAAATGCTCCCTGTGCGGCCTGTGTGGTGCACTCTGTCCTGCCATCAGGGTCAAGCACAAGGAATTTACTTCCGAGACCGGAAAAGTCGAGGGCGATGTGATCTGGGACGAGACCAAATGCGACGCCTGCAAGGTGTGCGTGGAAATCTGCCCCGAGGAGTGCATCACCGTCGAACGCGAAGTTATCTCCGACAAGGTTGACGGCAAGGTTGCTATCATAAAGGATAACTGCTGCACCTGTACCTGGTGCTCGCGCAACTGCCCGACCGAGGCAATTGCCGTCGAGAAGCTTTTCGAGGGCGACATTGAATTCCATGCCGAGAAATGCCCCGGCGGTTGTTCGACCTGCGCAGATATCTGCCCGGCAAACGCGATCTATCTCCCCAGCGAGAAGCCCGCGGCCGAGATGGGGCACCATATCGAAGCCAACATCGCGGTCAACAAGGATTACTGTATTCTCTGCGGTGCCTGCGTGAACGCCTGCCCCGGTGAGGATATCATTATCCTCCAGCGGACCGGCATCCGGATGAAGGGCACGGAAACGGACCTCTTCAAGAAGATCAAGGAGAAACTCTTTGCGAAGAGAACCTCGAAGGTAAAAGAAGGCATCACCGGACAGGTCGGACTGAAAATGATGGAGAAGGCGTGAGGGAGGACGAGCATGGCAAAATCAAAAGGTTACCCGGAAGCGCTGGAGAAGAAACTCCACGATCAGCGGTTTTACCGTGAGGATACGACACCTGACTTTACAAAAAGGGTCGAAGGCATTTCACGTACAATCGCCCACATGTGCTACCAGTGCGGAACCTGCACCGGCTCGTGTCCGTCTGCACCCCGGAGCACCTACCGCATCCGCAAGTTCATGCGGAGGGCCGTGCTGGGGCTCGAGAACGAGTCACTCAACGATCCCGATCTCTGGCTCTGCACCACCTGTTACAGCTGCACCGACCGGTGCCCGCGTGACATTGCACCCACGGACGTTATCATGGCCATGAGGAACATAGCATTCACCCACGATGTCGTGCCGGTGAACTTTCTCAAGACCGTGCAGGCGATCTACAGCTCAGGCCACGGTGTGCCCAACAACGATGTCAACCGTGCAGCCCGGGAGAAACTGGGACTCACCCGTGACCCGCCGACCACCCATATGTACCCCGAATATATACCCGGCATCAGGAAGATCCTTGACCACTACCATCTCAAGGCAAATGCCGACCGGATTGTCAAGGAACGGGAGGGATAAGAGAGCATGTCAGAATCAACAGCAAACCACACGTTCGCATTCTACCTTGGCTGTATTGCGCCGAACCGGTATCCCGGCTGTGAGGCGGCGTCCATCAAAGGCTGCAAGAAACTTGGCATCGATCTTGTCCCCCTCAAGGGAGCAAGCTGCTGCCCGGCCCCCGGTGCATTCGGTTCCATTGACCTGAACGTATTCTACGCGATGGCAGCCCGCAACCTTGTGCTTGCCGAACAGATGAAGACCGATATCGCACTCCTCTGCAACGGCTGCTACAAGTCCATCTGGGAAGTCAACCACAAGCTCAAGCACAACCAGGATCTCCGCGATGGCGTCAACGAAGTGCTCAAGGAGATCGATATGGAGTACAAGGGCACTATCAATGTCTACCACATCGCGGAACTCCTCTACAATGATAAGTTCGTCGGGGTTGACAAGATCAAGGACTCCGTGGTGAACCCCCTGACCGGTGCACGCATCGCCGTCCACTACGGCTGCCACCTGACCAAGCCCCACAAGGACCGGGAGTTTGAAAAGGAGGTTATGTTAAACACCGAGCACCCGACCTGGATGGAAGAACTGGTCGCTGCACTCGGTGCGACGCCGGTCGAGTACCGCAATAAGATGCAGTGCTGCGGTGCCGGCGGCGGTGTCCGCGGGTACGATATCGTCCATTCGCTGGATATCACCAATGAGAAGTTGATCAATCTCAAAGAGGTAAAAGTGGACGCACTGACCGATATATGCCCGTTCTGCCAGCTCCAGTTTGACCGTGGCCAGATCGAGATCAAGGAGAAGTTCGGCGTCAGCTACGATCTACCGGTGCTGCACTTTGCAGAACTGCTCGGTCTTGCACAGGGAATGAGCCCGCAGGACCTCGGGCTTGACCTCCACGGGATCAGCTGCGAACCGTTCCTGCAGAAGGTGCTGTGAGGTGGGAATGATGGTTGAAAAGAAGAAAGTTAGCCCCAAGAAAGAGACCAAGAAACAGGATGTGAAACGCGAAACTGCCGCACCCAAGGAAGTAAAGAAGACTGCGGCCGCGGCCGCCGCACCCGCGGTTAAAACCGTTCCAGCACCCGGTGCCACCACCAAACAGGATGCACGTATCGGTGTCTTCATCTGTCACTGCGGTACCAACATCGCCGGGTCGATGGATATCCCTGCCGTACAGGAATATGCAAAAACCCTCCCGAATGTAGCCTATGTTGACAACTACAAGTATATGTGCTCGATGCCCGGGCAGACTGTGATCAACAAGGCAATCAAGGACAACAAGCTGACCGGTGTCGTTGTTGCTGCGTGTTCCCCGCGCCTCCACGAGCCGACGTTCAGGACCGCCACCAAAGAGGGTGGCCTCAACCCGTTCCGGTTCGAGATGGCAAACATCCGTGAGCAGAACTCATGGGTGCACATGCACGACCGCGCGGGTTCAACCGACAAAGCAAAAGATGCAATCAGGATTGCCGTTGCAAAAGCCGCACTCCTCCAGGATCTCTTCCCGAAGACCGTGCCGGTCGAGAAGGCCGCGATGGTTGTCGGTGCAGGAGTCGCCGGCATGCAGGCTGCCCTTGACCTTGCAGCAGCAGGAATCAAGACCTACCTTATTGAGGCCGATACCAGTATCGGCGGGCGTATGTCCCAGCTCGACAAGACTTTCCCGACACTGGACTGCTCGCAGTGTATCCTCACCCCAAAGATGGTGGATGTAGGGCGGAGCCAGGATATCGAGCTCCTGACCTATTCCGAAGTCGATAACGTGGAAGGCTATATCGGCAACTTCGATGTGACCATCAGGAAGAAGGCACGCGGTGTCCTCACCCCCGCAGAAGCGGAAGCCCGCGGTATTGTCGGCGGCGGCTGTAATGGCTGCGGTGACTGCGAGACCATCTGCCCGGTCGTCAAGCCCAATGAGTTCGAAGTCGGGATGAAACCCCGGAAGGCCATTTATATCAACCACCCGCAGGTCGTTCCCCTGATCTATACTATTGATTTTAATTCCTGTATCAAGTGCGGACTATGCGTGACTGCCTGTGGTCCTGAAAAGAAGGCAATCGATCTCGAATCAAAAGACGAGTTCATGAAGGTCAAAGTCGGGACGGCAATCCTTGCTACCGGCTACGACATCTTCCCCATCGAGAAGAAAGAGGAATGGGGGTACAAGCGGTTCGAGAACGTGATCACCAGCCTTGAGTTCGAGCGGCTCATCTGCGCATCCGGCCCGACCGGCGGTTACCCTGTCCGCCCGAGTGATGGAGAGAAACCGAAAAGAGTCGCGTTCGTGCTCTGTGCCGGCTCTCGTGACAACACGGGTGTCGGCAAACCCTACTGTTCGCGGTTCTGCTGCATGTATTCACTGAAACATGCCCATCAGCTTGTTGAAAAGATGCCCGGCTGCATTCCCTACATTTTCTACATGGATATCCGGTCATTCGGCAAGGCATACGAGGAATTCTACTACCGCATTCAGGATGAAGGAGCAAAGTTCATCCGCGGGCGCGTGGCAAACATTCTCGAAGACGCGAAGACCAAGAATCTCCATGTGTATGCCGATGACACGCTGCTTGACCGCCCAGTTGACATGGAAGTCGATATGGTCGTACTTGCAGCCGCGATCCAGCCCAAGGCAGACACAGAAAGGACTCGGAGACTCTTCGGTGTTTCCTGTACTGGCGACGGCTGGCTCCAGGAAGCCCACCCGAAGTTAAACCCGTGCGGAACCACCACGGCCGGTGTCTTCCTTGCCGGTGTCTGCCAGGGCCCGAAGGATATCCCGGACACGGTAGCATCTGCAGAAGGCGCTGCCTCTGCGGCCAGCATCCCGATCCACAAGGGAGAGGTCGAACTTGAGCCGTACTTCGCCACCTGTATCGAAGAGAAGTGTGCCGGGTGCGGCATGTGCGTGAACCTCTGCCCCTACACCGCCCTTTCCCTCGTAGAGAAGGACGGGCGGCAGGTCATGCAGGTTACGGAAGCAAAGTGCAAGGGCTGCGGTACCTGCGGTGGCTTCTGCCCCGGCGGTGCCATCTGGATGAACCACTTCGCAACCCCGCAGATTGTTGCACAGATCGATGCGTTCCTGCTTGGAGGTGGGCAGTAAATGGCTGACGAGTGGAAACCCAAGATCCTCGGTATGGTCTGCAACTGGTGCTCCTATGCAGGAGCCGACCTTGCCGGCGGGGGCCGTATCCAGTACCCCCCGGACATCAGGATTGTCCGCGTGATGTGCACTGGCCGTCTCGACTCCCTCTTCGTCCTCAAGGCGTTTGCCGACGGGGCGGATGGCGTCCTCCTCTCCGGGTGTCACTTCGGAGACTGCCACTACCTTGAAGGCAACTACAAGGCGGCTAAGAGAATGTTCATGGTAAAAAGGCTCATGAAGAGCATCGGCCTCGACGACCGCCGGTTCCGGATGACGTTTGTATCAGCATCGGAAGGTGCAAAATGGGCAAAAGTCGTGACAAACGTCGTTGACACCGTCAAAGAACTCGGGCCGAGCCCGCTTGTGGAAAACAAGTAAACCCTGTCATGGATCCCTCACAAAACCTGTCACAACCCATTATTTTTTATAAGAAGCGCACCGGAAAACAGGTAATTTTTTAAATTAATATAAGAGTTCATAACACTTTTTTGAAAATTAGTAATACTGCGTAAAACAATGAAAGGGCAGATATATGTAATATTTGAACATTCCTTCAATCTTATGTAATATTTTTAAAGTTTTATAAAAAATTCTTTCGGGATAAAATAGGAACGCTTATAAGGGGAAATTGGGAATTTATCAATGTCCCAATCTAGGGGACGTGCAATAGCAACTTTCAGTCATTACCAGTGTTCCGTTATCCACCACCAGTGTTCAGTTACCGTACCGTATTGCGTTAAAATTCAGATTTGGAGGAATTTACATGAAACAGAAAGACTCAATCGATCTCTATGACGATGAGGGTAAGCTCCTGAAGAGCAATGTATCTCTTGACAAGATCAGCCCGCTGGTCAACAAGGGTGCGCTCAATGTCATCGACCTCACCAAGAGGACCGTAGCCGTCAACCTCGCCGGTATCGAGGAAGCACTCAAGACCGGTAAGATGGGCGGCAAATCGAACCAGATCCTCGGCCGCGGCATGAGCTGCAGCTGTGTCAAGGACTGCGACGCACTTTCAGCCAAGATCAAGGAGATGGTCCAGGTCACTGACGGTGACAACACCAAGATCACCAAGGTCGGCGGCGGGAAGATGATCCTTGTCGAGGTCCCGACTGCCCGTCTGGATGCAGCAGCAACTTACGATGCAGCATCAACAGCGGTTGCAGCAGCCACGACCTACGCACTGGTTGACCAGTACAAGGTCAGCATGTTCGACGGTTCCTACGTCAAGAGTGCAGTCTGGGGTACCTACCCGCAGACGATGAGCATGGACGGCGGCAATATCGTCACCATCATGTCCATCCCGCAGAACAACGAAGGCCTCGGCTATGCACTCAGGAACATCCCGGCAAACCATGCGGCAATGATGACCCACCGGAATGCCATGCAGGGTGCAGCACTCTGTGCCACCTTTGAACAGGCTGGAGAGTTCGAGATGGGTATGGCAATCGGCCCGTTCGAGCGTGCCCAGCTCCTGCTCTACGCATACCAGGGACTCAATGCAAACAACATTGTCTACGACCTCGTCAAGGCAAACGGCAAGAGCGGTACCATCGGTACTGTCGTGCAGAGCCTCGTCGAGCGTGCCATAGAGGACAAAGTCATCAAGGCAGGCAAGAAGGGCAAGAGCGGCTACATCTTCTACGACACCAAGGACCCGATGCTCTGGAATGCCTACGCATCCGCAGGCACCCTCGCGGCAACCATGGTCAACTGTGGTGCCGGACGGTTCGCACAGGCAGTCTCCGCAACCCTGCTCTACTTCAACGACCTGCTCGAGCACGAGACCGGCCTCCCAGCCTCCGACTTCGGTCGTACCATGGGTGTCGCAGTCGGGTTCTCGTTCTTCAGCCACTCGATCTACGGTGGCGGCGGCCCCGGCGGATTCAACGGTAACCACGTCGTTACCCGTCACGCAGCCGGTGTCGGTATGCCCTGTATCGTTGCAGCATGCTGCCTTGATGCAGGTACCCAGATGTTCGGCCCCGAACAGACCTCGAAGATCTACCAGGACACGTTCGGCCAGCTCGACGCATTCAAGAAGCCGATCCAGGCAGTTGCAAAGGGTGTATAAACCCCTTAAAAAGGATACAAATGACCGAAGCCACGTTCCCCCAGTGCAGGATTGTCACCGCACGGCTGCTTAACCCCGAGACAACGGAGCGCATGCTGAACAAAGTTGTCAGTGTTGCAGGAGTACGACGGATGGTTCTTAACGGACCCCGCCTTCCCGCAACAGTTACCTACGGACCCGCCAAAGGACTCGCCAATCCTCATGTGATGAGGAAGACGATCCATGTCGGTGACCAGGAAGTGGACCTGCAGGTTCATGTAGGCACTGTCGTGCTCGAACTCGAGAGCCGTGATGTGATCCCCGCACTGAAGGCCGCGATCGAACCGGTCTTTACCGACTTTTCTTTCTATATCCAGGAAGGCAGGTACATGAAGACCGAGCCATCGCTTGTCGATTACTGCAAGTATGGCCCGAACGCGGACAAATCGATCCTCGGGCTGGCTGATCCAAACAGCAAGTCCAGACCCGTAATCATCCAGGGAAATAAATAATGCCGATAGGACGAGTAACCCAGGTTGTTGACTGCCGCGAGGCATTGGGCATGGGTAAAGGAGGCGGTATTGCCCAGCGGGGCACCATCTCCGAATGCCGGTACCCGGACGTGATCGTGGTCGGAATGTCCCCGGGACGCCGCCACGTCACCAAGCCGGTGTGCGATATCACCTCGGGGCTGCGACAGCAGGGCGTCGAATACAGCATCAGTACCCTTGTACTGAACGCCGGCAGCGGCGTCCCCCCGGACGCCCCCAATATTGCCGGCGGTGTTATCGGCGCCTACTTCGGGCTTACTGACAAGGAGGTTGCGCAGATTGAGAAACACAAGCTCGCCATACTTCACCATGGGAATGTCCGATCCCATGTGGTGCACAAGGTCCGGTTTATTCTGGAGGCCTGTGACGTGAAGGCAATTGTCGTTTCCCAGTCCCCTATTGATTATGAGGATCTCGCAAAGGTGGGAGTGAAGACTGCTGTGGTAATGCCCCCGGCGGACCAGATCCGTACGAAAGGCACGGTGATGGCCATTGTGAGCGGCGTAACCCGTGGTCAGACCCCCACGCGTGAGAAGATGGCGGAAGTCATTTCGTCAGTGATGAGAATCGTGAAAAAAAAGTAACATTGGAGTGATAAAACAATGGCATACAAACCCCAGTATGGTCCCGGCCAGACGCATATCGCCGAGAACAGGCGCAAGCAGATGGACCCGAGCCACAAGCTGGAAAAGCTTCGCGATGTGACGGACAAGGATGTCGTCCTCGTTATGGGACACAAGGCACCCGGTGCAGCATATCCATCCTGCCACCCGCCACTTGCCGAGCAACAGGAACCTGCCTGCCCGATCCGCAAGCTCGTGACCCCGACCGACGGCGCAAAGGCCGGCGACCGCGTCCGCTACATCCAGTTCACCGACTCGATGTACAATGCCCCCTGCCAGCCCTACCAGAGAAGTTACCTCGAGGCATACCGCTTCCGCGGCATTGACCCGGGTACGCTGTCAGGCCGTCAGATCATCGAATGCCGTGAGAGAGATCTCGAGAAGTATGCAAAGGAACTCATCAACACCGAGCTCTTCGATGCAGCACTCACCGGATCCGCGGCTGTACCGTGCATGGACACTCCCTCCGTCTCGACGAGAACGGGATGATGTTCGATATGCTCCAGCGCTTTGTCATCGACAAGAAGTCTGGCATGATCAAGTACGTCAAGGACCAGGTCGGCGTTCCCCTTGATGCCGAAGTAAAGGTCGGCAAGGCAGCGGACGACAAGTGGCTCAAGGCACACACCACCATGTTCCACTCTGTATCAGGGACCGGGTTCCGCGACGATGCAGAATACGTTGAATACATTCAGCGCATCCACTCGCTGAGGGTAAAATATGGCTTCATGCCCAAGGAGGCGTAATCATGGCAAAGGCAAAGATCGAAAGGACCCAGAAGCTCTTCCTGAAGGCAATGAAGGAGAAGTTCGGTGCAGACCCGGAGGCAATGTCCACCGTATTCGAGCGCAAGGGTCTCGAGCAGTCCGCACGTAAAGTCGAGTTCATGAAGGCCGGCAAGAAGGCCGAGATGGAACGCGGCATCTCCATGTATGATCCCAAGCGCTGCCACTGCGGCGGTATCCCGCTCGGCCAGCGCCAGCTGACACCCTACGAAGTCAGCACCACGGGCGTATTCGTCGAAGGCGATGACCTGCATTTCGTCAACAACGCTGCGATGCAGCAGATGTGGGACGATATCCGCAGGACGATCATCGTCGGCCTCGACCTCGCCCACGGCACCCTCCAGAAGCGCCTAGGCAAGGAAGTTACCCCTGAAACCATCAACGAGTACCTCCACGTCTTAAACCACGCAATGCCCGGTGCAGCCGTCGTTCAGGAACACATGGTCGAGACCCACCCGGGACTCGTGGACGACTGTTACGTCAAGGTCTTCACAGGCGACGACGAGATGGCAGACGACCTCGAACCCCAGTTCGTCTTAAACCTCGACAAGCTCTTCCCGGCCAAGATGGCCGCACAGCTGAAGGCTGCAGTCGGCAAGTCGATGTGGCAGGCAGTGCACATCCCCACAACCGTCAGCAGGACCTGCGATGGCGGAACCACCTCCCGGTGGTCTGCAATGCAGATCGGTATGTCCTTCATCGGCGCATACAAGATGTGCGCAGGCGAAGCAGCAGTCGCTGACCTCGCATTCGCCGCAAAGCACGCCGGTGTTATCCAGATGGCAGATATCCTGCCCGCACGCCGTGCACGTGGCCCGAACGAGCCAGGTGGCATCAAGTTCGGACACTTCTGCGACATGATCCAGTCAGACCGCAAGTACCCCAACGACCCCATAAGGTCATCCCTTGAGATCGTTGCCGCAGGCACGATGCTCTTCGACCAGATCTGGCTCGGCAGCTACATGTCCGGTGGCGTCGGGTTCACCCAGTATGCAACCGCTGCATACACCGACAACATCCTTGACGACTACACCACCTACGGTGTGGACTACGTCAAGAAGAAACACGGTGCTCTCGGCAAGGTAAAGGCGACCCAGGACGTCATCAACGACATTGCAACCGAGGTCACCCTCTACGGTATGGAGCAGTACGAGGAATACCCGACTGCACTCGAGAGCCACTTCGGTGGTTCCCAGCGTGCGTCCGTCCTCGCCGCCGCATCAGGTATCTCCACCTCACTGGCAACCGCCAACTCCAACGCCGGCCTGAACGGCTGGTACATGTCCATGCTTGCCCACAAGGAAGGCTGGTCACGTCTCGGCTTCTTCGGCTACGACCTGCAGGACCAGTGCGGTTCCGCAAACTCCATGTCGATCCGCCCCGACGAGGGACTGGTTGGCGAGCTCCGTGGACCGAACTACCCGAACTATGCAATGAACGTCGGACACCAGGGAGAATACGCAGCCATTGCCGGCGCCGCCCACATTGCACGCGGCGACGCATGGACCCTGTCCCCGCTGATGAAGATCACGTTCGCAGACCCGTCGCTCAAGTTCGACTTCTCAGAAGTCCGCCGCGAGTTTGCAAAGGGTGCAATCCGCGAGTTCATGCCCGCCGGCGAGCGCTCACTGATCATTCCCGCAAGGTAAGCACGATCTTCCCCAACCAAATTTTTTTCTTTTTTCATTGATTCTCCCTGATGCGAGAATCTTCACCGTAGAGGGCCCGTTCGCCATTCCCTCATCGCAGGGATGTGCCCGGAATTTTCTCCATCAGACACATTTCATCGTGCAGATCTCTGCAAACCGACCCTCCATGTCACCACGGACGCAACCTATGATGCGCATCTTACTAAAAGCAAAAAAACAGGGCCGGGAAATCAGTGCAGTAACCGGTTTGTTGTTCCGGTGTACTACCATGGAGCAAACCTTGTTTTTCCCGATATATATCGCTCTTCGATAATCTAGGAAACAAAAAGAGTCTGAGTGAAGCCATAAAAAATATTGACACGAAAGTACTGAAGGATAAAGCAAAGAACCTCGGGCTGAAGCCGGGCCGCTGCCCGACAAAGATGAGCATTGCAAAAATGCTTCCTGAAGAGGCCTTGAAAAAGCTGGCAAAAAAGTGAATGACTAAACTTGGATGATATAAAGGGTGCGCATTCCCGCACTACCCATACCTTCTGGTCTCCGGCCCAAGGTAATATCTTTTATTTCGGGATTTTTAAAGAGCAATATTGAGTCGCGTTTATCCTCTCAGATCCGGGGAATGCAGCACTGCTTCAGGATTTCTGAGTAACTTCAACAGGATCAATATTCGCGTCGATCTGGCAGTCAAAGGATATCGTAGCAAGCCACCCGGCTTTCTCAAACATATGCATGAAGCAGACGCCGATTACTACTGCACCGGGATGTTTGTCAATGACGGCTTTCACCTGGTCTGCGTTTACCGGCACATTGGGCATGGAAAGCCCACCCATGACAACAACCGCTTTGGGATGAAGAGCCGTGGGGGCATCCCGGGCCTGCATTCCGACATCCGCGACATTCTGGATCGTGTGCGCCTTGCTCTCATCGACCATGGGAACAAAGACCTGTTCGAGTTCGAGCGAACGGACGGCAAACCCGAGCAGCTCGACAAACGGCGTGCAGGTCCCCGGCACACCATAATAGACAACCTGGTCGCCTTTTTTCAATCCATTCCTCTCGATACATTCCCTGAACGGGCGCAGGATACCCGGGACACCATGAAATACCTCTTTTGCGGTCATTATAGATCCACGGTCAGAGTGGGAGGGGATAAAATTTCGCCATGATGTTCAATCGGGTAAAAAAACAGGATTGCGCTATGAGCATGCTTATCTATTTTTGCGCATACGAGTGACAACACCAGAGGTATGCCATGAAAGTCTGTATCACAGCTCAGGATCATCCTGAGAAAAGTAATCACGATCAAACTGATCCTGATCTTTGCAGGGATCCTGTTCGTTTCATTCACGCTGACGGGATATCTCTTTAATGCGATACAGGGGTAAGAGTCAGACAGGAGATTATGGGGGGTATGAATTTTACTATTCGGCCGATTGGTTATGTGCGGTCTCCGTATAAGGAGAAGAAGGATGCTCCCAGGCAGGGACGATTGTCGGATACTGTTTCGGAGATCGTTATCGAAAAGAAATATCTTTCCGGGCTTATGGATGTTGAGAAGAAACCCCACCTTATTGTACTTTTATGGTTTGACCGGGCGGACCGGACCGCTCTTCTCGCTACACCCCCGCATGATCGTGTTGAACACGGGGTTTTTGCCACCCGGTCATCCAACCGCCCCAACCCGGTTGCATTCTCAGTGGTTGACCTTATAGAACGTGACGGAAATATCCTGCGGGTGCGCGGGCTCGATGCGCTTGACGGGACGCCGGTTGTGGATATCAAGCCCTATTCACCGGACATCGATTGCGTGAAAAAGAGCTGAATAAAAAGACTGGTAGGAATAAACCAACAATTTTCTCAAGAGTTTTACCGTAGCCGTCGCCAAATCTCCAATACCTGCACCCCAGCCAATTTTGTTCTCGTGAACTCATTCAATAGCCGTTACCTATTTATCCCGTACTGCCACCATCACCTGTTAAGGTGAAAAGATTGAAGATTGGTGAAAAAAATGTTGGCATGATCGATCGCGTGATCAGGATCATTCTCGGGATCGTACTTATTGTTGCATTTGCTCTCGGCTGGGTCGCAGCGCCGTGGTCATATCTCGTTGCACTTATCGGGCTGATCGCACTCGTTACCGGTGTATTCGGCACCTGTGCCCTGTATTCACTTCTCGGCATGAATACGCTGGGAAAAAAAGGGTAAGAACGAATATCGGGTAGAGCCTTGGCAGGGGGAAGAATTCTTCGTTGGTTACCGGATAGCTCACGCGTACTTTGCCGGATCTGCATCAAATTTCTTTTTGCAGCCCGGTGCGCAGAAGTAGTATTTCCTGCCCTTATACTCGCTCGTGAGTTTTGCCGTCTTTTCATCTACGGTCATTTTGCAGATGGGATCTATCGCCATACATTACCTCAGGAATCTTCCTTGTCGTGCTGATGGGAAATAGGTTTTCTTCGGGACAAACAACCCTTGTCCATTTTGGCTGACAGCATCCCGGCAAACTTCGAACACCCATGACGGATCTGAATTCAAGCGGCTGGTTTTGGGCAATCTCTATACCGTTCAGCACAGAGCGACCGTTGTCTAAAAACCACTAAACCGCAAATCCCCCGTATTCCTTATTCAAATCCACGACAACGCATCAGACTCAACACAGGGTTTCACGATTTTTCGTTTTTCGGTTTGAGCATGAAATATTTGATGAAGTCATTCACCACAAAACAGAAGAAAACCGACATACCTATAACGGCTAAAGTATCGACGATCGGTAGAGGTTTGAGCCCGGGAATTCCGATGGTGATAAGAAATGTCACTACTATCATGTCAACAAGGGTTATGGAGAAAAGTGACGTGCTCGGGAAGGAGTCCCAGAAGTGTCCTCTTTCCCTGACAACAAAGACGGTGAGCATGCCAAAGTAGAAAAGAATGGCAAAGGAAAACGTCTGTATTGACTCGTAGTCTTTTGCGAGGCCAAGGTGCCCCAATCCGATAAAGAGAATGGCGAGGGATTCCAGAACAACGAGTACACCGAGTATCAGGGAAGATGTAACAAGACCCGATAGATCCCAGGTATCCGGTTTCATGGACCCTCGTACATTGTCTGTCACTATTGAAAGCGTTACGAAGTCTATCACAAAGAGCAAAAGTACAACGTCAAATACCGAAACGATGAACTGGCCTGTCAGCAGAAACGCCACTACGACGAAAACAACGATCTGGAATGTTTTGACAATTTTGTTGAAGATCCATGTCA
Organism: uncultured Methanoregulaceae archaeon; assembly: GCA_963808285.1. GTDB lineage: Archaea > Halobacteriota > Methanomicrobia > Methanomicrobiales > Methanospirillaceae > Methanoregula. The sequence continues at coordinate 41,470 of CAWEFI010000016.1, forward strand.
GCATCCTCTGGTGCATCATCCTTCCCACGCGGATAAGATCAACAATATTTCCCAATCCTTCCCCGGTTAAAACAACACTTGCCGCACCTTTTGCAACATCGGTAGCACTGCTCACTGCTATCCCGACTTCAGCCTGTTTCAGGGAGGGTGCATCGTTGACACCGTCTCCCGTCATGCCAACGATATGACTCTGTCTCTGCAAACTTTTCACGATTGAATATTTATCGTGAGGATATATTTCGGCAAATCCGTCACTCTTTTCAGCGATTTCAGAGGCCTCAGCCGGATCGGTTTCCAGCGCTTTTTCAAATTCAATTGAAGTCGTTATGGCATCTGAAAGACCGACCTGCCGTGCAGTTTCTTTTGCTATCGCGAGGGCATCGCCGGTAAGCATCTTGACCGATATCCCCAGATCCTTGAGTTCCCCTATCAGTTTTTTTGCATCAGGTCTCGGTATGTCGTAAAGGGCAACGAGTCCAACGATCCTGAGGGATCGTTCATCGTCACCCATGGCAACAGCAAGCGTCCTGTATCCTTTCGATGCGTATTCGCTGGTCTGCTGACTGATCGCATTCACATCGGCATCAACGAGATCCGCTATGATATTGACGGCTCCCTTTACCACGCTGAATGTTTTTCCGCCCGTTTCTGCAACAGCCCCGGTTCTTCTCGTTTTCGGATCAAACGGGGTAAACGATTTCCGTATGAAGCCTTCCATCGTAACGTTACGATCGGATACCGCAGACAGGAAAGCAAGATCTATAGGATCGTGGTTCGCTTCCTCGGATGCCAGAGCACCGTACACCAATACATCGTTTTCACTCAGGCCGTTCATCGGGATGATTCCGGCGACGGAAAGTCTATTCGTCGTTATCGTGCCGGTTTTGTCGGAGCACAGGGTATCCATCGTGGCAGCATCCTCTGCTGCACTCAGCCGCGTCACCAGCACGCCGCGTTTCACGAGGTCCATCGATCCTATTGCCATACTTATCGTGAACATTGCGGGCAATGCGACCGGTATGGAAGAGGCCAGAAGCACAAGCGCAAGGGGAACAATAATTAACCATTTTAGTCCTGCCAATGCAGATACACCAAACGCAACAGCCAGGGCCACTCCAACAATTACCAGCAGCCAGGTCACGATCCGGGTTATAACTTCCTCGCTATGGAGCCTCGGCCGTGCAAACTGCACGAGTTCTGTCGTTTTTCCAAAATATGTTTTGTTTCCCGTTAAAACAACGAGTGCAGTTGATTCACCGGATTTTATAATAGACCCCGAAAAGAGCATATCGGATTTTTCTTTTGGCACGGTGAGTGATTCGCCGGTCAAGACCGATTGATCAACGTCAAGCTGTCCGTCCAGTAATTTTACATCAGCAGGGACAAAGTCCCCGGCCCTTATCCTGACAATATCACCGGGTACAGCTCTCTTGCAGGTATCATCTGCCATTTTCCATCACGCAACGCACGGGCGTTTACTCTCAATTTTTGCTTGAGCGTGTCAACGGCACCCGATGCCCGCTCTTCCTGGAAAAAACCGAGTACAGCGTTTAAAAGCAGCAGAGCCACGATGATGTACACGTCAGGGTAATTTCCAAGGATCAGGGAGAGTACAATAACAGTTTCGAGCATCCAGGCGGTCGGACCCCAGAATTTTTTTACAAAACTGATGTATGGACTGGCTTTTTTCTCGGGGACCTCATTGTATCCATAATCGTTGACCCGTTTCCCAATATCAGCTGCAGATAACCCGTTTTTGACATCTGCTTTGAGAGCTTCGACCAGTTCGTCGATTCCCATGTTCTGGTAACCGGCTTTTGTCTCTCTGCGTCCTTTTTCTTCCGGCATCGAATCAACTTTTTCTCTTAAGGTTCTGATGCGTTGCCGGTCAGGATATAATTTTTTACGAGATGACGTAACTGGCCACAAACACAAACGTCATACCCATCAGAACCGTACGGGTATCCTCATGATGTGAGTTCATACCTTCCCGCGAGCGCATTTCCCGGAGAAATGTTCGTGACCCAGAACATGTACAGGGACAGCATTGGCAAAAAACAGTGTGCGTCAGTATTCCAGTTTTAACCCGACACCGGTTTCCTGCACAGGACAATATCCGGAAAGCGCGATTTTTGCCTGAAGAGAGGTACAATGGCAGGCATGTACCGCCTTGGGCACGAGATCCCGGAGATAGGCACAGGTTCCCTGCATCTGTTCCGGCGATGGCTTGAGCAGGTGGAACCCGCCGATGATATCAAAAATCCGGTCCTCCCCGCAGACCTCCCGGGCATATTCCGTAATATTGCAGATCCCTGCATGCGAGCAGCCGGTGATAATGACCAGCCCGGCCTCAGATCGGTACGCGAGGGCGGAATCGTCCAGCAGGAAATCAGGGGCGGTCCTGCCGTCGGGCATGATCACCGTCCGCGTTCCCGGATCTGTCTGTTCGAACGTGAACCTCCTGGGAATCTCTCCCAAAAAGACCAGGTCGCTGGTGATCCATACCGGTGAATCAGACAGGGTCACCGGGAACTGGCGCCGGACTTCTTCCTCACCCACAGGTGAGCCGGTATTGGGGAGCGGAGGCATGGGTCGCGGACAAAAGCAGAGAGGATGGGCGACAAGGTGAGGTACCTGGTGAGGGATATGGTTGATCTTCGCTTCGGTCAGGTGCCGGATAAGAGCGACGAGCCCTCCCGTATGATCGAAGTGACCGTGGGACAGGATGACGTAATCCAGGTCCAAAAGATCCGTTCCCATCCTCCCTGCATTGGCAAGGAATGCATCCGATACCCGGTATCGAACAGGATCTTCTTTTGGGCAGTCTCGAGCAGGAACGATAGCCCGGGCTCACCCGCGAAATACCGATCGGTAAGCGTGTTGTTATCGACAAGGACGGTAAGGCTGAGCCGGGATGCCATGGAGAGATATCACGCGAGAAGAAGAGATGAGCCTTTTCTTTTCTCGTGATTTGTGGGGGACTATGCTGGCACGAGTATTTTACGGCAACCACCTAATCCGGACTGCCAGGACACGAGAGTTTAAATGATTTATGCGCATATGAGTAATAAAATAGAGGCGCACGATGAAGCTCTGTATTACAGCCCGGAGACCGGATACGGAAAGCGGGTTTGAACCGCATTTTGCCCGGGCCCCATGGTTTTTACTCTATGATACGCGGACACGACAGGTTGATGCCATCCGGAACGGTTTTATGGTGAGTGACCAGAAGAGGGGTCAGAATGCCGTCCAGCTGCTTTCATCCCACCACATAACCACGGTCATCACCGGCAGGACGGGCATCCAGGCCAGAAATCTTCTCAGGAATGCCGATATCCAACTCCATATCTGTGAGAGGGAGGGAATGGTAAACGAGATTCTTTCGGAATTTCTCCTGGAGAAAAAAAGAAAAACAGGAATCGGGGTGCAGGAACAGGCCCCCGCGCGTGGTTCCAGGTAACTCCGTATGCAGGGTGTACAGGTGTCCCACGGTTTTTATGTCAGGGCACGAGGGTTTAAATGATTTATGCGCATATGAGTAATTATAACACAGCAACTACAAGGTGAGTCAATGCCAGAACCAACAACAACCCCAGCCAACAACAATGAGTCAGATGTCCCCGCCCGGCGCGGGTGTATCGATGAACACACCTGCGCATGCGGTGAGAAACACGAAGAGCACGAAGCCGGGGTCAGCCACCGGGAAGCCTGCACATCCCCCTTAAAATACGGCGATACCTGTTGCTGCCAGTCAGAGGATGATGCCAGAAACGCACGCCACCCCTGCGGGCATGGTCCGCGCTGTCACTAAAAGCCCCCACTTTTTTACAACAGATAAACAGCACAGAACGGCGAAAACGATGGCCGGTTCTCTTTTGATCCCTGACCTGCTTGAGCAGTACATGAAGGAGAGGGGATACACAGAAAGATGGATTACGGTCCAGGAGATCCATGCCCGTTTTCAACAGGACAGCCCGTCAGGTCAGGCAATTTCCGGGTTCCTTGGAAGGAGCCACAACGGGGCCTTTGCTGCCTGCCGGTACAAGGTCGTACGGATTGAAAAATTCCATAACGCGATCCCTCCCTACCGGGTTATAAAGAGGTACCTTGTGCAGGAACGGCCGGTCCGGCAAACCCACGGAAGGCAGGGACACATCAATAAAAACAACCTGTCCCGGTAAACCTGTTATACTATTCCGGATACACTCTATCAAGGAGCGTGCGACAGTGCCTGATGAAACACCCGTCCCAACTGAATGCCCCCGCCGGGGAAGGCCGCGTCTCAGGCGCACTATTACCAGCACATCAGAATCGCGGTGTTACAAGCCCTGCTGCTATCCAGAGGAGGAAGGGACCGGGATCTCTTTGCAGCCCGACGAGATCGAGTTGATACGGCTCATCGACCTGGAAGGGCTGGAGCAGGAAGAAGCGGCAGAAAAACTTGGCGTCTCCCGCAAGACCGCATGGCGGGACCTGCACGAGGCCCGGCGCAAGATCGCCGATGCGCTGGTGAACGGGAAAGGGATCGAGATGGCCGGCTGCCAGAAGGCCGCGGAAGGCCGGTGCCCGAAGTGTCCCCGGTAAGATACCACAGCTTTTTTTCCCCGCCTTTCTGGCAGTTCCGTCATCTTTTTATGTTTTCGCTCATATGGGTAATTACCCCCAGACAAGGAGTAAGAGGCAACGATCATGAGCAACGAACCGATGAAAATACCCGTGAATTATGGTGAGGCTGCAGAAACCTTAAAAACACTGCTGGGCCTGAAAGGATCGCCGGTAGCCCTCAGATTCGCCCCATCGAAAGAGGATATCCCTGCCGGGATGGAGGAACTGGACAAGACCATCCGGCACTGTTCGATGGTAAACCTTGCCCGGACCGAGGGGAAGATATTCTACGCACCTTCCACAAAGCACGAATGCAACGGGGGCGCATGGTCGCTGGGGTTGCGGGAGATAACGCCGACGTTAAAGAACGGCGAGTTTTACTTCAAGCTGGGAAAATTTGACAGTGCGGCTGCCTGCAAACGAACCATCGAGAAGGTCACGCATCTGAGCCCGGGTGAGACGTATGCGACGCTCTATGCCCCGCTGGAAAAAACGCCCTTCACCCCTCAGGTCATCCTGATCGTGACGACCCCCAGAAACATGCTCAAACTCGCCCAGAGCACGCTCTTCCGGCTCGGCGGGAGAATTTATGCAGAGTTCTCCGGCATCCAGTCGGTCTGCTCGGATGCAACAACGCAGACCTATCTTACCGGCAGACCGAACTTCTCGCTTGGCTGTGACGGTTCACGGCGGTTCTCCGGGATTGGTGACGACGAAATGGTGATGGGGTTCCCGGCCGAGATGCTTCCGGAGATCGTTACCGCGTTAAAAATCGTCGTCGGGGCCGCCGGTTCAAAATAACACTTCATTCCTGACCGTGTACCAAGGAGGATGAGCGACGCCGGACGTGCCGGTGCCTCGTGGCAGCCGGGAGATGCACGAACGGCAGGGCTCCTGTGTTTTTTTTGATAGGATCCCGATCCTTAAATCTTTATGCTCATATGTGTAATAATTCACCATTAAGATCATGGTGAATGTACATGCCGGATTTTGATGGGACCGGGCCGTTAAAACGCGGGAGACTGATCGGGCGGGGACGGGGCCCCTGCAAAAAGAACACTGACGGGAGCGGGCAGCCGGAACAGGACCCGGATTCCCCGGTCCAAAAAAAACTGATGAAAAATAACCTGCCAATGGAGACTGTAAAACCATGCCAAAACCATTCATCAGCGTGAACGACCTCTGCATGGACTTCGATGATACGAGGGTCCTCAACAACGTATCGTTTGAGATCCCGGAGGGGGAGATTATGGGGGTCATCGGGCGGAGCGGGGCGGGAAAAAGTGTCCTGATGCACCTCCTCAGGGGCGTTGAGCAGCCCCCTTCAAAAGGCTCGATCGTCTACCACATGGCCGCCTGCAACCGCTGCACCTTCATGGATGTCCAGAGCCGGGCCGGGAGCCGGTGCCCGGCGTGCGGCGGCGAACTGGTCGCGGTGGATGTCGACCTCTGGGACGAAAAAAGCGACGGGATGAAGTCACGGGTCATGAACCGGACCGCGATCATGTTCCAGCGCACGTTTGCCCTCTATGGCGACGACCGGGTGATCGAGAACGTTCTCCACGCGCTCGACGATATCCGGTACCCGCAGGAACAGGCGATCAACCGGGCCGCCGACCTGATCGACCAGGTAAAACTCTCCCACCGTATGATGCACATCGCCCGCGACCTCTCCGGAGGCGAGAAACAGCGGGTCGTGCTTGCCCGGCAGCTGGCAAAGAACCCGGCGATGCTCTTTGCCGATGAACCGACCGGGACGCTCGACCCGGAGACCGCCCGGCTGGTGCATGCCATGCTCATCGAAGCGGCGCAGAGGAACACCATGGGCATGGTGGTGACCTCGCACTTCTCGCAGGTGATTGAGGACATGGCGAACCGGGCGATGCTGCTTGTCAATGGGGAGATCGCCACCATTGGTTCTCCGAAGGATGTGATCCGGTCATTTGCAAAAGACTACCATGAGATAGAAGATTCAGCGCCGCCCGATTTCGGGGAAACGATTCTTTCAGCGCGGGATGTGTCCAAACGCTATATCTCGGTCGACCGGGGCGTGGTAAAAGCGGTGAATACGGTAACATTCGATGTCGCCAGAAAGGAGATCTTCGGAATTATCGGAAAGAGCGGGGCGGGCAAAACCACGCTCTCCCAGATCATTGCCGGTATTATCGAACCGACAAGCGGGGAGATGAATGTCCGGATCGGTGACGACTGGGTGGATATGACAAAACCCGGTATAGAAGAGCGGGGCCGGGCAAAGGAGTATATCGGCCTCCTCCACCAGGAATATGACCTGTTCCCCCACCGGAATGTCATCGATAACCTGACCGATTCCATCGGTCTTGAATTCCCAAAGGAACTGGCAATCCGTAAAGCGGTCATTACGCTCAGGATGGCAGGTTTCACCGAGAAGAAATCAAAAGCGATCCTGAACCGGTTCCCGGGAGAACTGTCCGACGGGGAGCGGCACCGGGTCGCACTTGCGCAGGTGCTCATACGGGAGCCGCGGATCGTGATCCTCGACGAGCCAACCGGCACGATGGACCCGATCACCAAGCAGGACGTGAAACATTCGATCCTGAACGCACGTGACGAGATGGACGAAACCTTTGTGGTGGTCTCCCACGATATGGATTTTGTGCGGGACATCTGTGACCGGCTCGCCCTTATGCGGGGCGGGAAGATTATCCGGGTCGGCCCGACTGCCGAGGTCCTTGCCCAGGTGACCGATGACGAGAGGCACGATTGAACGATACAAGTGATTTCCCAAAACAACCGGAATACTGATACCATGACACCAGAACCAGAAAAGAAAGAACAAACCTGCACTGAGAACTGCAGCACCTGCGCCCCGGCACAGCCCCACAGCGCCCCCACCGGGTTGCCACCGAAAGCAACAATTGATGTTCAGCACGTGATCCTCGTCCTGAGCGGGAAAGGAGGGGTGGGCAAATCCACCGTCTCGGTGAACCTTGCCTATGCCCTCGCCAGCCACGGGAAAAAGGTCGGTCTTCTCGATCTTGATTTCCACGGCCCCAATATCCCCAAGATGCTGGGGATCGAAGACCAGCGGCCGACGGTCCTTGCAAACACCATCGAACCCGTGCATGTGACCGGCAACCTTGCGGTCATGTCGATGGCGTTCCTGCTGCCGGATACGAGCACCCCGGTGGTCTGGCGCGGCCCGATGAAAATGGGCGCCATCCGGCAGTTCCTTTCTGAAGTAAACTGGGGTGCCCTCGATTATCTTGTCGTCGACCTGCCGCCCGGTACCGGCGACGAGGCGCTGACGATCGCCCAGCTGGCCCCGAACGTGCGGGGTGCAGTCATCGTCACCACCCCGCAGGATGTCGCGGTCATGGATGCGATCAAGGCGGCAAAATTCATTGAGAGACTGGAGCTGCCCGGTCCTCGGGGTCATTGAGAACATGAGTGGCATGGCCTGCCCCCACTGCGGAGGGGCGATCGACCTGTTCGGCAGGGGGGGCGGAAAGAAGGCGGCCGGGGACCTGGGCGTCCCGTTCCTCGGTGCGATCCCTCTCGATCCGGCAATGGTAAAGGCAAGCGACGAGGGGCGTCCCTATATCCTCCGGCATGCGGATTCCCCGACAGCAAAAGCCGTGGATGAGGTCATGAAGAACCTCGTGGCGCAGATTCGAGTCTGATCGGAAATAATGACTGCCACGTGAGATCATGGCCGATCATACAGAAGACCCCACACTACCATGAGAAAATATCCCGGGATGCCGGAACTGCTGGAACAATTCATGCAGGAACAGGGCGCGGAGGAGCGGTGGATCACGGTGCAGGAACTCCGTAATCGCTTCGGCCTGACACGGTACCAGTGCAACACCGTCTCCGGATTTTTGAGGCGACTGGAATTTGACACGTTCGGCCGGTTTTCCTACAAGGTGCTCAAGATCGAGCACGTGAAAGGAGCCGGACCCTCGGATCCCCCGAAATGCCGGTATCTCATCAAACGAAAAGACCTGCCCGGGACAGTTCAGCAGTGTATTTTTCCGGAGAGCCGCACGGCCCGGGCAGAATAAAAACTCTTATACTCTGACGAAAGGAAAAATCCTCATGAAAAACCCGTTCCACGTGATGATCATCCCGACGCTGGGCTGCCCTTCGAAATGCAAATACTGCTGGAGTTCGGAGGAGGGGTCGCCCGTGATGACACCGGCAACGGTACAGGAGATCGTGGAATGGCTCAAAGGGTGGGAAAAGGACCGGGTGACCTTCACGTTCCATGGCGGGGAACCGCTGCTTGCCGGGGCGGACTTCTACCGGCAGGCGCTGCCAATGCTCGCGGAAGGGCTCGCCCGTATGCACCCGGAGTTTGCGATGCAGACGAACCTCTGGCGGATGACCCCGGAGATCGCGGATGTCCTCGCTGCGTCCCATGTGCCCATCGGGTCGAGCATCGACGGGCCCGAGGCAATCACCGATTCGCAGCGGGGGGACGGCTACTTCCAGAAGTGCATGCGGGGCTACGGGATTGCGAAAGCCCACGGCCTCGACGTGCGGTTCATCTGCACGTTCACGAACAGGTCGGTGAAGGCGCGGGAGGAGATCTTCCGGTTCTTCCTTGAGAAGGGCTTTACCCTGAAGCTCCACCCGGCACTCCCGTCGCTGCGCTCGGAGAACCCGAAGGAGTGGGCGCTGGAACCGGCGGAGTACGGCGACCTCTTGGTGTATCTCCTCGACCAGGCCCTCGACCACATGGACGGGATCGAGGTGATGAACATCACCGACCTGTGCCGGTGCGTGTTCACCCGTCGGGGCAGCGTCTGCACCTACGTGGACTGCATGGGGAGCACGTTTGCAGTGGGGCCGGACGGGAGCATCTACCCCTGCTACCGGTTCGTGGGGATGCCGGAGTACGTGATGGGGAACGTGGCGGATCACCCGTCGCCGGAGACCCTGATGGCATCCCCGGCGGGAAAACTGATGCTCGCGTTCAAGGACTACGTGGATACGGCCTGCGGGAAGTGCAAACACATAAAATACTGCCGGGGCGGGTGTCCCTACAACGCGATGGCGCCGACGCCGGGGAGGATCGAGGGTGTCGACCCGCACTGTGTCGCCTATACCCGGATCTTCGACGAGATCGGAGACCGGCTCAACAGGGAGATGTTCGATGCCCCGATGATGGAGATGGGCGGTTTCGGGATACCGCCCATGCAGAAGCCCGCGAAGCCTGCAAAGCCCGGCGTGATGGCGCTGATGCGGAAGAATGCGATGCGGTGAAAGCCGCTTAAGATAAACGCTGTTTTTATTAAGACGCTCCCGGGGGCTGACGCCCCCGCCGCGTAGGCATCCCCCGGTCGCGATAGTTCCTCATAAGGTAATGCAGCATCACCACAAGAGCGTAAGGGTGGTGCGGGGGAGACAGGCACTGTCACCTCCGTTCCACTGTACTGTGCAATCTGTTCAAAAACTAAGATTTTCTCGGGAGATAAAAAAGAGAGGATGAGAGGGGTTTTAAGCGCTCTTCGCGCTGGTGTTCTTGTCATTTGCAGCGGCCTTCGCGTTTGCCGATGCCCTCTTCGCGGCGGCGGCTGCCTTGGTTATCTTCACTGACGTAGTAATCACTTCCTTTTCGTTGATTGTGGTTTATGCCACATAGTTACACTCTCTTTATGCCGGGATATACGCCTTCTTATGATACGGAGATTCCGGGGGTTTTACATGGATATTTTCCCAACCGGGGCGCGGATAGCGCACCGGAACCAATATTCCACTGCTTTTTTGCCCTGCCCCAAATTATAAACACAATTATAAATCCGGTGGAACAAAAACGGCATATGTATTCTGAAATAAAAGAGCTGCTCTTTTCCCCGAATACCTTTTTTGGCCGGAAAGCCGGGGCGGAAACCAACCTGGTACCACCGTCGATAATTGTCCTGATCGTCAGTATTGTCGGTATCCTGTCACCCTATGTTGGCAATTATTTATCGCCACGAGTTAGTGGACCGGTGACTGTGATATGGCCGTTGGACTCTTTTCTCATCACCGTATTGGGACCGTTTATCGCATGGATCCTGATTTCCGGTATACTTTATGTGCTTTGTCGATGGTTTTCAGGAACCGGGACCTTTATGGCAACTCTCCAGAATACCGGCTACTGTGTCCTGCCGCTCACCATCTTCACGGTCATCATGCTCATCGGTAACATGGCTGCCGTACAATTCATGGCAATCCCCTATGCGATGGTTTTCGAAGTCACTCTCGGGGTCGTGCTTCTTTCATTCCTGTTCACCATCTGGAGCGGCGATCTCCTGACATTTGCTTTGGAAAAAACCCATGCCATAACGCACAGTAAAGCTATCATCGCAGTCGTAATCGCAGCCGTGATCCTTGCCATTCTTAACATGATCATTATTCCACGGTTCACTTACCTGTTACCTTACCTGTTCAGATCGATCTGAAAGGAGGGACATACCAGAGGTTCGTGTGGAGCGCGTACCGGGCAGGCACCGGGCCAGAAAAGGAGAGAGTGCTCCGGCCGGGATCGCAGGGCGCCGGGGGGTGGGGGTGATGGGTGGTGTGGAGGGAGGAGGGGGAGGGGGGTGATCCCCCTACCCCCACCCCTTCTTTCGATCCAAGTGGGGGGCACCCTCCCCCCATGTGGCTGATCGGGTGGGGGGAGGAGGCCCTCCTCTATCTAAACTGATCAGTAGGTATTCGGAGATGAATGAGAGAAAATTATGTGGATGAGGTAATGTAATGCGGAGCGACTAAGGATTAACTTGGAAACACAGTGGGGAATGAGGAGAAAAAGACCTATAAAGAGCAAACAGTTTAAAAAATTACACCGCCTTAAGATATACGCCTCATCGTAGCTAATTCAACTTCACTATCCGGAACTATGTAGATCGTTGGAGTTTGTGATAAATTGGTTTCCAACGGAGTCACATAATATTTTTCATCGTCATGCGCTATTAATATTAATTCTTGACCGTTTAATTCAGTTAGATTAGGGTTCGATAGATTAAAATCAATAATAGTACTACCTTCAAACTCTCCTTGAATTGTTCTTGTCGCTTGGATAATACCTATAAGACTTGCCGAATATGTTACTGCTGCAATTAAAACTAAGATTACGAATAATTTTCCCTTAAGATTATTACCCCATATCGATGGCATTCCTTCCTTGCAATATATAAGGACTAGAAATAATGATAAAAACAATATACCTGCGAAAAATTGGATAATAACTTGAAATTTGACAATAGCAAGTCCAAATGATAGAACAGACACAATGAGAAGGAAAATATTCGAAATAGCTACAAAAAACCGAGAGCGATTCACCTCTTCTGATTTTCTAAAGGTTAGGGTAAAATAAAAAAGAACAATGATACCAACGATAACTACGATCGCGGGCATAGAATTGGAGAAAGAAGAATCTAATGGAATGGAAATTGAGTTAATTCCTAGCCTTGCAAAGTATGATTGCGTAAAACACCAGTTTACATAATACAACAATGCAGTGAAGAGTGCAAGTATAATCGCCGAATCTAGGAGGTTAAACGATCCCTCATTAAAAGAGGCGATATTAAATGTCATAGTCAAATCTTTATTTATTGCATTAGATTATATCGGTTTAAAAACTTGTTTGTGTGAAGAAAGTTTTCGTCACTCAATTTCAATATCTTTTTAGAGGAGATTTGAGTGAAAACACATCCATGTTTCTGAATTTGTCCATATCGGGAAAGAGGCCAACAATATCGAAGATGAACCGTTGGACGGTGAGATGGTTCAGGTATTCAGAGATGAACAGAGAGAACGACAGAAGATTGTTGAGATGGGCAATGTGATGCAGAACGGCTGTAGATTGATGGAAAAACATTCCAGCGGATCAAGACTCGGTTACGAAAGTTCGGTGAGATCAACATTACTACGGGGGGCGGTTAGGCGGTTACTTGCGATGTGCTAAAAGGAGGGGATATAAAAAATTATTTTTCTATAATGATATGTTGAGAAGTTCTCCCAACAATTAAAGCGGCAATTTCTAAAGCGCGTGAAACATCTGCCGGTAAAATTTCCAGTTCAGAACCCTGTTTCGAATAGTAATTTGCTTTTTCGAGATATTTTTCATCGACAAGCCCTAGGTTATGAGTTAAAACATGCCTTTTTAGGAATTGTTCTTCAAGAAATAATCTATCCTCATTAGAAATACTTGAGAAAATATCATATTGCAGATCAGTCAGCATAAGTTTTTGTGCGCCATCTAGTCGCTGAAATGTAACCTTAATCCGCTCTTCTTTTTTGTCGGCATCCTCTTTTGAAAATTTGTGACGAATCCCGTAAACATAGATATTTTTATGAAATCCTTCAAAGATGCCAACAACATCCTCTAAAGCATTTCCAATCATTCTTTGGGCAACATCCATTTGTTCCGACTGTAATTTTATGCTCTCTTCGATCAAAACACGAGTGATTTCCACATTTCGAGTAAGATGGATCTGTAAATTCCCTTTTCCGCAAAACGGACAATGAAATGATATTCCATAGACTGCATATTGGAACCCGCAGTTATCACAGATTACTTTTCGTTTCAACTTTTCTTCTGTATAATAACGCACATTTGGCAATGGCCCCGGTTTAAATGACATTGAACATGAAAATCCAGAATTTGACGAAGATTTGAATCCTTTCACAGTATTTTGAAGCATATTTTGGATTGTTATTGCCATGTCCCGATGTATCATTGATTCAATCCATTTTTTATGATCTTCAGAATGGAACTTTTGAAAATGATCGACATGACCGCAATAGGGACAGGTAATATTGCTATCTGACAGATTGTTTCCATTTTTCAAGAATTCGTCTGGAATCGATTGTCCGATCTGAAAATATTTTAAAATGCAATCTGTATTCGGACATTCTCTTCCAACCATTCCATCGTCATTTGGCTTTAATGGGATGGACATTTGAGTAATATTTCCTGATTCGTTTGTTTGATATTTTTTCATCTCATGAAATATCTCCATAATCCCTCCGCTAGTATTATTCTAATTTTTTAATTACCATAAAAGGATGATAACGCGATGTGAAAGTAAAAGGAGCGCTCCGCTAATTGCAGAGCAGTATAGCTGATCAGTGTAGCGCAATTATTACAAGAGTGGCATTTTTTGGGAATACCATATATCCCCCCATACAAAGGCGAGCGCCCCAATTCGACCCAATAATGAACCAATCTTATTGGGATCAATAAACCTTCCCCCGCTCCCCCATTCATCTAACCCGCAGGTTATGCCAATCCGGGGACATAGAAGCCCCCGATTCCCGAAATAACTACCAAAATATTCGAATCTATCGCTGGCTATATAACCTGCCATATCATTTTAAAAATAATCACAATGAGCCTGGATTTCTGCACACGGACAACGAGGAAGCTTCGGAAGCTCGGGTACGAAAAAAGGGTCGCCCGCCGCATCGCGAAGTTCTGCTACATTTCCATGACGCTTGTGTGCGGGCTCTTCGGGCTCTTTGAGAGAACTAAAGCACCGATTCACCTGATCACCGGTTTTGGGATACATGCTGCGGGTGCCCGGGCCGGTATCGTTTTGCCCGCCTCTTCTCTTATACGTCGTTGACCGCCGGTCCGGTCGTTGCTGGATAAGTACCAGTGATAGTGTGTGCGATAGAGGGTCGCATACCGCTTCGCATACCAAGGTGATGGTTTCGGCAGGGGCCGGGGCTGTCGTTCCTTCCCGGGCCGGCGTTTTTGACATTTTCGGATGAGCGGACGCGCTCTTCCCCGTATCGCATTATGAATATCAGGTATTTGAAAGGATGTGAGAAACATGCAGAATTCAGAAACAAACGAACAGGACGTGATTGCGCCGGGTGCGATGGCATCCGGTGCCTGGTACAGCAACCGGATTAACCCCTGCGAAGCAGTCGCAGGTGAGACAAACGTTACCATTTGCGGGGACGCAGGAGGTGCAGTACCAGCCCCCATAAAGAAACACTCGCACTGCTCGCCGTACGTCTACGAAGCGCTGCGCCGGTTACAAGACCACGGCTACACACCCCACCGGCTTACCGGCAATGCGGATCTTCCCGGCGCCGTCATCGCGACCAAAGGCCGTACAACGCTCATGATCTCCGTCATCTATTCCCGGAAACAGGTGCCGGACGCCCACACCCTCAGGGAACTCTTCCCGGAGAAGGTGGACCAAGCCCGGGCCCTGGTAAAGACCTCGCCGCACCGGATAATGATCTGGGTCACCTCGCCGGTTGCCGGGTGGAGGTATTACCGGGCAGACATCGGCGGTATCTCCTACGACTGGGATCTGGCAAAAGAGATGGGCAGAAAATGTAACCCTTCTTTTACCCGTCCCTGGTGCAACGCCACTATTCTCTGTTGTTAACCTGCCAGTTCCGGATAATTCCGGCATTGCCGGAGGCATGGGCGCCCAACATTAAAATCAGCAGCAATTCCGCAAACAGTATCGGGAAAGGGAAATTCCGGACCTGCATTACCGATATGTCTCATCGTGATGAGCATATTTTACCAGGGTGATCAGCCCTTTCTTCTTTTCAAATTTATAGATGAGGACAGAGTGCCCGATATGAACGCGCCACCGTCCCTACATCGGCCGGCGGAGTGGCTTTCCGATCTCCGGGTTCTCACCTATCTCCTGAAGCTTCTTCACCACCTGCTCAAATCGGGCAGCATCTTTCGTCTTCATCTTCCTGAATGTCGCCTCAACAGCAGAACCCGCGACAATCGTGTACGTCATTCAGAGATGGCCTTGATAAAAGCGCCCATCGATTCGTACGTCTTTCCTTTTCCCTTTCTGATATCCGCCTCGGCTTTTTTCACCTGTCTGATAAATTCCGGTTTGATTGCCGATTCAGGAGGATAGACACTCTCATCGATCTTCTCTTCAATACGTTCAAGGCGGGTTACGATATCGGAGAGCATCTGCTCTACATTCCGATCCGTGCCCCGGGCCGGCAGCGAGGACTCGCTCACACCTCCGATAGGACAGGGAATTGCCCGCCCCCGAATAATTTTACCCCGGGTATTTTCCCGAACCTTTGACCCGGCTGCAACCTTGTAGACCATAACACTGTCCAGATCTTTATTGTGTGTGTTCAATAGCCTTTTTGTTATGGTCATTGATCCACAGATATCCGGGTAATAAAAGCGCTTGCGAAAGCGAGAGAACACCCCTGACGTGCAATCTTTTCTGGAGGTATACACACTCAAACGGTCTCAACGACACGGACTTTTCGCGAGAGGAAACAGGAAAAACCGGGAGATTTCCCCAGGCGCGAAAGTTTTCAAACCCAAAAATTCCCGGCCGATCATAGTGAAATACGAAAAAAACACCCACAACGTTCCCCCCATCCGACAGAGCACAGGAACCGCCCTACATTCCCGTACGACCGTTCGAGCCCGGCATGCCCGCGCTGAAATCCCGGGCGCCCGGATTTTTTCGGTTTGAAAGTTCCCGGGCTCCAAAAATTTCCAGCGCGAAATTTTAAAATCCGGAAAATTTTCCGGTTGAAAGTTGGAAAATCCAAAAAAAAGTTGGCGCGAAAGTTGGAAAAAAGGGTGTTAGTACAACAGGCAACTCACTTCTCCGTCGTAAACCGGTTGGAGCAGGATCTCCCAAGATCGAATTTTCCGGGAATTTTTTCCGGCTCGAAATTTGAAAAATCCAAAAAAATTCCGTTCGAAAGTTGGCCGGCCCAGAAAATTATTGGCGCGAAAGTTGAAAATCCCAAAAATTTTCCGGTTGAAATTTAAAAAACCAGAAAAATTTCCGGCAAAATCCGGAATGTCCCAAAAATTTTTGCGCAGATGTGGCAAGTTGCCGGAAAATACCTCCGCCCGGATGGGCCAGGTATCCCGTAATCTGACCTCCGATCTCTGCCGGCGCTTCGCCAAGCCAATAAAATCGCCAATCCACTACGCTGTGGCCCCGGATCCATTTTTCTTTTCAGGACTATATCCCCCCAACGCCAAGAGTAGTATGTCAAAGGGCGCCCCGAGACACCAGAGAAAAAAGAACAAAAAGGAGGAAACAAAAATGGCAGACTTTACCACAAGCACTACCACCAAGAGCGCGGTCCGCAACCTTGCGGAACCGCTCGCGGATGTGACTGCCTTTGACAATCTTGTCCAGGGCGTCATCGCAACGAACCCCTTCCAGTGCGTTACCTACAACGCAAAGGGAGTGAACCACCCGCCGGTTGAACGCGGCCGGCAGGCATACACCGCACGGATCATCTACCAGGACTCTGACGCGAACACCGTCGGCCTGATCACGATCCGGGCACCGACGATTGCGGCCTTCACGGCCGTGGCAAACCACATCCTCGCGGATGCAGCCATCGAAACGGCAATGGGCGGCAGCGCAGCACGGGACTCGGACAGCGAGAAGTACACCG